>NZ_JAXXXI010000022.1:0-35164 GCF_037359455.1 Suilimivivens sp.
GACGTCCGCCGCAAGGTGCTGAAAGGAACAGAAGAAATTCATAAACATAGAGAGCTAAGTCAGATTTCTTACCATCAGAGCAGAGACTCAGCAATGGAGCATCATGACGCCCCTTTATGGATAAGCAGAACGAAGGAATTAAGGACTCTGAAATAAAAGAGATCCTGTATGACATGGGAGGTTAGGCTGCCGTAAGGAGTTGGGGGAAGAAAGGCCGATCATAACAGAATAAGACGACGTCTTGTTTTGTGTACCCTAAACATCCGAATATCCATGATTCATGGCCAAGGGGAATGACATAGACTTAGAAAATATCTCTATGAAGAAATGAAAATGTGAGAAAAAGCGAGTTAACAAGAGAAAAACAAAGATTATTATGGGAGGTGCAAGTATGTACCGGACTGCGATTGAAAAGCTGTTAAAATGGAAACAAAATAAACATCGAAAGCCCATGATTATAGAAGGAGCACGTCAGGTTGGTAAGACCTGGCTGATGAAGGAGTTTGGACAACAGGCATATGCAGATACTGTATATATCAATTTTGATTCCAATTCCAGAATGGCAGAATTATTTGCTTCTGATCTGGATACAGAGCGTCTGATCATGGGATTGGAATTGTATGCAGGACACAAAATTGATCCTGACAATACCTTATTGATCTTCGATGAAGTACAGGAAGTTCCAAGGGCGCTTTCTTCACTTAAATATTTTTATGAAAATGCGCCGCAGTATCATATTGTGTGTGCAGGTTCCTTACTTGGCATTGCTCTGCATCAGGGAACATCTTTTCCAGTTGGCAAGGTAGATTTCATGAATCTTTATCCTCTTTCTTTCAGAGAGTTTCTGATGGCAAATGGGCAGGAAAGATTTGCTGAACTGATTGACAAACGGGATTTTCAAATGATCACAAGTTTTAAGCTGACATATATTGACGCACTGAAACACTATTATTATGTTGGTGGTATGCCTGAAGCTGTGCAAAGCTTCGCAGAGAATAAAGATTTTAATGAGGTTCGCGAAATTCAAAGGCGGATTCTTATGGCCTATGAACAGGATTTCTCAAAGCATGCACCTAATGAAATCGTTCCGAGATTACGTATGATATGGAACAGTATTCCTTCTCAGTTGGCGAAGGAAAATAAGAAGTTTATTTATGGCCTTGTCAGGGAAGGGGCTCGCGCGAAGGATTATGAGGCGGCAATTATGTGGCTCAGTGATTGTGGACTTGTTCATAAAATCAGCCGTGTCAATACGGCAGGTATTCCTTTGCGGGCTTATGAGGACCTGAAGGCATTTAAACTGTTTGTAGTGGATGTTGGACTTCTTGGCTGTATGGCCGGACTGCGTCAGCATACGCTGCTTGATGGAAATGATCTTTTTGTAGAATTTAAAGGCGCACTGACAGAGCAATATGTTTGCCAGCAGTTAAAAAATATTGAGGATTTGGATATTTATTATTACACCAATGACAGAGGCTCCTGCGAGATTGACTTTGTGGTTGACACAGGAGGAAAGATTGTCCCAGTTGAAGTAAAAGCAGAGGTAAATCTCAGAGCGAAGAGTTTGAAGAGTTATCAGGAAAAATTTTCACCTGAAATATCTGTTCGTACATCTATGGCAGATTATAAAAAAGAAGAATGGCTCGTCAATCTGCCATTGTACGCGATAGACCAGATTACTGCGTTTTAATATTCTGTGGGGCTACTTCAAGAAAGAAGCTGGAAGAAATACTGGAGTACAGATAGGACATGGAGAGCGTGAAAAAAGAGACAGCATATTATCATCTTCCCGGGTTGTTTGAATTTTATGAGTTTTACAGTGTCTTTTTGCCGCTGTTTTATGCTCACAGGGAATATTTTTATGACTGGTGTGAAATTGGATCTGTCTATGGGGCACCCTCGGACTGTATCTGGGGCGGAGGACGGACATCCTTTGGAGGCCATGACCCTTTGGAGGCTCTTTCTCTCATGGAGAAATATGGAATTTCTGCCAGACTGACTTTCAGCAATTCACTGCTTACTAAGAAACATCTTTCAGATAAAAAATGCAATGACCTCTGCAGACTGTTTGATGCGGGCAGCAAAATCAGGAATGGAGTTATTATTTATTCTGATCTTCTGCTGGATTACATAAAAGAAAAGTATCCAAATCTCTATTTTGTTTCCTCTACGACCAAAGTACTGACAGATTTTCAACAGTTCAGAGAAGAAGTGGAAAGATCAGAGTTCCTGTATGTGGTGCCGGATTTCCGGTTAAATAAAGCTTTTGACAGACTGCAGACACTGACAGAGGAGCAAAGGGACAAGGTAGAATTTCTGTGTAATGAGTGCTGTTTCTTTGGGTGTAAAGACAGAAAACGCTGCTACGAAGCAGTCAGTAGAAAGAATCTTGGGGAAGTCTGTCCTGATTTTTCCTGCAAGGCACCGGATATCAGGGAGGGCTATCGCTTTTCAAAAGCAATGGAAAATCCGGGATTTATCGGTATTGACGACATAAGGAACGTGTATCTGCCTATGGGATTTTCCAACTTCAAGATTGAAGGCCGGGGACTTGGCAGTGCACTGATACTGGAGTTTCTTCTTTATTATATGACGAAGCCGGAGTATCAGCTTCGTGTCAGGGAAGAAATCTATCTTGATAATATGCTGGATCTGTTTTAAAAGAGATCTTCCTGTCAGGTGGGGGCGGAGGAAAAGCTTTTCCAGGAAATATGTGTGACTCATAAATTTCACAGAAGTTTCACAAATAATTAGCACTCACTTCTTGACAGTGCTAACAACTGGTGTTATAGTATCAATAGAACATGAGTAGGAGGTGTGCTTATGAACATCAATAAATTTACCCAGAAATCTATGGAAGCCGTGCAGGGATGTGAGAAAATTGCCAGCGATTATGGCAATCAGGAAATAGAGCAGGAGCATCTTCTTTATAGTCTGCTGACTATGGAGGACAGCCTGATTTTAAAAATGATCGAGAAGATGGAGATCAACCAGCAGTACTTTGTGAACAAAGTCGAAGAGATGATCAGTAAGAGAACCAAGGTTCAGGGAGGACAGCCCTATGTGGGGCAGTATCTGAACAAGGTACTGATCTCTGCTGAGGATGAGATGAAGGTGTTTGGAGATGAGTATGTCTCTGTGGAACATCTGATGCTCGCCATGATCAAGTATCCGAGTCCTTCCATGAAGGAGCTGTTCCGTGAGTTTGGCATCACCAGAGAGCGGTTTTTACAGGCATTGTCTACAGTAAGAGGCAATCAGAGAGTGACCAGCGACAATCCGGAGGCAACCTATGATACACTTACTAAATACGGACAGGATCTGGTAGAGAAGGCCAGAGACCAGAAGCTGGATCCGGTTATTGGCAGGGATAACGAGATCAGGAATGTGATCCGTATCCTTTCCCGTAAGACGAAGAACAACCCGGTTCTGATCGGTGAGCCTGGTGTAGGTAAGACAGCAGTTGTAGAAGGTCTGGCACAGCGTATTGTGAAAGGTGATGTACCGCAGGGACTGAAGGATAAGAAGATTTTTGCACTGGACATGGGAGCACTGGTAGCGGGTGCCAAGTACAGAGGAGAATTTGAGGAGCGTCTGAAAGCGGTTCTTGAGGATGTGAAGAACAGTGAGGGACAGATCATTCTGTTCATTGATGAGCTGCATACCATTGTTGGTGCAGGCAAGACAGATGGTGCACTGGATGCCGGTAATATGTTAAAGCCTATGCTGGCAAGAGGTGAGCTGCACTGTATCGGGGCAACCACGTTGGACGAGTATCGTCAGTATATTGAGAAGGATGCAGCACTGGAGCGTCGTTTCCAGCCGGTTATGGTAGAGGAGCCTACTGTTGAGGATACTATTTCCATTCTCCGTGGACTGAAAGAGAGATATGAGGTCTACCATGGTGTCAAGATCATGGACAATGCCCTCGTCAGTGCAGCAGTGCTTTCTCACAGATACATTTCTGACAGGTTCCTGCCGGATAAGGCGATTGACCTGGTGGATGAAGCCTGTGCCCTGATCAAGACGGAGCTGGACTCCATGCCTACAGAGCTGGATGAGCTGAAGCGTAAGATCGACCAGCTTTCAATTGAAGAGATCGCCCTGAAAAAGGAGGATGACAGACTCAGCCAGGAGAGACTGGAGGATCTTCAGAAGGAGCTGGCTGAGCTGAAGGAAGAGTTCAGTAACAGAAAGGCACAGTGGGAGAATGAAAAGGCTTCCGTTGAGAAGCTGTCAAAGCTCCGTGAGGAGATTGAAAATGTTAATAATCAGATAGAGATTGCTCAGCGGGAGGGTGATTTTGCCAAGGCCAGTGAACTGAACTACAGTACCCTTCCAAGCCTGAAGAAGCAGCTTGAGATCGAGGAAGCAAACGTAAAGAATAAGGATCTTTCCCTGGTTCATGAGAGCGTATCCGAGGAGGAGATCGCAAGGATCATTTCCAGATGGACAGGTATCCCGGTTGCCAAGCTGACGGAGAGTGAACGAAACAAGACACTGCATCTGGATGAGGAGCTGCATAAGAGAGTGATCGGACAGGATGAGGGTGTTACGAAGGTGACAGAGGCGATCATCCGTTCCAAGGCAGGTATCAAGGATCCCAGAAAGCCGATCGGTTCCTTCCTGTTCCTCGGACCTACCGGTGTAGGTAAGACAGAGCTTGCCAAGGCTCTGGCAGCAGCCCTGTTTGATGATGAGAACAATATGGTGCGTATCGATATGAGCGAGTACATGGAGAAATATTCTGTGTCCAGACTGATCGGAGCGCCTCCTGGATATGTTGGTTATGAAGAGGGCGGACAGCTGACAGAGGCCGTCAGGAGGAAACCGTATTCCGTTGTCCTGTTTGATGAGATCGAAAAGGCTCATCCGGATGTATTTAATGTACTTCTGCAGGTACTGGATGATGGACGTATCACGGATTCTCAGGGACGTACCGTAGACTTTAAGAATACGATCCTGATCATGACCTCCAATATCGGAGCATCCTATCTGCTGGATGGAATTGATGAGAAGGGCAATATCAGTGAAGAAGCAAAGAAGCAGGTTATGAATGATCTGCGTGCCCACTTCAGACCGGAATTCCTGAACCGTCTGGACGAAACGATTTTGTTCAAACCATTGACCAGAGATAATATCGGTGGCATAATTAAACTTATCATTGCAGACCTGAATAAGAGACTTGCAGATAAGGAGCTTACCGTAAAGCTGACTCCGGAAGCAGAGAACCTGATCGTGGAGAATGCCTATGATCCGGTTTATGGTGCAAGGCCCTTGAAGCGATATGTACAGAAATATGTTGAAACACTGGCAGCCAAGCTGATCCTTGCTGATGAGACGGATGAGGGTGATACGATCCTGATCGATGCAGTGAACGGAGAGCTTACAGCCAGGGTGGAGAAGAAAGCATAAGGACTGCAGAAACAGACAGGAGGTTACAGGATGTTACCGCAGGACGCAGATATGCTTTTGAGTATTATAAATATGAAGCTCCGTGATTTTTATGGAAGTCTGGATGCTCTGTGTGAGGATCTGGATGAGGATAAGGGGCAGATACAGAAGACACTTTCTGGGATAGGATATACCTACGATGGAGAGAAGAATCAGTTTATTGCAGGATAGCCGTAAGGCTATCCTGTTCTTTGTGTGCGCAGAAGGAAAACGAGCGGCTTCGAGAGCGGCCATAGCAGAAGGAAAACAAGCGGCTGCGGAAGCAGCAGTGTATATAGAGGAGTTTGATTATTGGAAGAGCAGTTTGATGAATATGATGCAGCCAGAGAAAGAAGGCAGCGCCGGCTCGCAGAGATGAAGCGTAAGAAGCAGCAGCAGGCACTGTTTCGGAAGTACTTCCGCTTTGGTGCAATTGGAGCTGTAGTTTTTATAGCTGTTCTGGTTGTTCTGATCGGTAATGGTATTTCAAAAAGAAATAAGAATAAAGAGCAGCAGGGTGTACAGACAGAAACAGCAGAGCTTCAGGCAGTGGCGGAAACAGAAGCAGAGGAGTCCTTACCTTTAGCAGATCAGAAAGAGCCAGCAGAAGTACAGGCAGCAGAGCCTGAAGAAAATAAAATATATGAGGCAGCAGAATCGCCGGATATGAAAGCAGTCAGCGAGGAGGTCATCAGCAGCAATGCTATTTTTATCGATCTGAGGAAAAATGAGATCCTTGCACAGCGGGCAGCCAGACAGGTCATTGATCCGGCATCCATGACCAAGATCCTGACGGTACTTGTGGCAGCAGAGCAGATTGAGGAAAAGAATCTTGACGATAAGGTGACGATCACTATAGATATTACAGACTACAGCTACAGTAACGACTGCAGCAGTGTGGGCTTCGCAGAGAATGAAAGGGTGACAGTACAGGATCTTTTCTATGGAACGATCCTGCCCTCCGGCGCAGATGCTGCACTGGCACTGGCAACCTATGTGGCCGGGAGTCAGGAGGCATTTGTGGAGCTGATGAATGAAAAGCTGCAGAAGCTTGGCCTTTCTGACACGGCACATTTTACCAACTGTGTCGGATTATATGATGAGGCACATCGCTGCACAGTTTATGATATGGCGATGATCATGGAAGCGGCGATGGATAATCCACTTTGCAGAGAGGTTATGTCAGCACATACTTATACGACATCTGCTACGGCAGAGCACCCGGATGGGATTACCATATCCAACTGGTTTCTGCGCCGGATCGAGGATAAGGAAACCGGGGCAGAGATCGTCTGTGGCAAGACCGGGTATGTGGTGCAGTCCGGAAACTGTGCAGCCAGCTATGGAGAGGATCAGAACGGAAACGGTTATATCTGTGTGACTGCCGATTCTACCAGTGCATGGCGGTGTATTTATGACCATGTGGCATTGTACAGTGAATTTACAGCCTGAGCTGCCTTAAGAAAATCTTTAGACAGCTTTAAGAATGGCTACAGTTTTTTTGAAGAAATTTTTGCTATAATCACGTTATAGCTGTGAGAGGTGATGTGATATGCAAAAAGAAGAACTTGAATTTATTGATGTAGCAGAAGAACCAAAGAAAACAGAGAAGAAAAGAAGACGTGCGATAAGTCAGAAGGAGGCAGATAAAAGAGGGCAGATCTTTGCCATGCTGCTGCTTACTGTGGTATTGTGCGCAGCAGTTTATGCTCTGATCAGGACACTTGGGATCGGTGTGTAGAGGATATGAGACCAGCATTTGATATCTGCTACAGATAGTGTTTTTATGCCTGCTAAAAATTATTGCAAACTTTTAGTGAACCGCCTGCGGCTTATTTTCCTGAAAAGACATGGATAGAAATGCAGAAGCATATAGATAGGATAAGAGAGCAAAAGAGGGAGATTTCCTTCATGAGCCTTACGAAAAGAATCCTGTCCTGTATGCTTCTTTTATTATTGCTTGCTCTGGTTTTGCTTAATGCCTGGCACGGAGAACAGGAAAAGAGGCAGGAAAAAACAGATTTTTCAGCAGTTTTCTGTGAAGGAGAGGAAATCCAGGAAACACTGGCAGATGCAGAACAGGTGGAAGAGCCTGAAAATAAGAAAATAGCCATCACCTTTGATGACGGTCCACATCCGGTATATACGAAGCAGCTTCTGGATGGCCTTCTGGAGCGAAAGGTGAAGGCTACTTTTTTTGTGACCGGGGAACAGGCAGAAAACTATCCGGAGCTGATTGAAAGAATGGACGAAGAAGGACATCTGATTGGAAATCACACTTACAGCCATGTACAGCTGCGCCCCTCCAACAGGGATACATTTAAGGAGGAACTGATCAGAACCAATCAGGTGATTTATGATATTACCGGAAAGGAGACGGAATATGTAAGGCCGCCTTATGGCGCATGGGACAAAACCTTTGAAACAGAACTGAATATGTTCCCTGTACTCTGGACTGTGGATCCTCTGGACTGGTGTTCATCCAATGCCGACTGTATCGCAAGAAGCATTCTGGCAAAAGCCGGAGAAAATGATATTATCCTCATGCATGATGAGTATGAATCTACCGTGCAGGCTGCACTCATGGTAGTGGACCAGTTATTGAAGGAGGGGTACGAATTTGTAACGGTGGATGAAATTTTGTTTGACTGATCTGATTTCATAGATCATCATTGAGTTCTTAGCCTCTCTATGTTACACTGAAATCCAAAGAAACCGCATAACAGAGGGGAATAAAGATGAAGTGTACATGGAAAAGAAAACAGGGCTGGTTTCTGGCGATCCTGCTGGCAGCAGTATTTGTATCTGCAGGCTGCACAGGAAAAGCTGACGCAGATTTACCGGCAGGAGCAGAAGGCGAAGCGAATCAGCAGGAAGCAGGACAGACAGATGCACAGGCAGATGAGGATCTGAGCGCAGAGGACGAAACCGGCAGGGAAGATCAGGCAGAGGATGTGCTGCTCCTTGCAGGAAGGAAGAAGGTCGTAGGTGTGCAGCCGGATGGCACAGCAGACCTTTTATACGAAGCCGGGGAAGGATATTATGTGCAGAGTGCAGTCTATGGGGATGGAATAGTGTTTGTGGCTGTTTATCAGGAGCAGAATTCCGAAAGCACAGACAGCGGAGAGCTGGAACGCAGGCTGTGTGCGGTAGAGGACGGAGAGGAAACAGTACTCCTGGATATTGATGACACGATGAGCTGGGCACTGCAGATGGAGTACGTGGACGGAAGCCTGATCGTAGAGTACGTGATGGAAGATTATGCGAATTTTAATAATTCCTCCGAAACAAAGGTCATCGATTTTACGAAAACGTCAGAGGGCTGGCAGCAGGGAGACAGGTATCAGAAGCTTGCAGAGCTTCCGGGCTTTGCAGAAGGAAGCATTTATGCAAACTGGAAAAGAGCACTGGAGTCACTGAAATCATGCGGTGAACTGATCACCTTTGACAGTGAGGGAAACCGTCTGATCAGCTATGATACGGATGGAAATCTTCTCTGGGAATCTGCACTGCTCCACGATACGTATGATGTGGATGAGGTAAACAGTGATTATACGGTATATAGCTACACAGATTACCCGGAAGAGGACAGATATGATCTGTATGATGGAAGTCTGATCCTGCATGATAATAGAACAGGGGAAGAGCAGACACTCTTTACCTGGAATGAGAAGTCAGAGGATAAAAGGGCAATACCGTTAAAGCTTACAGAGGATAAGCTGTACTATTATCAGAGTGAGGAAAAACAGGAAGAAAGGGAAGTATTCGACAGGAAACAGATCTACAGCTATGAGCTTAAGACAGGAGAAGAAACTTTTCTGTATGAGGCGGGAAGACTTGCCGGACCGCCGATGAATACGATTACGGCAGGAGTCAGTGGTTTTGATGTTTATCAGGGAAGGTATTATTTTGCTGCCATGGAAGAGGACAGCATTGGCTGGGCTGTGCTTTCAGAAGACGAAATCGGGAAAACCCCGGCCGGGGGAAAGTCTTATCCCGGAGCATACCTTTCTGTATGGGATGAGAAACGTGATTTCAGACAATATGGAACAGTAGAAGGCATTAAAAAAACAGTGGTTAGTGACAGCTATGACATCGATGTTTATGAGTATTATCAGGAATGCTTTAAGCTGGATCCCTCCTATGAGCAGGCAGAACGGATCAATGAGACCCTGAAGGAGATCTGGGAAGGGGATATCCGGTATGCGGAAGATGGAGCAGCACAGGAGCTCTCTTATCTGACCGGGAATGACGAACTGGATGGATATTCCCGGAGCATGTATCCTTTATCTTATGATAATGAACTGAGCCGGGTGGAAGTGCTTGGAGCAGACTATCTGACAGTGGATTACAGCGGTTATGAATATACTGGCGGTGCCCATGGCTATCCCTATCGCAGCCATTATCTGTTTGATCTGACTACAGGAGAGGAAAAGACACTGGCAGATCTGTATCAGGGAAGTGTAGAGGAGTTTAAGGATATTGTGGCACAGTACAGTGTACAGAACTGGAAGGACAATCCGGATCCTTATTTCGGCTGGGACAGTGAGGATGCCGCCTATGCAGACCTTTACGATAACGCATCGCTGGATATGCTGATGCGGTATGGGACAGATGGAATTGTGATCGAGTATTCGCCTTATGAATATGGACCTTATGCATCCGGATATATTGGAATAGAGATCCCCTATGAGGCATTGAATATTAATCTGTAATGTTGTATACTAAAATAAGTAGAAAGGCCTGCGGAAGGGATTCTGCAGGCTTTTTTCCTGTAGATTTGAAGAAGAAAGGAATGAAGTTATGCATTCGCCTTTGGAAATAGCAAAGAATTTTGTGGAGATCGGACTCCACAAGGTAAGACTGTCAGCCTTCAAGATGCTTGTGCTTGGTATTTTTGCCGGTATTTATATCGGCTTTGCGGGGATCGCATCAACGACAGCCTCAGCAACGATAGAGAATCCTTCTGTGGCAAGGCTGTTAAGTGCCTGTGTATTCCCTGCCGGTATGGCGATGGTGCTGATCGCCGGAAGTGAGCTGTTTACCGGAAATAACCTGATCATTATCTCTCTTTTGGAAAAGAAGATTAAACTGACAGAAATGCTGAAGAACTGGTTCTTCGTATTTGTGGGCAATTTTATCGGTGCTTCCTTTGTGGCAGTGATGGTAGTATATGCCGGAATCCCGGGACTCTATGATGGCAGGCTTGCTGAAAAGATGGTGGCAGCCGCACTGACGAGAGTGAATCAGACTTTTCCAGAAGCCTTTGCCAGAGGTGTTCTCTGCAATATCCTGGTCTGTGTAGCGGTGTGGGGAGCTTTTGCAGCGAAGAAGGTATCCGGCAAGCTCCTGATGAGCTTCTGGCCGGTCATGCTGTTTGTACTCTGTGGGTTTGAGCACAGTATCGCAGATATTTATTTTGGGGTATCTGGGCTTCTGACCATGCCGAAATATGGAGTCAGTGGGGATGCCCTGACACTTGCAAGCTTTCTGCTGAAAAACCTGCTCCCGGTAACACTGGGCAATATCGCAGGCGGTGCAGGTATTGTGGGATGTGGCTACTGGGCTATGTATTTACGTCATACACCGGGATATGTACAGCCGATTGAACAGGAACAGGAAGAGATCGACGCGGCAGAGGAGTATTAAGAAATGGATTTATTTGAATATATGAGGAGCACGAGTATGGAAAGGGAAGCTCCTCTGGCAGCAAGACTGCGGCCAAGGACACTGGACGAGGTCGTAGGACAGCAGCACATCATCGGTAGGGACAAGCTGCTTTACCGGGCGATCAAGGCAGACAAGCTCAGCTCCATTATTTTTTACGGACCGCCGGGAACCGGCAAGACGACTCTTGCCAAGGTTATCGCCGGAACGACCAGTGCGGAATTTACCCAGATCAATGCCACGGTAGCCGGTAAGAAAGACATGGAGGATGTAATAAAGGCGGCGAAGGATACCCTTGGCATGTATGGAAAGAAGACTATTCTTTTCATAGATGAGATCCACCGCTTTAACAAGAGCCAGCAGGATTATCTGCTTCCTTTTGTGGAAGATGGTACAGTGATCCTGATCGGGGCGACGACGGAGAATCCTTATTTTGAGGTGAACGGGGCGCTGATCTCAAGGTCCATTATTTTTGAACTGAAGCCACTTTCTGCTGAAGATATCAAGGAGCTGATCCATCGTGCCGTTTATGACAAAGAGAGAGGAATGGGGGCATATGATGCAGAGATCGATGAAGATGCCCTTAATTTTCTTGCGGATATTTCAGGGGGAGATGCCAGACATGCACTGAATGCGGTGGAGCTTGGCATCATGACGACAGAGAGGGCACCAGATGGAAAGATCCATATCACGCTTCCGGTAGCACAGGAATGTATCCAGAAGCGGGCAGTCAGATATGACAAATCCGGGGACAACCATTATGACACCGTATCGGCTTTTATCAAAAGTATGCGGGGCTCTGATCCGGATGCGGCGGTGTATTATCTGGCAAGGATGCTGTACGCAGGAGAGAGCGTGACCTTTATTGCAAGGCGTATCATGATCTGTGCTTCTGAGGATGTGGGAATGGCAGATCCACAGGCGATCCAGGTTGCGGTAAGTGCTTCTCTTGCGGTAGAAAGAGTGGGGATGCCGGAAGCACAGATCATACTGTCAGAGGCGGCCATGTATGTGGCCTGCGCACCAAAGAGCAATGCCTGTGTGGCGGCCATAGGAGAAGCGATGAGTGAAGTAGAAAGGTCAGGAAATCTTCCGATTCCTCCACATCTGCAGGATGCCCATTATAAGAGCGCTGCGAAGCTGGGACACGGAAGCGGATATCTGTATGCCCATGATTATCCGAACAATTATGTAAAACAGCAGTATCTTCCCTATGAACTGAACGGTAAGGAATTTTACCATCCGTCAGGAAACGGATATGAGGTGAAGATTAAGGAACACATGAGCCGTCTGAAAAGAGAAGCGGCAGAGCCGGATAAGAAGACCGATCAGGCTGATCCAAGATGAAGAAAGAGCATGAAGAGGGAAAAAGGAACGGAGATATGAGTGAGACGACCGGGAAAAAACCAGCCGTAAAGAAAAAAGTGCGAAGGAAAGGAAAAAGAAGGGTATCGCTCAGAAGAAGGATCCTGACGATCCTGGCAATTCTGATGCCAGCAGCACTAATAGCAGGTGTTATTTTATATTTCCTTGTGTTCAGGGAAAACGCCGGAAAAGAAATTACAGAAGTGCCGGGGAATGATATACAGATACAGGAAAAGCCGGAGGAAGAAGCACCACAGAAGGGAATCGGGTCAAACATCATCAACCATATCCTGACGGCAGAATCTGCTGTGGAGGAATCCTATCAGAAAAGACCTAAGACAGTAGAGATCACGGAGGAGAATGCAGCAGATTTTGCAACGCTGGAGTCCTGTCTGATCGATGGCTCTGCAGGCAAGGTCAATGTGAAGGTCAAGGGAGAGGGAATACCTGCCAGTGATGATAAGTATTATTATCTGTTTGCTCTCAATACTTATGATAATACGATCCCGGATGATGCCGAATATCTTTCCAGGCTTTATAAGGATGAAGGGGCAGAATTCTCTACACCATTAAATTACAATTATTCCACCAGTAAGCTTTACAAGAAATTTGTTGTAGCGGTGAAGAAGGATGGAAAGTATCTGGCAGTGACAGGACCAAGGTATATCACCAATCCGGAAGCGATCGCTAAATATGGCTCTGTTTATCAGGTGCCTGCAACGAAAAAGGGACTTCTTGTGGATCCCAACAAGCTCAGAGGAAACGAACTGGATGATCTTGGGATCAAGCAGGCTGCCTATAATATTCCGGTAGCAAGACTGCTCGGTCCGAGTACCCACAGTGCCTACCCGACGATCCAGTATACCTATAACGGAAAAACCTACACACTGAACGGGCAGGTGATCGCAGAGTATGATCTTGTATTCAGTACACTGACAGCCAAGGGGATCTCTACGACAGCAATTATCCTGAATAATTATTCCGGCTCCTATCCACAGCTCATTCATCCGAAGTCCAGAAGCTATGGGGCAGCTCCCTATTATATGTTCAACGGAGCAGAGGAATCCGGAGTGGACTATATGGCGGCGATCGGTACCTTCCTGGCGGAGAGGTATTCCGGTAACAGCCACGGGCGGATCTCCAACTGGGTCATTGCTAATGAGATTAATGCCAGAAAAGAATGGAATTATATGGAGCGTGTGGGCACCTCAGAATATGTGGAGGAATATGCCAAGGCTTTCCGGGTTTTCTATACTGCGATCAAGAGTGTCAGCAGCAGTGCCAGAGTATACATGCCGATCGATCAGCAGTGGGACAGGAATCTGAAGAACAATACGAATTATGATGGCCGTGATATTGTGGATGAGTTTAACAGAAATATCAAATCTACGGGAAATATTGACTGGGGTCTTTCCCAGCACCCTTACAATGTACCTCTGACAGAGGCAAGGATCTGGAAGTCAAATAAGCTGGTCACCCACAGTGCTGATACGTCCATGATCACAATGGCCAATATCGAGGTGCTGACCAATTATATGGCACAGGATGCCTACCGGACAGATGACGGAGAGGTCAGAAGCATTATCCTGAGTGAACAGGGCTACACCTCCACAGCAGGGGAGGCACTGCAGGCAGCTGCGATCGCCTATGCGTATTACCGGGTAGAGAATAACCCTCATATTGATGGTTTCCTCTTAAACCGTGAGACCGATGCTTCAGAAGAAGTGGCACAGGGACTTGCCTTTGGGTTAAACCATGCAAACGGAAGTCCAAAGCAGTCCTACAATGTATATAAATATATAGATACACCAAATCATGCCCAGTATACGGATTTCGCCAAGTCGATCATTGGTATATCCAGCTGGAGTGAGATCATGAGATAAAAAGAACCGCAGGAGCAGTGATGCACCTGCGGTTCTTTGCATAGGCGTTACATTCAGAACAGCTGCTCTATCAGGTACTGATAGATTTCCTGGTTTTTTTTCTGCCAGTTGTCACAGATGGCAGCAGCTGTTTCTTCTACAGGGACGGAAATGATCAGGTCGACAAGCGTGACATTTCCTTCCTTGGCCTTTAAATGGGCTTCGTATTCGCCGGAGGTTGACTTGTAGTAGTCGGCAAGTATAGAAACCTCATTACGAAGCTCCATTTCATTTTCTTTCAGATATTCATCAATTTCCTGTCGGATAGAAGCACTGATCTGTTGGGAAAAGAAATCCAGGGTCTGCTTTCCATCCTTTGTCAGCAGAAGCTGGGTTCTGTTCCGGACCGTTCTGGCATCTACGAGGCCGGTATCTGTAAGCTCCCGGATGACCTGCTGCAGGGTAAGAAAGTTGGTATATTCCCTTGTCAGGATAAAATCGCTGATCTGGGCAGCAGTCAGAGGGAAGCTGACCCTGTTCAGCATATAAAGTACGATCAGTTTATATAAAGTTAAGGGATCTGACATAATAAAAACTCCGTTTCAAAATAAGCTAAAAAATAGATTCATTGGAACTGCTGCCCGGAAACAGGGCACCCTGAAAGGCATTCTGTTCTCTCATCTGTTTGTGCAGGGCATTTAATACTCCTCTTTTATCAAGGCTCCAGAGTGGTGCGGTCAGGAGGGAGCGGCTGCCGTCTCCGGTGACACGGTGTACTACAATATCCGGAGAAAGAAGCATAAGGCACCTGATCAGTACAGCCAGGTAATCATCACGGTCTGGAAAAAGACAGATGGAAGCAGGATCCCTTTCATACAGGTCAGCAAGATCTGTGCCTTTCAGGATATGAAGAAGCTGCAGCTTGACTCCGGATACTGGCAGGGTATTCAGGTAAGAAACGGAAGCGTACATATCCTCATCTGTTTCACCAGGAAGACCGAGGATCAGATGAACTATGACCGGTATATCAAGGGTAGCCAGACTGTGAACGGCCTTTTCAAAGCAGGGCAGCTCATAGCCCCTTCGGATAAAGCGTGCCGTCTTTTCGTGGATGGTCTGAAGGCCAAGCTCGATCCAGATCAGCTTGTCGGGATATTCATCCTTCAGCCGGCTAAGCAGGGATAGCACCTCATCCGGCAGGCAGTCAGGTCTTGTGGCAATGGAAATGCCGATGATCTCTTCAAGCTCAAGGGCACCTCGGTAGATCTGTTCCAGGTAGGAAACAGGACCATAGGTATTGGTAAAGGCCTGAAAATAAGCCATAAACCGGGAGCCGGTCTGCTTGTGGTGGAAGAGAGACTTTCCCTTCTCAAGACTCTCACGGATGGAAGATCTGTCAAGAAGAGGAGCGGCAAAATCACCGCTCCCTCCACTGCTGCAGAAGATACAGCCTCCTCTGCCTAAGGTTCCGTCCCTGTTTGGACAGGTCAGTCCGGCATTCAGAGAGATCTTATATATTTTCTGTGAAAACTTTTGCTTAAAAAAGGCATCCAGAGAATAGTAGGGCTTGTCCAGCCAGTATTCCGGAAGAGAAACCTTATTTTCTGCAGAAAAATCTGATACTGACATAGTTATCTTTCAATATGGGATCTGACAGCTTCTGCAACAACCTCTGCTACTCTGGGATTAAAGGCTTCCGGCATGATGTTGTCTTCGTTTAATTCTTCATCAGGAACAAGGGAAGCGATAGCGTTTGCAGCGGCAAGCTTCATTTCTTCGGTGATCTTTGCAGCACGTCCTTCCAGGGCGCCCTTGAAGATTCCGGGGAAAGCTACTACATTGTTGACCTGATTGGGGAAGTCACTGCGTCCGGTACCAACGACCTTTGCACCGGCAGCCTTTGCAATATCTGGCATGATCTCGGGAACCGGATTTGCCATGGCAAAGAGAATGGCATCCCTGTTCATGGAGGCTACCATTTCGGGAGTCACAATGCCGGGAGCGGAAACGCCAACAAAAATATCTGCACCCTTCATGGCATCTGCAAGAGTACCGGTCTGCTGCTCCAGATTGGTAAGCTCAGCCATTTTCTGCTGCATCCAGTTCAGTCCCTCTGTCTTTTTGGAGACGATACCAACCTTGTCACACATGGTAATATGAGGAAATCCGTATGTCAGAAGAAGCCTGGTAATGGCAACACCGGCACTTCCGGCTCCATTTACCACGATACGGCAGTCTTCCTTTTTCTTGCCAACTACCTTCAGGGCATTGATGATGCCGGCGAGCACAACGATGGCTGTACCATGCTGGTCATCATGGAAGACAGGGATGTCAAGGATTTCTTTTAAGCGTTCTTCTATTTCAAAGCATCTGGGAGCACTGATGTCTTCCAGATTGATGCCGCCAAAGCCGGGAGCAAGATAGGTCACAGCCTTGATAATCTCCTCCGTATCCTGGGTATCAAGACAGATTGGAACTGCATTGACACCGCCAAATTCCTTGAACAGAACAGCTTTTCCCTCCATGACCGGCATAGCGGCATAGGGACCGATATTGCCAAGACCGAGAACGGCACTGCCATCGGATACAACAGCGACAGTATTTGCTTTCATGGTATATTTGTAAGCAGCCTCCTTATCCTGTGCAATCACCTTACAGGGCTCTGCAACACCGGGCGTATAGGCAAGGGAAAGATCTTCTCTTGATTTGACAGGGGACTTGGCTACGATCTCAAGCTTGCCATTCCATTCTTCATGAAGCTTCAGGGCTTTTTCATTTATTGTCATGACGAATACCTCACTTTTCATTTTTATACATCATTTCTATCATATATTATTTCGGACGGGGGTGCAAGGGAAGGAAAAATAAAATGTGCTTTCTGAAAAATGTGATATCGTGAATTAACCTTTACATGTAAGATATAATATGCTATTATAAGTAGTAATGAAAACTATGTTATAAAATGTTAAATAATAAATGAAATAGTTTTGGAGGTTCTGATGAAATATAAAATTGTGATTGACAGCTGCGGTGAACTGCCTTTTCAGTACCAGAATGATATCCGCTTTGAGCGTGTGCCCCTTGGCCTTGAGGTAGAAGGGGAAGTGATCATGGATGATGAGAACTTTGATCAGATTGATTTCCTAAAAAAGGTGGCAGCTTCGTCGAAATGCCCGAAGTCATTTTGTCCGTCACCCGAGAGATTTATGGAGGCTTACCGGACTGAGGCAGAGAATGTGTTTGTATTTACCCTTTCCTCCAAATTGAGCGGAAGCTACAACAGCGCAGAGCTTGGAAAAAAGCTGTATCTGGAAAAATATGGACATAAGAATATCTTTATCTGTGATTCAGAATCTGCAAGCTGTGGAGAAACAAATCAGGCACTGCTTGCAGCGAAGCTCTGTGAAGAGGGACTGTCCTTTGAAGAGGTGTGCAGAAGGGTATCTGAGTACCGGGATCATATGCATACTTATTTTGTTCTTGATAATCTGGAAACCTTACGGAAAAACGGAAGACTGACCGGAGTCAAGGCACTGGTAGCATCCACCTTAAGCATCAAGCCGGTAATGGGATCGGAGAAGGGAGCTATCATCCAGCTTGGACAGGCGATCGGGATCAAGAAGGGACTGGCAAAGATGGCAGCAGCCGTTGCAGCAGATGCAGTACATCCCGAAGAGAAGACACTGATGATCACTCACTGTAACTGCCCGGAAAGAGCAGAAGCAGTAAAGGACATGATCCTGCAGAAGATTTCCTGCGGGGATGTGGTGATCATGGACACCAGAGGTGTCAGCAGCATGTATGCCAATGATGGTGGTGTGATCGTTACGCTATAAGGTGATATTCTGTAGAGCACTTTTAATATACTTCATCACGAAGGGATTGGAGGGAAGACGGTATCCGTCCTTCATGAAGACAGCAAGGGGGGTGTAATGATCCATGTGGACAACATTGATAAGACCCCGGTCATTCAGGAACACGAAGTGTTCAAAGGCGGAAATAGTATTATAAAAGTTATACATTTCAGAAAGAACGGAAACCTTTTTTCCGTTTTGGAGAAAAACATGTACATAGCGTCCTTCCTGGACCGCATAGAGAATATCATCCTCATCTACATACCAGGTTTTCTGTTCACTGCGGAGCTCGATCTTCGGAACACGGCAGGCACCAAGCTCTTCTGCCCTGTCAAGGATTGCCGAAAGCTCTGCCGTGATAATGGGCTTATCCAGATACAGAATACTATCCGGTATCCCTGACAGAGCAGAGGCTTTTTCCTTATAATTGATTTTCGAGGAGCACAGCACAATAGGAGCTGTAACTCCGTTTTCGACAAGCTGCAGGGCAAAGGTAAGCCCATCGGGTGCAGACGCTGTCATATCCAGAAAAAAAAGATCATACTGCATATGGTTGGTGGAAAGAATGCGGCAGTCACCAAAGGAATCGGCAAATAAAAGTCCGGTTTTGGCCTTCCGTTTATCCGATTCCCTCTTCAGGAGACGTTCCAGCTGTTTTCTGTCAGCAATATTATCATCACAGATCGCAATGTGCATCAGGGGTTCCTCACTTATCATTATCATTAAAGAAGAGAGATTTCAAAGGGTGCATGGAGCAGGAGAGCGATCAGAAGGATCTGAAGGATCAGGATCGCAGGCATGCCATACACAAAATACCAATGTCTTGTTTTATGACGAAAAGCATACATTCCAATAATGGAACCTATGCTTCCGCCAATTATTGCAACGATAAAAAGGGTTGCTTCCGGAATCCGGAAGGCCCTTTTTTTCGCTTTGTATTTATCGATGCCCATCAGCGCAAAGCCGATGAGATTCACGGCAATAAGATACTCGAGGAGTAAAGTAATAACGTCCATGCCTTACCTCCTGCTTTGATTACAGTTCTCCGCGCTCCTGCATTTTCATAGCACGAACCTTGGTAGAAAGTCCAAACAGATTGATGAAGCCTTCTGCATCGTGATGGTCATACAGATCACCGGTTGTGAAGCTTGCGATGCTCTCATTGTACAGAGAGTAAGGAGAAGTGGTACCGGCTTTGATGATATTGCCCTTGTAAAGCTTGAATTTCACTTCACCGGTTACATACTTCTGGGTGGATTCCACGAATGCCTGTACAGCTTCACGTAAAGGAGAGAACCATTTTCCTTCGTATACGATCTGTGCAAATTTGTTTCCCATGTCCTTCTTGACTGCGTAAGCATCACGGTCAAGGATCAGCTCCTCAAGCTGCTGGTGTGCTTCATAAAGAATGGTTCCGCCGGGAGTTTCATAAACACCTCTTGACTTCATGCCGACAACACGGTTTTCAACGATATCTACAATACCGATACCATGCTTGCCGCCAAGTTTGTTCAGGTCACGGATGATATCAGATACCTTTTTCTTTTCACCATTGATGGCTACCGGGACACCCTTTTCAAAGGAGAGTGATACATATTCGCCCTCATCAGGAGCCTTCTCAGGAGTAACACCAAGAACAAGGAGGTGATCGTAGTTGGGTTCGTTGGCAGGATCCTCAAGCTCAAGACCCTCATGGCTGATATGCCAGATGTTACGGTCACGGCTATAGCTGGAATCTGCTGAGAAGGGAAGATTGATACCATGTGCCTTGCAGTACTCGATCTCGGATTCACGGGAATCCATAGTCCACTTTTCATTTCTCCATGCAGCGATGATCTTAAGATCAGGTGCCAGAGCCTTGATACCAAGCTCAAAACGGATCTGATCATTACCCTTTCCGGTAGCGCCGTGGCAGATTGCGGTAGCACCCTCCTTACGTGCAATTTCCACTAGCTTCTTGGCAATCAGAGGTCTTGCCATGGAAGTTCCAAGGAGATATTTGTTCTCATATACGGCATGAGCCTGTACACAGGGAACGATATATTCATCACAAAATTCATCGATAACATCGAGGATGTATAATTTTTCAGCACCGCAGGATTTTGCTCTTTCTTCAAGTCCGTCAAGCTCTTCTTCCTGACCACAGTCGATGCAGACGCAAACAACGTCGTAATTGAAATTCTCTTTTAACCAGGGGATGATGGCTGTAGTGTCAAGACCGCCTGAATACGCTAAGATTACCTTTTCTTTCATAATGTATGCCTCCGGTATGTTTGTTAGTTTTTTTGTTTGGGTACATCATACTCCTTTCCAAATGGAAATGCAACACTTATTTTGCATAAATAAAAGAATATTTTTAATATTCTGCATAAAAACGAAAATACTATTGAATAATATGCATAAAAGGTGTATAGTTATGCGTTGGAAACAGGATGGGATTATTTCCAATTATTTTGTTGAGATTTAAAGCGCGAAAGAGTATTATTATTGTTATTGAATAAGAAAACGAGGATAAGGAAATGAGTGGGAAAGTGAAAATATTCATTGACGGAAGTGAGGGAACGACGGGACTCCGGATCCATGAGAGGTTTGCGGAGAGGGAGGACGTGGAGCTGCTTCCTATTTCATCAGAGCTGCGTAAGGATAAGGAAGAAAGAAAGAGACTGATCAATTCGTCAGATATTACTTTCCTGTGTCTGCCGGATGCTGCTGCAGAGGAATCCGTTTCTCTGGTAGAGAATGATCATGTAAGGATCATTGATACCTCTACGGCACACAGAACCATGGAAGGCTGGGCTTATGGCTTTCCGGAGCTGTCAAAGGAGCACAGGGAAGCGATCGCTGCCGGAAACAGGATCGCAGTTCCGGGCTGCTATGCCACAGGCTTTATATCCCTGGTATATCCCATGGTGGCAGAAGGACTGATCAGTGCAGATTATCCGGTCAGTGCCTTTGGAATTTCCGGTTACAGCGGCGGCGGCAGAAAGATGATCGCAGCCTATGAGGCGGAAGAGAGAGAGGATGCACTTCTTGCACCAAGGGAATATGCCCTTTCCCAGGCACATAAGCATCTGAAGGAAATGAAGAAGATCCCGGGGCTTAAGAGAGAACCGCTCTTTTCTCCTATCGTGGCAGATTATTACAGTGGCATGGTGGTTTCTGTTCCTGTATATACAGAATTGATGAATAAGGGAAGAACACCGCAGGAGGTGTGGAAATATCTGGCAGATTTTTATGCAGGCAGCCGTTTTGTAAGGGTGATGCCCTTTGGAGCGGAAGAAGCAAGCGCCAATATGCTTGCGGGCAATGCAATGAGCGGCAGAGACAGCCTTCGGATCTATGTAACGGGAAATGAAGACAGAGTCCTGCTTTCTTCCCAGTTTGACAATCTTGGAAAAGGGGCTTCCGGTGCAGCGATCCAGTGCCTGAATATTGCACTTGGCTGTGAGGAGTCGAAGGGACTTCATCTGTAGAGGATGATGTGAAAGGAAATGACAAGACCATGAATGAACGAATCCATGATGCTACATTATATGAAGATATTCCTTCTCCGGAGGGACGGGAAGAAAAGGAAATGGCAGTATACAGGCTGCTGAAGGAGCTGCAGATCCCTTATGAGAGACTGGATCATGAGCCGATGGAAACTATGGAAGCCTGTCAGGATGTTGATAAGCTGTTACATATTCATATGTGTAAGAACCTGTTCCTGTGCAACTCTCAGAAGACAGTCTTTTATCTTCTGATGATGCCGGGAGAGAAAAAGTTTAAGACAAAGGAGCTGTCAAAGCAGATCGGCAGTGCTAGGCTTTCATTTGCCTCAGAGGAATATATGGTGAAATTCCTGAACATCCATCCGGGTGCAGTAAGCATTATGGGACTGATGAATGATACGGATAAGAGGGTCAATCTTCTGATCGATGAGGATGTGCTGAAGGAAGAATATCTAGGGTGTCACCCCTGCGTGAATACGGCAAGCCTGCAGCTTAAGACAAGGGATGTGCTAGAAAAGTTCCTGCCCTATACGGGACACGGATACCGGACGGTTCATCTGACAGGAGAGGATTAGAGAGATGATTGTACGGACAATGACCATAGAAGATTACCAGGGTGTCCATGATCTGTGGATGACGATTAAAGGCTTTGCCATCCGGAGCATAGATGATTCCCGGGAAGGTGTGGAACGTTTTTTAAAGAGAAATCCGGCTACAAGCGTAGTGGCGGAGGAAAACGGAGAGATCGTAGGGAGTATTCTCTGCGGGCATGATGGCAGAAGAGGATGTCTTTATCATGTCTGTGTCCGTGAGGACTGTCGTATGAGGGGCATTGGAAAGAGTATGGTCGTCAGGTGTATGGAAGAGCTGGAGAAGGAGAAGATCAGCAAGGTTTCCCTGATCGCATTTACCGAGAATGACATCGGCAATGCTTTCTGGAAGGAAATCGGCTGGACAAAGCGGGAAGATCTGAATTATTATGATTTTGTACTGAACAGGGAAAATATCATCAATTACAATAAATAGGAAAGCAAGGAGGCAGTTCTTACGATGAAAAAGATTACAGGCGGTGTTACGGCAGCGAAGGGATTTCAGGCAGCAGCTGTGGCAGCAGGGATCAAATATAAAGACAGGGATGATATGGCGCTGATCTACAGCGAAAAGCCGTGTGTACTGGCAGGCACCTTTACCAGCAACGTGGTGAAGGCAGCACCGGTGCTGTTTGATAAGAAGGTAGTAGAGGAAAGTCCTTACGGACAGGCAGTTGTGATCAATGCGGGGATCGCCAATGCCTGCACCGGAAGGGAAGGCTTTTCCTACTGTGAGCAGACAGCGAAGGCAGCGGCGGAGGCACTTTCCATCTCTGAAAATGCGGTGCTTGTGGCATCCACCGGTGTCATCGGCATGCAGCTTCCCATTGACAGGATCGTAAGCGGTATTAAAAAGCTGACAGAGGGAAAGCAGGGAGATCTGGAAGCAGGAACGAGAGCGTCCAGGGCGATCATGACAACAGATACGAAGAATAAAGAGGCAGCTGTGCAGATCGAGATCGGCGGCAGGACAGTAACTCTTGGAGGTATGTGCAAGGGCTCTGGCATGATCCATCCCAATATGTGCACCATGCTGGCTTTCGTGACAACAGATGCTGTAATCTCCAAAGAGCTGCTGACAAAGGCAGTGAAGGAGGATGTTGTAGATACCTTTAATATGATCTCCGTAGACGGAGATACTTCTACGAATGATACACTGCTTGTACTGGCAAACGGTATGGCAGAGAATCCGGAGATCAGGGAGAACAGCCCGGAATACGAAGCGTTCCGTGAGGCACTCCATGAGATCAATGAAACCCTGGCAAAGAAGATGGCAGGAGACGGAGAGGGAGCAACCGCTCTTTTTGAAACAAAGGTCATCCATGCACCGTCCAAACAGGATGCCCGTATTCTTGCCAAAGCTGTTATCTGCTCCAGCCTGACGAAGGCTGCGATCTACGGACATGATGCCAACTGGGGAAGGATCCTGTGCGCCCTTGGCTACAGCGGTGTCATTTTTGATCCGGAGAAGATAGAGCTGTTCTTTGAAAGCAAAGCCGGCCGGATACAGATCTACAAGGATGGTGTGGCAGCAGACTACAGTGAGGAGGAGGCAACAAAGATTCTTTCCGAGCCGGAGGTTACTGTGGTTGTGGATATGAAGAACGGAGAAGAGAGTGCAACAGCATGGGGCTGCGACCTTACCTATGATTATGTAAAGATCAATGCAGATTACCGGAGCTGACAGCCGGGATTTCAGGGAGATAAGAACATGGAAAAGGATATGGAACAGGTATTACGGAAGGCAGAGGTACTGATCGAGGCACTTCCCTACATACAGAAATTTAACAGGAAGATCATCGTAGTCAAATATGGCGGTTCAGCCATGAGCAATGAAGAGCTGCAGAAAAATGTCATCAAGGATGTTACCCTTTTGAAGCTGGTTGGCTTTAAACCGATCATCGTGCACGGCGGCGGCAAGGCCATCAGTAAATGGGTAGGAAAGGTTGGCAAGGAGGCAAAATTTGTGAATGGACTGCGTGTCACAGATGATGAGACCATGGAGATCGCAGAGATGGTGCTTTCCAGAGTCAATAAGCAGCTTGTGACTATGGTGGAGGAGCTTGGTGTCAAGGCCGTTGGTATCAGCGGTAAGGACGGCGGACTTCTGCAGGTGGAGAAAAAATATGCAGACGGTCAGGATATCGGTTATGTCGGAAATATCACAAAGGTAGACCCCAAGATCCTGTATGATCTGCTGGAGAAGGACTTCCTGCCGATCATTGCACCGATTGGTCTGGATGATCAGTTTGCCACCTATAATATCAATGCAGATGATGCAGCCTGTGCGATTGCCAAAGCAATCAGTGCGGACAAGCTGGTATTCCTGACAGATATTGAAGGATTATACAAAGATATTAATGACAAGAGCAGCTTTCTTTCCAGGATTACAGCTTCTGGCGCAGAGGAGCTGATAGGTGACGGTGTGATCGGCGGCGGTATGCTGCCAAAGCTTGCAAACTGTGCATCTGCTGTAAAGAACGGTGTCAACAGAGTCCATATTCTTGATGGAAGGATTCCACATTGTCTCCTGCTTGAGATCTTCACTAATTCCGGTGTGGGAACCATGATCCTCAGAGACGAGGATAAACAGCTCCTGGAGCAGCACGATTAGGCAGAAAGAAAGGACATAGGCAGACATGGAATCAATGAAGAAATATATAGAGGATGCAGAGGCAGCACTCCTTCATACGTATAACCGTTTTCAGGTGGTGCTGGATAAGGGAGAAGGCGTTTACCTTTATGACATGGAAGGAAAGAAATATCTGGATTTCTGTGCAGGGATAGCTGTATTTGCCCTTGGCTATGGAAATAAGATTTACAATGATGCCCTGAAAGAGCAGATCGACAAGGTGATCCATACTTCCAATTATTATTATAATATACCGGCTATTGAAGCTGCCAAAAAGCTGAAAAAGATTTCCGGGATGGACAGAGTGTTTTTCACAAACAGCGGGGCAGAGTCTATTGAAGGAGCCATTAAGGCGGCAAGAAAGTATGCTTATCTGAAGGACGGAAGAACAGACCATGAGATCATTGCCATGGAGCATTCCTTCCATGGAAGGACTATGGGGGCTCTTTCTGTTACAGGCAATAAAAAATACCGGGAAGCCTTTGAACCCATGATCGGAAATATCCGCTTTGCCACATTAAATGATTTTCAGAGTGTTCTGGATCAGGTGACAGATAAGACCTGTGCGATCCTGTTTGAAACGGTACAGGGAGAGGGCGGCATTTATCCTGCCACGGAAGAGTTTATGAAGCAGGTAAAGGCGCTGTGCGAGAAGAGGGACATTCTGATGATCCTTGACGAGATCCAGTGCGGTATGGGAAGATGCGGTGAGTATTATGCATGGCAGAGATATGGCATTAAGCCGGATATCATGACAAGTGCCAAGGCGCTTGGCTGCGGTGTGCCGGTAGGTGCTTTTATGATGACAGAAAAGGTGGCTGCCCATTCTCTTACAAGCGGTGACCACGGAACGACCTATGGAGGAAATCCTCTTGCGGGTGCAGCTATCAATGCGGTACTTGATTTATTTGAGGAGAACCATATAATAGAACATGTGAACCAGATCGGAGATTATCTGGCAAATCGCCTTGACGAACTGGTTGACAAGTATGATTTCATCACGGAACGCAGAGGTGTCAAGCTGATGCAGGGACTTGTATTTGACAGGCCAGTAGGTGATATCATAGGGAAAGCCCTGGAAAAGGGACTGATATTGATAAACGCAGGACCGAATATCATCCGTTTTGTACCGCCTCTTGTCATTGAAGAGGAGAATGTGGACAAAATGATTGAGATTCTGACGTCCTGTCTGCAGTAAATGGAGTATGATTTATGGGTTTTAAGAAACGACTGGCGGCTGCACTTCTTCTTGCAGCCGTTGCTTTTCTGACTTTTGGAATTGCCAGATCAGGCATGCAGGTCAGTGAAAAACAGGAAGAAAAATTTCCTGCTTTTACAGGAGAAAAGGATACGCTGTATCTCTGGTATACAGACGAGGCACTGACCTCTTATCTTACCAGTGCAGCAGTTACGTACAATGAAAATCATGATGTGAGGATCGTGCCGGTGCTGCAGTCCGGACCGGAATATCTGGAGCAGATCAATGCTGCTTCCCTTTCCGGAGAGGAGCTGCCGGATCTGTATATCCTCAGCCATGATTCACTGGAAAAGGCTTATCTGGCAGGACTAGCAGAGGAGGTAAGGCTTCGTGAAAGGACATCCCTTAGGGATACCTACAGGGATACAGGACTTTCAGCAGCTACTTATCAGGGAAAGGTGATCGGATATCCTTTTTATTTTGAAACAAGTGCGCTTCTCTATAATAAAACATATCTGGAGGATCTGGCAGAGAGTCGGCTTCAGGCAGAGGCAGATATAGCGGCAGGAGAAGAAGCACAGCAGCAGGCGGATGCCGGAAATGTCACGCAGGACACGGCAGAGGAAACGCCTTCCTTTTCGGATGAAGAGATTGAGGCAAGGGTACAGGAGCTCATCCCAAAGACGCTGGAGGATATGAAGACCTTTGCTGACAGCTATGATGCACCGGAAGCGGTAGAGGGTGTCTTCAAATGGGATGTGACAGATATTTTCTACAATTATTTCTTTATTGGCAATGCGATTGAGATGGGTGGAGCTGCCGGAGATGATATTTCACAGATTGACATTTATAATCTGAATGCTATCCGGAATATGAGAGCCTATGAGGAACTGAACCAGTTCTTTTCCATAGATACCAGTGAGATCAGTTATGAGAGCGTGATCCATGAATTTATGGAAGGCAGGCAGGTATTTACAGTAGCAACCTCAGATGTGGTCGGTACACTGGAGCAGGCAGAGGAGGATGGCAGCTTCCCTTATGAATATGGGATCGCCCTTCTTCCTGATATTGATGCAGACAGGGAGACAAAGCCGCTTTCCATGACGCAGTGTGTAGTAGTGAACGGTTATGGGACGCATCAGGAGGATGCCAATGATTTTGCCTTTTTCCTGACAGCAGGATACAATGAAAGTCTTTATGCAAGAAGCGGTAAGGTATCGGCTGCAAGAGATGCAGATTACGGAAATGAGGCGCTTTCCATGTTTGCAGAAGCCTATGATAATTCTGTGTCCATGCCGAAAATGATCGAAACCAGTAATTTCTGGGTATTGCTTGAACGCGTATTTTCCCAGGTATGGAATGGAACTGACGCAAATGACGCACTGAAGGAATTGTCGGAGCAGATCATGCAGCAGGTGACCGGACGGGAGTATGAAGAAGTTTATATCGAAGATGTGCAGGAAGAAACAGATGTAGAGTATCTGGATGAAGAATACTATACGGAGGAAGCACAGAAGGAAGGGCAGGCGGAAGAATAGCGGATCAGACAGACTGATTATGTATAAAATCCAACCATACAGGATACATTACGGATAAAAACGTAAGGAGATTCTGATATGGTTGGATTTTTGATTGCGATAATTTCCGGAGCATTGATGAGTGTACAGGGAGTTTTTAATACAGGTGTCACGAAATCGTCCAGTATCTGGGTGGCCAGTGCCTTTGTCCAGCTTTCTGCCCTCATCGTCTGTTTCTGTGCCTGGCTGTTTACAGACAGGACTTCTTTTGTGACGCTTACAAGGGTAGAACCGAAGTATATGCTCCTTGGAGGCGCCATAGGGGCATTTATCACCTATACAGTGATCCGCAGTATGGAAATGCTCGGACCGGCAAGAGCGGTCATGCTGATCGTGACTGCCCAGCTTCTTGCTGCCTATATGATTGAACTGTTTGGCATTTTTGGCGTGGAGAAGCAGCCCTTTTCTTTCAGAAGGATGATCGGAATGGCAGCTGCTATTGTGGGAATAGTGGTATTTAAATGGGAATAAGGTCATATTTTTATGTTGTCAATACCACTTGCGCAACCTGTGAAAAACCTTTACAATATTAATCAGTCGTGATACAGGGGGCCTTTTTGTCATGTGCAGGAAGGAGTAGAACGATGAAAAAGAAACATAAGATATTGCTTGGTATGCTGGTTCTTGCCGGGTGTCTGCTTTTTGGATGTGAGAAGCGCAGGACTGAGCTTTTTTCGGAAGAAAAGCAGGATACGGAGGAGGCTGGTGCTACATCCGATTTTGGCAGAAAGGGAGATCATACTGATCAGGCAGACAGTGCATCTGTCCTTGATCCGGTATCAGAGACTCTGGATGCACCAGGCCAGGAGGAACAGGAGCTGCAGAGCAGTCAGCAGATAACTGCCAGCCAGACTGTATTTGTGCATGTCTGTGGAGCTGTGGAGAACCCGGGTGTTTATGAACTTGCAGGGGATGCGAGGGTGTATCAGGCGGTAGAAGCAGCCGGTGGATTTTTGCCGGAGGCCTGTGAGGAATATGTGAACCAGGCCGGGGCACTTACCGATGGAACGCGGCTTTATATTCCGACAGAGGACGAGGTCAGAGAGCTTTCGCAGGCAGGAAAGGATACGCTGACAGAAGAGCTTCTTTTGCAGTCTGATAGTGAAACAGACCCGGCAGACGGACTTGTGAATATCAATACGGCATCGATGGAGGAGCTGTGTACACTTCCCGGGATCGGAGAAGGAAAAGCCAGGCATATTATCAGTTACAGAGAAAGTACAGGAAAATTTGAACAGATAGAGGATATTATGAAGGTAGAAGGGATCAAGGAAGGTCTTTTTGGAAAGATCAGGGATCTTATTACTGCCGGATGATTCAGTGTGGAATCGGAAAGCCGCAGAAGCGGCAGAAAAAGAGGGAAAGATGGCGAAGAAGGTTTTGGTTGTGGACGATGAGAAGCTGATCGTAAAGGGAATCAGGTTCAGTCTGGAACAGGACGGTATGGAAGTGGAATGTGCCTATGACGGAGAAGAGGCACTGCAGAAGATAAAGGATACAGAATATGATATTGTACTGCTGGATGTGATGCTTCCAAGGCTGACAGGGTTTGAGGTGTGTCAGCAGGTCAGGGAGTTTTCTTCTGTGCCGATCGTCATGTTGACAGCCAAGGGTGAGGATATGGATAAGATCCTCGGACTTGAGTACGGTGCAGACGATTATATTACGAAGCCGTTCAATATTCTGGAGGTAAAGGCAAGACTGAAGGCCATTATGAGACGGACCGCACCGAAGACAAAGGAAGAAACGAAGATCATAGAGCGGGGGGATATGCGTCTTGACTGCGACGGAAGAAGGGTATATGTAGCAGGCAGGGAGATCAATCTGACAGCCAAGGAATTTGAACTGCTGGAGCTTCTCATCCTGAATCCCAACAAGGTATACAGTAGGGAAGCACTTCTTAAGCTGGTATGGGGCATAGACTATCCGGGAGATGTAAGAACCGTGGATGTGCATATCCGTCGTCTGCGTGAAAAAATTGAGGAAAATCCCAGCGAGCCCAGATATGTACATACCAAGTGGGGTGTTGGGTATTACTTTGCCTAGAGGACAGCTATGAAAAGGAAAATCACTGCTTTTTTGAAGAAACTGGGAATCTGGCGAAGCCTGAAGGTACGCCTGTTTCTGATCATTCTCTTAATGGGGCTTGTTCCCGCCTATATTATCAAGGCAGGAATTCTACAGAATTATGAAGCAAGAGCTGTTGACGTGCGGCAGTCGGATGTCCAGAATCAGTTAAAGATCATTGCCAATCATCTGATCACCTATAATTATCTGCAGGACACATCTTCTGAGGTTATCAATGCAGAGCTCGAACAGCTGTCCAATCTTTACAGTGGCCGTGTACTGATCATAAACGGCAATCTGAAAATCATCAAAGATACCTATGGAATCAGTGAAGGAAAAACCATTATATCAGAGGAAGTCATTAAATGTCTGAAGGGGACAGGGATGTCCAAGTATGACAGGAATAATGGCTTTATTGAGATTACCACACCGATCACGGAAACAGTAACGGCAGAAAATCAGACAGAGGGTATGCCAGAGGGAACGGAGCTGACAAGAGGTGTTATGCTGACCAGTGTTTCTACGGATATCATCATGGCAACCATGGATGTGCTGAACCGGAAAGCACTGATCCTGGAGATCATTATGGTAGTAGTTGTATTTGCTATTGCGGGGGTTCTGGCAAATGTACTGATCAGGCCGTTTGACCGGATCACAAAGGCGATTATGGAGATCGGAAACGGGCATATGGATGGAGATATTTCTGTACCGACTTACCAGGAAACAGAGCATATTTCCAATGCGTTTAACCTTTTACATAATCAGATGATGAACATGGACAGCTCCAGGCAGGATTTTGTAGCGAATGTATCCCACGAGCTGAAAACACCTATCACGTCTGTCAAGGTGCTGGCTGATTCCCTTCTTGCGCAGCAGGATGTGCCGGCGGAATTATACCGGGAATTCCTTGAGGATATTGCAGAGGAGATCGAACGGGAGGATAAGATCATCAATGATCTGCTGGCGCTTGTAAAAATGGACAAGTCAGCGGCTGAACTGAATATTACCAGTGTCAATATGAATGAGCTGGCTGAGATCATTTTAAAAAGAATGCGTCCCATTGCAAGAAAAAGGGATATAGAGCTTCTGCTTGTCAGTACCAGAGAGGTTACCGCCGAGATAGATGAAGTGAAAATGTCACTGATCCTTACGAACCTTATAGAAAATGCCATTAAATACAATAAAGAACACGGAAAGGTGACTGTGACACTGGATGCTGATCACCAGTATTTTACCATTTCAGTGGAAGATACAGGAATTGGTATTCCGGAGGAGTCGTTAAACAGGATCTATGACAGGTTTTACCGGGTGGATAAGTCTCATTCCAGGGAGATCGGGGGAACCGGACTCGGACTTGCCATCACGAAAAATGCCGTACAGCTTCACAGAGGATCCATCAAAGTGGAAAGTACCTTTGGCGAAGGTACCAGATTTCTTGTGAAGATTCCGCTGACACACAGTCTGCTGTAGAGGAGTTTTTTATGAAAAGATTAACGGGCAAAATGACTATTCTGGTCTGCTTCTTTTGTATGCTGTTTCTTTTTTTGATAACAGGATGCGGCAAAGAGAAGGAAGAAAAGAATCAGTACCATTATAAAGTATATTATGTAAACCATGACAGAACCGGTGTGATTTCAGAGGACTATGTGACAGAGAACACAGACGTAGGCAGCCTTCTTGAAGAACTGGTCACGCAGCTTGGAACGGTGCCGGAAAAGCTCCAGTATCATGCACCGTTGGCAGGCAGCTTTGAGCTGTTATCCATGCAGCTTAAGGACGGACAGCTGATCCTGGATTTTAATACAGCCTACCGGGAACAGGAAATGATCACAGAGATCCTGAACCGGGCATCTATCGTAAGAACGCTTTCCCAGGTGAAGGATGTGCAGTATGTTTCCTTTCTGGTGGAGGGAGAGCCTTTTGTGGATGCTTCCGGGAGTGTTGTGGGTGTTATGAGTGCAGATACCTTTATCGATAATGCGGGAAATGAGATCAATACTTACGAAAAGGTGAAGCTTCAGCTGTATTTTGCTGATGAAGATGGGACAGGGCTTCAGGCAGTCAGCCGCACGAAGGTCTATAACAGTAATATTTCACTGGAGCGGCTTGTCATGGAAGAACTGATCGCAGGACCGCAGGCAGATGATACCGGGCTTGCTGCAGGAAGAAAAGATGGACCGGTCATAAATCCGGCAACCAAAATTGTCAGTGTAGCAGTCCGTGATGGCATTTGTTATGTTAATCTGGATGACAGTTTTCTGAATCAGATCTATAATGTCACACCGGAAGTAACAATCTATGCGATCACCAATTCTCTGATCGAGCTGACCGGTGTGAATAAGGTGCAGATTTCCGTGAACGGAGAAACCAGCGTGAATTACAGGGAAAATATCAATCTGTCTACGGTATTTGAACGGAATCTGGATATGGTGAAATAACGGTATCAGGAGAAAATCAGATAAAGGAGGAGCATGCGCAGAAGACCACTCAGCTGTTTCTGCCTGCTGCTCATTCTGCTCATTTTCCTTGGAACGGTAACCGGCATGACCGGGAGAACAGATAAGGAATGGGATGAGAAGGGATGTACCCTGACAGGAAGGGTATATGACAAGGAATGGGTGACAGGCGAAGAAGAAAAGAAAATAGTGTATCTGGAGATCCTGGAAGCAGATAATGCTTCCGGAATGGAGGATGCAGAAGGAAAGAAGGTTCTCTGTTATTTAAAGCAGGGGCAGGAGCTTCCAAAGCTCGGAAGTTATATCAGAATTACAGGAAAGATTAGAAATTTCAGAAAAGCCTCAAATCCGGGGCAGTTCGATGCAAGATCTTATTATCGTATATCAGGAATAGCATTTCAGATTAATCAGGTAATTATCCAGCAAAAATCAGAACAGTATCAAAAGGGAAAGGAAGCTTTGTTTCAGCTTCGAAAAGGATTATCAGAAACCTTTGACAGGCAGCTTTCACCGGAGAATGCTTCCCTAATGAAGACAATGGTGCTCGGCGAAAAGAAAGCGCTTGACAGGGAGATTAAAAAAAGATATCAGAGAAATGGCATAGCCCATCTGCTGGCTATCTCGGGGCTTCATATATCGCTGATTGGGATGGCCTTTTATAAAGTACTCAGAAAAACAGCACTGCCGGTATCGTTCTGTGCAGGTGGAGCTTTTCTTTTCATGTATGGCTATGGGTGCATGGCAGGCTTTTCGGTATCGTCCAGGCGGGCGCTGATCATGTTTGGGGTACAGATGGCAGCGGTGATGTTTGGGAGGACGTATGATCTTCTGACGTCAGTTTCACTGGCGGCGCTCCTGATCCTGGCAGAGCAGCCGTGGTATTTCTACAGCAGCAGTTTTCTATTTTCCTTCGGCTGTGTGCTGGCGATCGGACTGCTGGTTCCGGCAATGACCTGTAAGAAGACAGAAGCACTGTCCCAATCTGACGGGAAAAAGAAAGCTGCTGCAGTTGTCAGGCAGGATGGCATTTTCTGGAAGCTTCTGGAAGGGCTGAGAAAATGGCTGCTTCCGGGGTGTGCCATTACGGCAGCAGGACTGCCACTGCAGCTGTGCTTTTATTATCAGATGCCGGTATATGCGACCTTCCTGAATTTACTTGTGATTCCGCTGATGAGCTTTTTGTTACCCTGTGGGTTATTATTGATTCTGGTGGAACGGACAGAGATACTCGCCATACCATTTTCGTTTGTGATCACAGGAATTTTGGAAATTTATGAAAGCGCCTGTCTTATGGTGGAAAACCTGCCTTTCTCTGTGCAGGTTACCGGCAGACCAGGAACAGCTCTGATCATTCTTTATCTTCTCGTATTATTGTTTCTGATCCTTTATCAAAGGAAGCTTTCCCTGAAAGGTAAATGGCTGATCCTTTTAAGCGCGGGTGCATTGCTTGTTTTTTCTGGAAGGATGGAAAGGGCTGTGTGCAGGCAGCTGCAGGTGACTTTCCTGGATGTAGGACAGGGAGACTGTATCGTAGTGGAAACACCTTACGGACAGAATTATGTGGTGGACTGCGGCAGTACTTCAGAGAATGCAGTGGGGGAATACCGGCTGATTCCTTTTCTGAAATATCAGGGAATCGGTACGGTGGATGGTGTGATTATGACCCATGCGGATGAAGACCATATCAGCGGGATACGGGAGCTTTTGATACTTGGGAAAGGAGAGGGGATTCAGGTGAAAGCATTGCTGCTGCCGGATATTTCAGAGGAATCCAGGGATGAGGCTTATCAGGAGCTTGCAGTGCTTGCAGAAGAAAATCAGGTTCCTGTGGAATATATTTATGAGGGAGAAGCCGGGAAGGATCGTGAGTTTCAAATGAACTGCCTTCATCCGGAAAAGGGACTTTACACATCAGATAATAATTCCTATTCGACTGTGCTGCTTATGGAATATCAGGGAAGATCTCTCCTCCTGACAGGGGATATTGAAGGCGAGGAAGAGGTGAAGATGACAGAGGAGCTTGCCACTCAGATAGATGTACTGAAGGTGGCGCATCATGGCTCGCGGAATTCCACCGGGAAAGAGGTGCTGTCTGTTATGAAGCCAAAGGCAGCGGTGATATCCTGCGGAAAGGATAATTTCTATGGACATCCTCATGCAGAAACACTGGAGAGGCTGTCAGAGGCTGGGACAAGGTGGTTCTGCACCAGGGATTACGGAGCGGTCACAGTGACGGTGAACCGGCGTGGAAAACTGGAAATTGAGGGGTATCTGGAGAGGGAATAAGGAGTGTGGATTGAGGATTTTGTAATACTAGCCCCGCCGGGAGCGGAAAAGAAGAGAAAAAGCGGGAAAAGTAAGTCTGAGCGGGGCATGGAAGAGAAAAAGGGGCATGGGAGAGAAAAAGTGGCTGGGATGCCCCGCCGGAAGCGGGAAAGAAGAGAAAAAGCGGGAAAAGTGAGTCCGGGCGGGGCATGGAAGAGAAAAAGGAGCTGAGATGCCCCGCCGGGAGCAGGAAAGAAGAGAAAAGGCAGAAAAAGTGAGAGCAGGCGGGGCATGGAAGAGAAAAACAGGCTGGGATGCCCCACCGGGAGCAGGAAAGAAGAGAAAAAGCGGGAAAAGTGAGTCTAGGCGGGGCATGGGAGAGAAAAACAGGCTTGAATGCCCCGCCGGGAGCAGGAAAGAAGAGAAAAGGCAGAAAAAGTGAGAGCAGGCGGGGCATGGAAGAGAAAAACAGGCTGGGATGCCCCACCGGGAGCAGGAAAGAAGAGAAAAAGCGGGAAAAGTGAGTTCAGGCGGGGCATGTGAAGGAAAAAGGGGCATGGGAGAGAAAAACAGGCTGAGATGCCCCGCCAGGAGCAGGAAAGAAGAGAAAAAGCGGGAAAAGTGAGTTCAGGCGGGGCATGTGAAGGAAAAAGGGGCATGGGAGAGAAAAACAGGCTGAGATGCCCCGCCAGGAGCAGGAAAGAAGA
>NZ_JAXXXI010000023.1:0-21794 GCF_037359455.1 Suilimivivens sp.
GTACCCACAGCCGAAAGCTGTCCCTGTGTTGTCAATGGAAAGCTAATGATACTTGAAAGCGTACTTCCAAACAGGACGAGCAATATCATATCAAATAAAACCCATAATACATCTGCTGTATTCATATACCAGCCCATTTTAAGTAAATATCCCAGGCATAATACAAACGCAAGTCCATTGACCATCAAAGAATTAGCTACTGTTGACAGAAAATATCCCAAATAAATTTTCCTTTTGCTGACAGGCGAAACATTAAAATCCTTCCTTGTTCCATTTGCCTTGTCCTGCACCATAGTCAGATTCACACAAAATGTTACAGTGATACAGCTCACTGCCATAAGTGATGCTGTCAGCTGTGCTGCCACGGTTCCATTAATGAGTTTATCCGAAATCGTGATCATATCCGGAATCGCAGCTGTAAAAGAATCTCTGAAAACCTTTGCAAGAAACGTAGCGTACAGAACAATCAGAATGACGGGTGTGATCATTGACGTAAACAACATACCTTTATCTTTAAAAAACAGTTTCCTGTTCCTGTTCATTAATGCCAATACTGTTCTCATCAGCGTTCACCTCCAAGCTTCTTTCCTGTGACTGCAAGAAATACATCATCCATACCGCCTTTTACTACTTCATAATCCGTGAATAAGTCCTGATGCTCTACAATAAGTCTCGTTGCTTCCTTCGTATTTCTTACCTTTAACTGATATCCGTCACGTATTTTTTTATATTCTCTGTTCAATGACTTTATTTCATCTTCGGAAACACCATAAACAGACACTATATCCTGTACATAATCATTTTTAAGTTCAAACGGTGTACCTTCCGCTGCAATACTTCCTTTGTCAAGAATTACAACATACCTGGCATTAGCAGCCTCTTCCATATAATGTGTAGTTAGAAATACTGTCATATTTTCTGTTTTCTGAAGCTTCTCGATAACATTCCAGATTAACTGCCTTGTCTGCGGATCAAGCCCTGTAGTAGGCTCGTCAAGAATCAAAATCTCCGGTCTGTGCAATAATGCACGGGCAATATCAATTCTTCTTCTCTGACCTCCCGACAGCTTACCTACAGGTCTGTTTAAAAACTCGTCAAAATCCAGAATCTCGACCAGCTCCTGTAATCTCTTATCAAAGGCATTTCCTGTAATGCCGTATAAAGCAGCTCTGCTCCTTAGGTTTTCTTTCACCGTAAGCGGTTTATCAAGTACGCTATCCTGAAACACAACACCAAGCATTCTTTTTGTCTGTGCGCCGGCTTTGTCAGTTTCTATTCCGTTTACCTGAACCGTTCCGCTGTCTTTTTTCTGCAATCCGCAGAGAATGGAAATGGTTGTACTTTTCCCTGCACCGTTTACTCCAAGAAACGCAAACAATTCTCCTTTTTTCACACGAAAGCTCAAATCATTTACCGCTTTTACTTCGCTAAAGCTTTTATTCAGATGACTGATTTTAATGATATCTGATTCCATATCTTCTCCTTTTGTTTCATCTTTCCTTAAATGACGCAGTATACGTTGGATTTACCTTTTTTAATAGAATCCATCCTTTACATTGATATAAAGCTTTCTTTACATTTTGGACAAAACAGCGGAAAATGTTTTAACTCCGTATCATCCAGTATCTGCGTCCGTGTCTTTGCACCGCATACCGGACATAGTATCCATTTATCCGTTACTATTGCTTTCATCTGACCTGTCACCTCCTGATAAATCCCATAAAGTGCTATCCTTCACACCTAAGCCTTTTAAATATGTCATACCTGTATTATGAAGCATATGATACATATTTTCTTTCGTATCCTTGACGATTCCTGATGCAATAAGGGTTCCTATCCCCTGTGTATACACCATCATTGTCATCGCAAAATCCATTACCTGTTTTGGTGTAATCCCAAGCAGTTCTGCCATCTCCTGATACACATTAGCGGCATCCTGATTATTCGTCTGTAACTCGAAGCCTATACTTAGTAGCTGGCTTCGCTCTCCCATGTAAAGGAAACGAAACAAATTAGGATTTTCTAATGCTAAGTCAATGGTTCCTTTTCCTCTTTGTTCGAATGTTGCAAGTTCGTTTTCATTCCGACTGTAATACTTATCCTCCACATACTGCTCCGCAAAAGGAATCAATTCCTCACGCAATCCATCCATTCCACCAAACTGCCATGAAATCGGTGCTGTAGAGCATCCCAGTTCCCCGGCTACAGCTTTTATGTTAAGGGCGGTATATCCATTTTTTGAAACAAGCTCCAGTGCAGCCTGCAGCATATCCTCTTTTTTTATTTTTGGACTACTTGGCATATAAAATCTCCGATACTATAAATCAGTTTACTATAAACTTGTTTATAGTATATCACTTTGTACATACATGTCAATGACAAGTATATATTGGTGCTGCCATGATGAGATTTTTTATATAATCTTCTGTCAGTTCATCCTTATATAACCCTCTGTTTTTAAGTTCTTTTGCAAGCATTTCTACATAAGTGGTTGTTGAGCTTTTCTTCCACCTGATACAGTCTGCCTTTAATTTCATAAACACTATCCACAGTATATGCAAACACCAGACCATCCACAGTCTCAAAATACAGAACATCCTCTATTCTGACAGATACTTTTTCCTTGGTCTGCCTATATCCTGTCAGAGTGTCCCCTTTATGCCTCACATATTCTTTTATCTCTTCAAAGTCCTTTGTAAGCCTTATGTACTCAAGAGTCACCCCCCTCTTCTTCTGGACTATTTACAAGTTTTTCCGTTACTCTCATGCATCTTTCCTTTCCGGTTCCATAGCTAATGTCCTTATTCTCACAACCATATCTTCTATAGCCTTTGCACCTGCACTATTTTCCTGTGTTGCTGCAGTTACATGTTCAATCGCCTTATAATTGCTTTGTGTATTGACATTTACCTGCTCCATGGATGATGCCACTTCACTGCTGTGAATTCTTATATTTTCTACCGTCTTATCCATTTCCATAATCTGTCTGGTCATCTGCTCATTAGCTCCTGTAATCATAGCTGTAGAATCACCGGCTTTCTGAATACTGCACATTCCGGTTTCTGTGAGCCTTACACTCTGTTCCATAACAGATACTGCACCATCCGTATTTTTTACCGATTCTGTTACAATTTTTCCGATATCATCTACCGCTTTTTTTGTCTGTTCTGCAAGTTTCTGAATTTCCTCAGCAACTACAGCAAATCCTTTTCCATTAATTTGACCTTCGTTATATATTTCCGCTCCATACGGAAAAATGGATTCTACATTTTTCTTCATCTATTTCCTATCCTTAAATCTATCACTTACCTCGAAAATTACTTTACTATTACTCATATAGCTTATCCACTTCTGCTTCATACACCGACTCTGTATGAGAATCAAATAATACCCATTCCACCAAATCAAAGCTGTCCAGATTATCCTGGAGGAATCTATTAACTGTCTTTACTGCAACCTTTGCCGCCAGTTCTACAGGAAAACTATATACTCCGGTTGATATAGATGGAAATGCAATTGTTCTAATTCCATTCTCCATTGCCAGCTTCAGGGAATTAAAATAGCAGTTTGCAAGAAGTTTTTCTTCCTTATCTCTACCACCACACCATATCGGTCCTACTGTATGTATTACATAGTCGCAAGGTAGATTATAGGCTTTCGTAATCTTTGCCGCTCCTGTCTCACAGCCATGAAGTGTTCTGCACTCAGCTAAAAGTCCCGGTCCAGCTGCACGATGAATGGCACCATCAACACCTCCGCCTCCAAGTAGTGAATTATTGGCTGCATTAACGATTGCCTGCACATCTTTAATTTTAGTTATATCGCCTTGTATAGTTTTTATTATGTACACTTCTTTACTCCTCTTCTAATTCCTGCCATGGTTCCAGTCCCATTTCTTCCCAGGTTACTCCATATGGTGCTCCACCAGAAGTATCCCCTGCTATGTAAAAAAATGTGTCATCCTGATCTATGTTATTTTCGACTGCCTGCTTATTTATAGCTTTCCTTTTTGCTCTCCGCTGTTTTCTTTTCATCTTCAAAACAGCTGCCTTTTCCTCTGGAGTTTTCTTATGTTTTTTCATATTCAGTTTTTCAGGAGTAATGCCATTCTGAATATCCCTTAATATACGCTCCTTATAACCAGCTTCACGCTTATCCACGATCTTACAGAACTCATCATATTCTGTTCTTGGAGCAAGAGCATATACTGATGTAAACAGTGTTCTACAAATGCTGTCCTTTTCAGTATCAGTCGGCATTCTCTGGTTTACAAGGTAAAACTTTAAATACATCCTATAAGTTTTATCAGCAATAGCACTTTTCTGTTTTTGTTTTAAATCTTTATAACTTCTATCTGCTCTGCTCATTAAAATATTCCTCTTGCATTTCAGGAATCTGCCTATCCGTACTTTATATTACTATTCCATTGCAATGATCAATCTCATGCTGAATTATCTGTGCCGTCCAGCCGGAATATTTCCCATGCTGCTTTTTAAAGCTCTGGTCAAGATAATCCACCTCTATCTCCTGGTATCTGGTGCATGGACGAACGCCTTCTAACGACAGGCATCCTTCCTCTGTCTGATAAGCTCCGGACTTCTTTGTAATCACCGGATTAATCATTGCAAACTGAAATGGTCCTGCTGCCACAACGATAATATTCTTCTTAACGCCTATCATATTTGCAGCCATACCTACGCAATGATCAAGATTAGCGCGTAGCGTATCAAGCAAATCTGTTACCAGCTGTTTATCTGCATCTGTCGCATCCACAGATTTCTGTGCAAGAAATAATGGATCTTTTACTATTTTCTTTATCATTAACTCCATCCTTTCCAGACATCCGGCTGATATCCAAGTGTAGACTGCTTTCCATTCCTTACAACCGGAGTTTTGATTACCTGCGGATTCTCAAGTATTTTTTCCAACTTGTCCTCATCAGCAATATATTTAATGAGTGCAAGTAAATCTTTATCTTTGCCATCCCAGTTGATCATATTGTCCAGACCGCCATTGACCTGAGCAACAGAATTAAATTCTCCTTTGCTCATGCCTTTTTCCTTCATATCTATAAACTGATACTTGATGCCACGCTCTTTGAAAAAACGCTCTGCTTTCTTCGTATCGTTACATTTCTTAGTTCCAAATATCTGTATATTCATATCAGTATTCCTTTGCTATTTCTTCATCTATTCCATACATAGACTTAAATTTTTCAAGATCTGCTGAACTCTTTATCAGCATAACCTCTTCTATCTTACCTGTATGTATATCCTTAAATCCAGCAACCTGCTCGCCACTACAAATGCTGGCTTTGATTACAGGCTTCTTATTTTCCTTGTCATAAGACTGCAACACGCTTTTCTTCTTAAACAGTCCCATCTTGCTCACCTTCTTTTATAATTTCACTAGAGCTTTCAATCTGCTCCATTCGTAACACCTCCAATCTTGCATTAACTGAAGAAGTCGAAACTATCTACAGCAAATGCAATATTGATATGGAATTCTTCCTTCTGTGGTGGAACCTCATTACTTTCTTCCACAATATTTAAGTAATAATTTTCTGTCTTGCTATATGCCTGTGACTTCAAGTTGAAACTGCAACGGAAAGTTCTGTCCTGTCCATCCGTGCTTACCTTGTCCGCAATAATCTTCTGTGTGTCACTAATCTGCACACCATTTGAATCTATAAAATACAGCAGATAATTTGTCTGGCTTCTGTTATCACTTACTGCATCCTTCTGATAGAAATTCAGAACGAATGACATATTTACAATCTTTCTGTTTGCAGAGAGCAGATTCAATTCAACAGGCTTATGTGATGATGAATCATTATTGGGACGAGTAGGTAACTTTGTCCCATTTTTGATTGCATCCATTGATGAATCGCTCATACTTAAAAGCCTCCTTTTTGCAGAAGAATTGATACTGCATACATAACTATTCCAACAATTATTATAACAATTGCTTTATCAAATGACTTCTGTTTTTTATGTATAATTTCTCTCATTTCACCCACTGCATTTGTGTATTTATCCATAACCCATACAGCAGCAAACTCACTTTTTTCTTTGTGTATATCCTTGTCTATGATGTCCTCACTTTTAAAGACTTTTACAGTCCTTCCATGTAATAAAATGAGAAACCACACCGTGGCAATTAGCACCATAATAATACTTCCTATGGAACAAACTATTTCAATGATTGTTAGTACCAACTGCCACACTTTAAGTCCAGACACAAATAATCCTGCTGTCGATATATCAAATGCACTTAGCATTAATGTTAATGCGACTCCTGAAAAAGCCAATGCAATATTGATTTTTTCATAAATCTTATTTTAAGTTTACTCTGAATAAACCAAGGAGACAATAAAAAAGAGCAGTGCAATAATTTATGAATACACTGCTCTCAAAAGACTAATTAATAATTCTCTTTTCTTACTTCAAAATAAGCCTGTGGATGATTACATACCGGACAAACCTCTGGTGCCTCAAGTCCTACAACTACATGCCCACAGTTTCGGCATTCCCACATAGTTACTCCACTCTTTTTAAATACCTCCATTGCTTCTACATTCTTAAGCAATGCACGGTATCTCTCTTCATGAAGTTTTTCAATTGCTCCAACACCTCTAAACTGTGCTGCTAACTCAGTGAATCCTTCTTCCTCTGCATCCTTAGCCATTCTCTCGTACATGTCTGTCCACTCAGCATTCTCACCCTCAGCTGCATGTAAAAGATTTTCTGCTGTATCCCCCAGCTCTCCTAGCGCCTTAAACCAAAGCTTGGCATGCTCTTTCTCATTCTCAGCTGTCTGTAAGAATAATGCTGCAATCTGCTCATATCCGGCCTTCTTTGCTACAGAAGCAAAGTATGTATATTTATTTCTGGCCTGTGACTCTCCTGCAAATGCTTCCCAGAGATTCTTCTCTGTCTTTGTTCCTGCATATTTGCTCTTTGATGATACTGCATCCTCTTTCTTAAATGCCGATGCCGGCTGCTTACATACTGGACACTGCTCCGGTGGCTGCTCTCCTTCATGTACATATCCACATACACTACATACCCATTTACCCATTTCTTTATCTCCTTTTCTATTTAATATTTCGCTCTTGTCTTCATATGAAGTGTGTAACATTTTTTCAGCCAGCTCACTTAATGGCTCCCCATAGAATTCTTCATATACTCTTTTAATATCAGGATTCTCATGACTCTTTCTGATAATCATTGCCTCATCCTTCGTGTACAGGCTTTGAATCCTTGCTTTTCTGACTTCATCCTTGTCCTTCATAACATTCTTTGGCTGTCCACCGCCTCCGATACAGCCTCCCGGACACGTCATAACTTCAACAAAATGATACTGTTTATTTCCGTTCTTTATTTCTTCAATTACTTTTCCCGCATTAGCAGTTCCATAAATGACAGCTATACTTACATCCAGCTCTCCAATTTTTACAGTTGCCTCTTTAACACCATCATAACCTCTTACAGGTGTAAAATTCAAAAGCTGTTCTGGAGATTTCTCTTTTGTAATATATTCGTATGCTGTTCTCAGCGCCGCTTCCATAACACCACCGGTATTGCCGAAAATAACAGCAGCTCCAGAAGCTTCGCCCATGAAATCATCATAATCACTATCTAAAAGACTGGCAAAATCAATATTTTCTTCCTTGGCCCATTTTGCCAGTTCTCTTGTAGTGATAACATAATCCATGTCACGCATGTCATCAATTCCAAGATATTTCGCTGCAGCGTTCATTTCATTTCTGCGAATTTCAAACTTCTTTGCCGTACATGGTGTAAGTGCCACATTAACAATATTCTCTGGATTAATTCCCTTCTTCTTAGCAAAAAATGTCTTAATTGTTGGTCCCTGCATTCCAATTGGACTTTTTGCTGTTGAGAGATTAGGAATCATCTCAGGATAGTATGTCTCTACATACTTTATCCAGGCTGGACAACAGCTGGTAAACTGTGGCAAAGGTGCGGTGTTCTTAGTAACTCGCTCTATTAACTCGCTTGCCTCCTCCATAATTGTCAAATCGGCTGCAAAGTTTGTATCAAGAACAAAATTAACTCCAAGCTTTCTGAGTAAAGCCACCATCTTACCCTGTACAAAGCTGCCATCTGGCATACCGAACTCTTCGCCAAGTGCTGCTCTTACTGAAGGGGATGTGCTGACTATTACAACCTTATCCGGGTCTTTGATTGCCTCTTTTGCATAATTATATTCATATTTTTCCGTTATACTGTCTACCGGGCACACATTGGCACACTGCCCACAATTGATGCATACTGCCTCCCCACAGGTCTGCTCTAATGTGTATGTTCCGTGCACACCAATCTGGCTGGTACATATATCCTTACACATACCACATTTTATGCACTTTTCTTCCATACGAATAATGCTGGGATTATCTTCCTCGATTGGGACACGAATGTTTAATGGTAAATGACTCAAGCTACGCTCCTCCTTTTGCTTATATATGTATAAACCTTAACCCAAATTTATTTCAACATTATAGCATATATAGTACAAAAGTTCTACGAGAAATTCAGAATGCTTTTTTTAATAAATACAGCTTATCTATTGACCACACTTGTTATCTCATCCCAGTTATCGAGTACATCTATACCCAAAATCGGGTCATACATCTTCCCCAGATTCTTCTCTATTTCCTCATAACAGTAATCAAAATTATGTGCTTTAGTCCTACCTAAATAAAACTATTAAATTGTCACCTCACTTGGGTGCACGAACCACACTCAGGTCATGACTCCTGAATTGCTTGTGCTGTGTTTGAATTTCGGTTTAATTTGTCAGCGCTGCCTTATCTACCGCTAAATTGGTATAAAAATAAGGACTAAATTAGGCATATCCCCTTGATTTTACTGGATTTCATCTAACTTGGTCCTATTATAACTCAAACACCATTTTCCCAACGTGATACTGCCTGCCTTGTTACCATAATTTTATCTGCCAGCTCGTCCTGTGACATTCCTCTTTCAGTACAAAGCTTCAAAATAATATTTTTCGTTTCCATAGTCGTCACCTCCATAACCATATCATATAGATAAATTCATGTTCCGAAAAGCAATCTGCTGTTGCCATACTCTGTCTATATGATTTGATTATCACTCCTTGGTCATGACTTTCCTGCACCAGGTTCTTGTCTTACAGTGAGGACATTTTAAGTATCTTGTGCTTAATAAATGCATTCCCATATTATATTGCATAAATGTTGGAGTAAACAATTCATTACAATTCCTGCATTTAAAATATCCTATCTTCCTGTCTCCCCACATTGCAACATATAATCCAACGCCAAACACACTTAACGCAATAATCATCAGCACAATCTTAATTGGTAACGTAATCACATCTGTGTAAAAACAAACCACTAATAGTAATGTCACAAACGTAATTGTTGATATTACACCAATAATTGTTGTTAATAATATTTTTTGCTTATTCTCTTCCTTTTCTCTAATCATATTCACCATATTTTCCTCCGCTTTTTTCTTATAATTTTGCTGGGAAATTCTCTCGCCGGTCAGAAGTTCATTTACTGTTATTTCTAATTCATTACACAATGGTAACAGCAGTGACGCTTCCGGAAAGCCGTTTCCGCACTCCCATTTCGATATTGTTTTATCACTGATTCCCAACAATTCAGATAATTGTTTCTGTGTATACCCTTTTGCCTTTCTTTCATCAGAAATAAACTTTCCAATTTTTACCTGATCCATTGTTTTCCTCCTTTCTGACCTCAGAATAGTATATAAAGTAGATGTTTCACACCCACGGAACGTAGAGAATGGTGAATATATGCGGATTCTACGCTTCGTAGACTATAAAATATCTACTAGTGTTAGCATGTTTCGCATTTATCTTTTCACATTATAACATGGAAAGATGTACTCTCTCCTTCATAACCCACATCCTTTTTGTTGTCAGCCAAATCCACCAACGTTCGCAAGCGCAGTGGTCTCATTTTTCCTTTTCCATATAGCTTCGCAACAGCGCTGCATAGTCCTTCCCGTGCGCAAACATGTAGCCACAGTGTCCATAGCCTTTTCTTGTTGTGATCTTCGCTTCGGGATAATATTTTCTGATTGCTTTCTGACAGACCAGATGAGAATCTCGGTTCCCGAATTCAAAAAAATAGGTGTCGCTGCAACTCCGGCGAATGCGGGCATTCTTCAAACGGATAGCTATTGCAGGCATGTACCAGATTGAAAAGCTCCTCTTTATCCGTATTCGCCATCGTGTCCAAAAGCTTCTGCTGTACATCTGCATCCAGTCTTGCATGGAGGCATACAGATTGGCGATTGTCTCCGGACGCTTTTTCATTTCCCGGAACATCGCCCGAAACAGCCATTCCACACCATAAACGCATGTAAGAGAAGTCCCCTCCATAACAGCACAGTGCGTATGTAAAAGTTCTTCATGGGAGATCACATTCATTGCAATCACGCTGCCAAGCGACACTCCGAAAACAAGTGCAAGCTCTTTCATCTGATTCTGCATCAGCCAGTCTGTAATCTCTGCCGCCTCCTTTTGCGCTGATTCAAACCTGCCTTTATCATTCCCATGTCCTGTCAGGTCTGGCGCAATGATATGATAATCATCCATCAACTGATCTACATACGGCAGCATCATTTCGTGTGTCATCCACATCCCATGGATCAAGAGGATTTTCGACTTGTTCTGATTACCATATTCGTAGATCTTCATTTGCTTTTCCCCCTTGTACTTTCAGGTAGTGTCAAAAACTACCTATATTCTGTCGGAGGTGAATTCTATGAGTTCTACAATTCTGAAACTCATGCTGCTGCTTGGAATCATCGGTCATACATGTAATATGTACTGCGACCGCATTTTGTCTATTTTTCCTAATGGACAGCTGAAACTGGAAAATTTCAAAGATCTCACTAATGAGAAAAAAATGGCCCACCTTCTGGAGGGTGTATCCCCAAAAATACCCATGCGTTCTGCCATCCTTGGTGCATTCTCCCTGTTTCTGCAGTTTCTCGGGTATTTCTCACTGAGTGCCTACATATATGGACACTCCAGACGTTACGGATCCATCCTGTTTGTATCTATTGCATTTTTTATTGTCCTTGGTACTGCGCATCACGTAAAATATGCCCTGACGGAATATGTATTTCTCAAACTCGGTCGCGATACAAAAGCGCATGGTCTGATGCTTGATCTTTTTAACAGTGCGCCGATCACAAAGAGCTGCTATCTTGCCTATCTCCTTTTTGTTATTACGCTGATTGTGGCTATCATTACCGGTACCGCAGCATTTCCGCTTTGGGCTGTTATTTTCACCATATTACCGATATTTATCCTGCTGTTTCCATTTCGGATCATCGGTACTTTACATATTGCTGCGATGGCTTCCATGCTTGTCTGGCTGATCCTGATATAAAAGATAACAATATAGGTTTTCCGACATTGTTATATGCCATCTTTAATTTAAATCATTATTCATTTTGCGTTCAAAAACATATTCTGAATCTGATGATAAATCAAACCGAAACCAATATCCAAGTCTGTCAAATTTCTGAATCTCCACCGGATTTTCAATATTATTTTCTGCCATAAATCTGACCATTTCACCACGCGCCATTTTGGCATATGTACCTTTTGTTACCATTTTATCTTCAGATAATTCACAAAATATAATCGAAATATATCTATCCTGTGGTGACAGATACTTTTCTATACATTTTGAGTATTCTTTTGATGCCAGGTTAATAATAAACCTGCTGTCATCTATTACCGAACGGTATAACAAGTTTCCCCAGTACTCATACAGATTTTTTGTATCTCCAATTCCGACCCTTGCCTGCATTTCTAAACGATAAGGTGTCACTCCATCCATCGGTTTCAGAACTCCATAAAACGCAGACAATATTCTCAAATGATTTTGTATATACTCAAATTGTCTGTCTTCAAATACGGATGGTGCCATATATTGAAAAGCAATTCCTTCATATGATAAGACAGCCGGAGTAAGCATGTTATACAGATCCATATTTCCCAATCTGTTAAAGTTCTGCTCTGTAATCTTGTCATTACATTTCCAGATCGTTTTCAGTTCCTCTTTTGATTTGCTTTTCATCCAGCTCAATATCTCTGCTGTCTTATCAATAAAGGCCGGCAGTTCAACCGGTGCTATGTTATCAGTATCTACAATCATCTTTTTTGCAGGTGACAATATAATCTTCATTATGGCAGTTCCTTAAGCATGTTTTCAGGATCATCTGCCGCCTTGACTTTATCATTGGCTTTGATGATAACTCCCTGTTCATCAATAAGATATGTTGTTCTTACCACACCCATGGAAACTTTTCCATAATTTTTCTTTTCTTTCCAAACATCATATGCTTCAATAACTTTACGCTCCGGATCTGCTAAAAGCGTAAATGCCAGTCCATATTTTTCTTCAAATCTCTTGTGAGAGGCTACAGAATCCTTACTTACTCCGAGGATGACCGCACCTTTTTCAGTAAACTGAGGATAACGCTCAGAAAAACCACATGCCTGCTTCGTACATCCCGGTGTATTATCCTTTGGATAAAAATATAAAATCACTTTTTTGCCTGCATAATCGCTTAATTTATGCATTTCTCCAGTCTGATCCGGCAATTCAAAGTCCGGTGCTTTTGTTCCTACTTCTAACATACATTATTCCTCCACTTCTTTCACTTCCATCTGTTTTCTTGTCCTCTTATTGCCTGAAATCATTTTATGTCCAGAATAAACTGCCATCATCATGCATATCAGAGAACCAAACGCAAAGTATTTGTGTGCTGCTTTTAACCCTTTATATCCGGTATAAAAAGTTCCAACCATTGTAACTACTGCTCCAATTGACCAATATTTATGTGCTTTCATTATTTATTTACCTCCTGTATATGACCATATTAATCAAATTTTCTGTAACATGGTGTATATAATCCTGAATAACTATACTTCTGTGTTTCAATATTTCTATGCAACAAGGTCTTCCCCCTCTTTATTTTCGTATGGAATGATGTCTGGGTCAAAAGCCTCCGACTTTGATACCTACGGATTGCTTCGTGCTACGCACTCCCACAATCCTACCCAATATTCGCATATCGTGGGATTATCATCTATATTACTATCTCCTGCGTTTACCACACTTCCTTGATCCACTTTATGCATTCCTGTCCTATGATCACACGCTCTCTGGCACATTCTTCTGGGAATTCTTTCCGGATATTTTCCTTCGGTCAGAATCTCGTATAAATACCTGTTATCCAAAATCATATCATCTCGTATAAACTGCCAGTTCGCCTTTTTCCTGAAAAACACCTTGAAAATCAGGAAGTTCATGATTGCCCCAATTGCCGGCGTGGTCATGCCGAAAGCCTCGGTGTGAGAAAAATGACATCCTGTTTCGTTTTTTTTCCTTCAAAGGTGATAAACGCCGTCTTCTTGTCGCTCCGAAATACAATGCGGCAGTGGATCTCATCCTGTTCACATTCCGTAATCGTGCCTGTAACATCATAGTCCAGCCCCATAACAATCTCGCGGAAGCGGATCTTGTTTCCCACTTGATAGTTCCCGTTATAGAGATTGCATTCGATATGGTAGAGACTCCATTTCACAAACTCTTCCTCAAAGTTAGCGATCCATGCCTCCATTTTCTCATGGGAAGCCGGAATCTCTATCTGCTCTGTAAGAATAACCATTATCAGTTTCTCCTTTTCTACGCCTTCTTAACAACCGGGTTGGGTAATCTACCTGTCTCAATAATCGTTTCCAACATTCTCGCAAATCCTTCCGGCTCCCGGATCTGATACTGCATATGGTTGAATCCTTCAAAAACCGGAAAATTACCGTATATATAGGTCTGCATAACTGCATTTCTGTATTTAAAATGTTCTTCTTTACTTCCGAACTCCCAGAATGTATGTTTCTGCAATTCTTCTGACAGCTTCGGAAGTGGTTTATCTTCCAGGCTGTCTGTCAACTGCCTTCTCAGATTTCCATATGTCAGATTCTTTCCCGCAGCTATAAAGTAAGGCTTGATTTTTTCGTCATCGCACCACATGATTTTTTTCAATGTTTTTCCTTTTGACCAGTACAAGCTTTTAATTACCAGATATAAAAACGGAACCATAATCCTGCGAGTCCCCTTTCCGATCTGCGCAAACTGTCCGCCATCAAAAAATATATATTTCACTGGTATTTTTGCATCTGTCAGGAATGCCATTGCAAGATCTGCACCAATTGAAGATGCAACTACAAGTTCTATCTCTTTGATTCCCTGCTTTCCCAGGAATCGTATAATTTGCTGTACCTCGTCTTTTTTACTGCGATATTTCTGCCCGGAACAATACACTGTTGACGTCGGCATAACGCAATAAAATTCATCTGCCATTTTCTCTGCAACTGGCATGCTGCTTTCCCCAGTCACCCCCATTGCGTGAAAAAAAAGGATAACTGGATTTGATTTGTCACCTATTGTTTTGAATACCATGATCCCACCTTCTATCCATATCGAGCCACACAGTTAGTTTCCACTTACTTGAAGTATAGAACAAAAATAAGCCACCGTCAAATGTCTCAAGCAAGGGTTCTCGTTCTTCCTCGTCAAGTAAACAGTCAAGTAGACTTACACCCCACATGTAAGCCCCTCACAGAACCGTAAGTGCGGCTTTCCCACATACGGCTCTTCATATTCTCACCAATATACTTTCCGACCGTATGGACAAGCTGAAAACGCAATACCCCGTCATCGACAACATGAACGAGGGCAGCGGCGAGATCCGCATGACCGCAGAGGAGCATCGGGCGTATGTAGACTATCTGAACCTTGCCCTCCAAATGGAGGACATGGAGCGGCAGCACATCTACTTCCGCGGACATACCGATGCCGTGGCGTATTTCAAAAAAATCAAAGCGATATAAGTACGACGAAAGCGGTGCAGAGCAGACCCTACTATTTGGATATACTGAAAACCTATCGGGATGTTCCGCTGGTGAAGGTTCTTGCCGGAATCCGCCGCTGCGGGAAATCGACCATTTTGGATATGTTAAAAGACGATCTGCTCGGCAGCGGCATTGCGGCAGACCATGTGATCCATCTGCGCTATACCTCGGAAGAGTTGGACGACAGCATGACAGCTAAGCAGATGCATCGTGACATTAAAGAGAAAATGACCGACGGTGAACGCTACTATCTTCTGCTGGACGAGGTGCAGGAGGTAGACGGCTGGGAAAAGGCGGTCAACAGCCTGCTGGAGGATGCCAATACCGACATCTATGTGACCGGCTCCAATTCCAAGCTGATGTCCGGTGAGATCTCTACCTATCTGACGGGGCGTTATATCTCCATCCCTGTCTTTACGCTGTCCTTTGCCGAATATCTGGAGTTTAAGAAGGACAGCGGCCGCACGCCGAAAGAGCTTTTAAACGAATATATCCGCATGGGCGGTTTCCCCATCGTTGCGCTCGGAAATTTCGATGAGCGTTCATCCTATCAGATCGTCGAGGGCATCTACAATTCCGTTATCACCAGTGACATCACAAAGCGGCACAATATCACGAACTTTGACCTGTTCAACCGTGTGGTGAAGTATGTCGTGGAGAATGTCGGAAAAACTTTTTCTGCCAACGCCATCGTGAAATTTATGAAAGGCGAAGGGCGCTCCCTCTCGGTGGAAGCAGTTTATAATTATCTGGAATGGCTGGAAAAGGCGTTCGTGATCTACCGCTGCCAGCGGTACGATATGAAGGGCAAGACTGTCCTCAAAACGCAGGAGAAGTTCTACCTTGCGGACGCTTCCCTCAAATACTGCATGATGGGCTTCAACCCAAAATCCGTTGCCGCAATGCTGGAAAACATCGTATACTTCGAGCTTCGGCGGAAGGGCTATGATGTGTATATCGGCAAAAACGCAACCAAGGAGATCGACTTCGTGGCCGTGCGGCGGGACGAGCGGATCTATGTGCAGGTGTGCCGCAATCTGCCGGAGGAATCCGACCGTGAAGTCGCAAACCTGCTTGAAATCAAAGACCATTACCCGAAATATGTGGTGACGATGGACGAACTGGCCGCAGGCAACATCAACGGTGTCAAGATCGTGCATCTGGCGGATTTTCTGCTGAGCAAGGACTATTAAACGCTTTCTGCATATAAAATAGTCAAAGTATATGCAAATAATAAGAATACGGTGAGGATGACGAGCATCCTCACCGTACATACGATAGGTCTGTTCAGTTTTCCACTGACGGGACGATAGCCTACTTTTGTTTAATAGCAGCCTGCGCCGCTGCGAGTCTGGCTATCGGCACACGGTAAGGTGAGCAGGATACATAGGTAAGTCCAACCTTATGGCAGAACTCGATGGAAGAAGGATCTCCCCCATGCTCACCGCAGATACCAAGCTTGATATCAGGTCTGGTACTTCTGCCCTTCTCGGCTGCCATCTGAACAAGCTGTCCTACCCCCTTCTGGTCCAGTCTTGCAAAAGGATCAGATTCATAGATCTTGTTCTTATAATAATCACCAAGGAACTTGCCGGCATCATCTCTGGAGAAGCCAAAGGTCATCTGTGTCAGGTCATTGGTTCCAAAGGAGAAGAACTCTGCCTCCTCTGCAATTTCATTGGCAAGGAGTGCAGCTCTTGGGATCTCGATCATAGTACCGATGTGATACTGAATATCGGAATTCTTCTCTTTCTTCACAGCCTCTGCGGTCTCTACCACAACATCCTTGACAAATTTCAGTTCCTTCCTGTCTCCTACTAGCGGGATCATGATCTCAGGCACGATATCGTAGCCTTTCTCTGCCCTGACCTCGATTGCAGCCTCCATAACCGCTCTTGTCTGCATTCTTGCGATTTCCGGATAGGTTACTGCAAGACGGCAGCCTCTGTGTCCCATCATCGGGTTAAACTCATGCAGGGAATCACAGATCTCCTGTACTTCTTCCGCAGTCATCATCATCTTTACTGCCAGATCATCGATATCATCCTGTTCTGTAGGAACAAACTCATGAAGTGGGGGATCCAGGAAACGGATCGTAACCGGTCTTCCTTCCATTGCTTCATATAAGCCCTTGAAATCTCCCTTCTGATAAGGAATCAGCTCATTTAATGCCTTTTCTCTTTCCTGCAGGGTTCTTGACAGGATCATCTGTCTGATCTTTGGGATTCTGTCCTCTTCAAAGAACATATGCTCTGTACGGCAGAGTCCGATACCCTCTGCGCCATACTTCACAGCATTGGCAGCATCCGCCGGTGTATCTGCATTGGTTCTTACCTGCAGCTTCCGGAAGGAATCTGCCCATTTCATCATACGATCAAAATTGCCACTGATGGACGCTTCCCGTGTCTGTATATCACCATCATAGATCTTACCGGTAGAACCATCGAGAGAAATGTAATCTCCTTCGTGATAGGTATGTCCACCCAGTTCAAATACCTTATCTTCTTCATTGATACTGATATCACCACAGCCGGATACACAGCAGGTTCCCATACCTCTTGCTACGACCGCAGCATGGCTTGTCATACCACCACGGACTGTCAGGATACCTTCTGACGCATGCATTCCTTCGATATCTTCGGGTGAGGTTTCCAGACGGACCAGTACCACTCTTTCTCCCTTTTCATGGGCTGCCTTGGCTTCGGCCGCCGTGAAATACACCTTTCCTGCTGCCGCACCGGGAGATGCAGGAAGCGCCTGTCCGATCACAGTACCCTCCTTCAGTGCCTCGGCATCAAAGGTAGGATGCAGAAGCTGATCCAGTGATTTCGCTTCAATCCGAAGAACTGCTTCCTCAGGTGATATCCTGCCTTCATCTACCAGATCACAGGCGATCTGAAGTGCTGCCTGTGCGGTTCTCTTTCCATTTCTTGTCTGCAGGAAGAACAGCCTGCCGTCTTCGATGGTAAACTCCATATCCTGCATATCTCTGTAGTGGTCTTCCAGCTTGTTTGCGATCTCCATGAACTGCTTAAAGCATTCCGGCAGATCCTGCTCCAGCCTTGTGATCGGCTGCGGTGTTCTGATTCCGGCTACAACATCCTCTCCCTGTGCATTGATCAGGTACTCGCCGTAAATTCCCTTTTCACCAGTGGAAGGATTTCTGGTAAAAGCAACACCGGTTCCGGAGGTATTGCCCATGTTTCCGAATACCATGGCCTGTACATTGACTGCAGTACCCCAGTCTCCCGGAATATCGTTCATTCTGCGGTAAACAATTGCTCTTTCATTATCCCAGGAACGGAATACTGCCTTTACAGCCTCCATGAGCTGCTCTCCCGGATCCTGTGGAAATGCCTTGCCCATCTTTTCTTCATAGACAGTCTTAAAGCGGACGATCACCTGCTTTAAATCCTCTGCTGTCAGATCCGTATCAAATTTAGCTCCCTTTGCCTCCTTGATCTCATCCAGTATTCTCTCAAAATAGGACTTTGGAATCTCCATAACAACATCTGAGAACATCTGGATAAAACGGCGGTAAGAATCATAGGCAAATCTGGGATTGCCTGTCTTCTTTGCGAAGCCCTCTACTGCCACATCAGTAAGTCCAAGGTTCAGGATCGTGTCCATCATACCAGGCATTGATGCTCTTGCACCGGAACGCACAGATACAAGCAGCGGATTCTCCGTATCTCCAAATTTCTTTTCCTGCTTTTTCTCAAGCTCGCTCAGTGCGGCAAAGATCTGTTCCCTGACTTCATCAGAAATCTGTCTGCCGCTGGCATAGTAATCGGTACAGGCTTCTGTCGTCACCGTGAAGCCCTGCGGAATCGGCAGGCCAAGATTGGTCATCTCTGCCAGATTAGCACCTTTTCCTCCAAGAAGATTGCGCATGCCTGCGTTCCCCTCTTCAAAAGAATACACCCATTTTCCCATAGTAATCTCCCTTAATCACCCATATTTACAGTTCACCAGAGCTGCTGGATATACGCAGCTCCCCAGCGACTGCATTGATAGGTAAATTATACCATGAAAAAGGGTGTTTTGCACTCTTTTTTATTAAATTTGCACAAATCTGACATATGCTGTCAAAATTCTGCTCTGCCTTTACCCTGTTTTTATTTGGGACGCTTTCTTCTTGGAATAAAGGAATCAAAAATGAACATATCAAAGCTCTTCTCTGCTTCCTCCAGCTCCTTCTGGCTCTTGATTGTCCATGCCACTGCCATATTATGATACAGCTTTCTGCAAAGCCTTCTTGACAGGTTATCTGCATATTTATGATCGTAAGCTACAAAGTCCGGCTTGGTCATCCAGTTTAAGAGCAGATTCTGCAGGATAAAATATAATGGTCCTTTAAACTCCCCTGTCTTCAGGAAGCCATCAGAAAGCTGGCCTCTCAGTACATCATTCCGGTAACGGCGGTACCACATCAGTGCCAGTGGATTAAAGGACTCGATACAGTACTGGCCCTTATAATCCGCAAGTGCCCGGTTCGTCAGTGTGCAGACCATCAGATCCATCCACTCCAGCTTGATCTCCACGATCAGCGGCACCCTTCCGTTTACTACTGCCAGTACATTTTCAAATTTGGGGATCCTCTCTTCACTTTCAAACAGTGGAAATTCCTGCAGCTCTTCATAGGTATATTCGCATACCTTCCCCGACTTTCCTGTCGCCCTCTGAAGGGTAAAATCATGAAATACTACTGGGATCCTATCCTTGGTAAGCTGCACATCCAGTTCGATCCCGTATCCTGCTGCTACAGCCTTTTTAAATGCTGCCATGGAGTTTTCCGGTGCCTCTGTATGATTGTCATGCAGTCCTCTGTGTGCATAATAAACCTTCGGGAATTGCTTCCATTCCTGCTGCCTTGTGAGCCTTGGCATGATCATCAGGAAATACAGCAGCACTAGCACGGCTGCCACAATCAGTATCACGTATATTGCTGTCATTCTTCTTATGCTGTCCAGTTATCTTACTGTAATTGGATTTTTCCTTTCCTGTCTTAAGACTTTCGTCCCAGACTCCATCTTAATCATCTACGTCAAAATTTTCAAGCAGACTTTTCTTTTTATCAGGTCTGGCATCCCCGTGCCGCACCTGTGCCATGGTGATAAAGGCAAGCACTGAGAACACAAAAGCATAAGGGAACAGTGTCCTGTAGGAAACATTTTCCAGAAGGAATCCGGAAAGGATTGGTGTCAGGATTTGTGCCGCCATGGAAAATGTATAATAGGTTCCGGTAAATTTACCGATATCACTGCCTTTACTCATCTCAACGATCATGGGATAGGAATTGACATTGATCGCTGCCCAGCCAATACCGATCACGGCGAAGGCCACATTGACCAGTCCATGATACTGACCAACAAAGATCGCAGCGAAATAACAGATACTCATCAGTACGATTCCTACAAGAATGGTTTTCTTCCGGCCAATCCTTCCCGCCAGATTTCCGATCGGCACATAGCTTAAAATCGCTGCCACCGTAGCTACCATAAGACAGTCAGCAAAGCCGCCTCCTTCCAGGTGCCATACTACCTTCGTATAACGGGAAAAGGCTGTTGTTACGGCATTGTAGGCAGTAAACCAGAGGAAAATGGAAGTCAGAAGAAATGCCATGCTGCGCTTTACCTCCGGAGGCATCTGCATTTTCACTGTCTTTCCCTTATTTTCATCACTGCTGTTTTTCTCAGCTTCAAGGAGCTGTTCTTCCTCGATCGTATCCTCAGTCTCTACCTTAAGCCCGGTGCTGTCCTCATAGGCTTTGATCTCGGCTGCGACCTTTGCCTCAATCTTTTTCTCAGAGATCGTGATCACCAGAATTCCTACGGAAATGACCATCAGTGCTGCCACGCTGACAAACAGCGGCATATAGTCCGGTCTGTCACCCTTTCCTACCAGAAGCTTGATCATGATCAGGGTGTAAACGCCGCCTACGGCACCCATCAGATTGATGATGGCGTTGCCCTTGCTTCGCAGCTTATTGGGTGTCAGGTCAGGCATCAGTGCGACTGCAGGTGACCTGTATAATCCCATGGAAACCAGCAGGGCAAAAAGTGAAACGATAAACAGCACTACATTGACCTGTCTGTCTGCAATCGGCAGAAGCATTAAAAAGATCACTGCCAGCACAGTTCCTGTCACGATAAACGGCATACGCCTGCCAAACCTTGTATCTGTCTTATCTGACAGTGCCCCGAAAAGAGGCAGAAGGAAAATGGCAAGTACATTGTCTGCTGCCATGATGGCTCCTGTCAGTGTCTCCCCTATGCCAAAGGTATTCTGCAGGATCAGCGGGATAATGCTGTCATACATCTGCCAGAAGGCGCAGATGGAGAGAAAGGCAAGACCAATGAGTACGGTTCTTTTGTAATTTAATTTCATATTCAGGCTCCCTTATATAATATTTTTATAAAGTATAATCTTACTTAACTCAAAAGTATTTTTTTTAATCCAAACTTCATTAACTTTTTTCTTTGACTTATAAAAGTGAACTACCCATTGTCTTAAGCCAATGGGCTTCCTGCTTCAATCGACCTCGTAACCTACTATCTCCACAGGCGTTAATTCGGGCAGTCCCTGCCCTATTTATTATTTTTTCTTATGCTATTTGCCTTAGTCCTTCTGCCAGTATATTTTTTGCAGCATTGATATCCCTGTCATGTTCCGCTCCACATTTCGGACATATCCATGTCCTCACCGACAAATCTTTTGTGTCCGAATTCTGATACCCACAAGCAGAACATATTTGACTGCTGGCATAAAATGTATCTATTTTGATGTATTTCCTGCCATTCCATTTTGCCTTATAC
>NZ_JAXXXI010000024.1:0-7378 GCF_037359455.1 Suilimivivens sp.
CTTTTCTTCTCCTGTGCCCCGCTTCCTCGGGTTTTTCTTCTCTCTTCCCCTCCTGGCGGGGCACCATGGCTTCTTTTCTTCTCCTGTGCCCCGCTTCCTCGGTTTTTTCTTCTCTCTTCTCCTCCCGGCGGGGCACCACGACCTCTTTTCTTCTCCTGTGCCCCGCCCCCTCGGTTTTTTCTTCTCTCTTCCCCTCCCGACGGGGCACCACGACCTCTTTTCTTCTCCTGTGCCCCGCCCCTTGGATTTTTCTTCTTTCTTTATCGTATGATCAGAATCCGGTCACCAGCCTTGATCTCATTTCCGGGCATACCATTGGCCTCCCTAAGGGCTGCCACAGGCACATAATACCGCTTTCCAATATCCCACAGGCTGTCACCCTCCCGTACTACATAAACAGCCAGTGATGGCAGTCCCTCTATCTTCTCACTATCCAGCTCACTGGTAGTGATCTCTTCAATAATATCCTCTGTCCACGCCCGGTAAATATGTGCATGGAAAAATACCACACACTTGCAGTCCAGCTCGCTGCCCTCCACAATAGAAGCCGAAATCTGTTCCAGATCTGCATCCACCTGGAAGGTGCAGCTTTCATCAATTCCCTCTGCCTCCAGAACATATTGTACAGGCAGGCTGATCTTTCTGCAGTACAAATTTCCTTTCTCTGTACCATCCTCATACATCACCTGAAGCTTTGCTTCTCCAAAGAGCGCAATACCTCCCTCTGTGTATGCCGGCTCCTCAAGCTGGATCATTCCCCTTGTATATAAGACCTTTCCGGCATGTTCTTCCTCTGGAAGCGTCAGATGCTCTGCAAGCTTCATTTTCCCACTGCTCTTAGTCAGGAACCTCCGGAAGCTTCCTTTCTTCTTTTCTATACCCACTTCCTTTACAACACCATAAACATCCGACAGGATCTCAAGCTCTTCCTCTTCACAGGCATTGATCTCAAGATTCAGTACCAGCTCAAAAGTAAAAACCCTTTCCTCGCCATCAAAATCAGGCCGTACTGCCACCTCACGCACCTCTGACAGACAACAGATATCTGGAATCATGCTTTCCCTGGAACCATCACAATCCAGCGCTCCTGCAAAAGGGATCACCGTGTCATAGTGGCACACCTTTCCTTCCCCTTCTCCTCTGTACAGAAAGAAAACCCGCACTTCCCCCTGTACAGTGATCTTATCCTGCTGCATTTTGAATTCCACACCTGCAGGCTGGATATCATACCAGATCAGAGAAGCTATGTTAGGAAAGCTTCCCGGTATCTCTGCCTCTTCCTTCATCCTGAAAATATCCTTCTTTTTCATCACTGTTGTTGCCACAGATAAAGGCTTTTTCCGGTATTCAATCTCATTTGTTCCCGTTACACCACTATCTGCCACATCAACGGCCGCTTCTTCATCCTTCAGCTCCTCACATACCGCCTTCAGCATGACAAGCGCCTGCACATTGAATTTGCGTGAATTGATCAGTGTGGTAGTCAGATCCTCCAGCACCGCACCAACCTTCACTGAGTCACCCTCGCCAAGACCGGCAAGATAAATCTGCTCGTCAATGGGAACCTCCCCATCCACTACAGCTACACTTTCTCCTTCCTGATCGGTCGCATAAAGAATCTGGAACTGAAGCTTCCCCTTTATAAAAGCCCGATCCTCCCTTGCCCTGACCTCTTCTATCACTACATTTCCCTTATCCATGATGATCCGCACAGCGTCCGGTCTCACATCGGAAATATTATGATCCTTTTCTAAAGATGTCTCCATGGATGCGCTGCATTTCCGGCAATCCATATGTATGTTTCGTTTCAATAATTCCACAAAAATACCTCCCTGCGTATACTTATTCTAAATATATGACGCAGGAAGGTTCTTTATGACATTGCTTTATTCTCTGACTGCTCCGATCAGATCGGTCAGGTTTTCCACCTGATACTGCTTCATGTAGGCTTCAATTCCGCTTACCACTTCTTCTGTCAGGTAAGGATTTACGAAATTCATGGCGCCTACTGCCACCGCACTGGCTCCTGCCAGAATAAACTCAATCGCATCCTCCGCACTGGCAATACCGCCCATTCCGATCACCGGGATCTTCACTGCCTGACTTGCCTGGTATACCATACGGACTGCCACCGGCTTGATCGCAGGACCGGAAAGTCCGCCGGTCTTATTTTTCAGGGCAAAGGTTCTTCTGTGGATATCGATCTTCATACCTGTGATCGTATTGATCAGGGAAACCGCATCTGCACCGCCTGCCTGCGCTGCCCTTGCCATTTCTGCGATGTCTGTCACATTGGGACTGAGCTTCATGATCACCGGCTGCTTTGCCTTTGCCCTGATCTTCGATGTGATATCAAACAGACAGTCCGCCTTCTGCCCAAAGGCGATCGCTCCTTCCTTGACATTGGGACAGGAAACATTGATCTCCAGCATATCTACTGGTGCATCTCCCAGCTTTTCCACAACCTCCAGATAATCTTCCACTGTTTTTCCACAGACATTGACGATAATCTTCGTATCATACTTCTGTAAAAAGGGAACATCCCTGTCAAGAAATACATCGATACCCGGATTCTGCAGTCCGATCGCATTCAACATACCACCGTAGGTTTCTGCCACACGTGGGGTTGGATTTCCTGCCCAAGGCACGTTGGCAACACCCTTGGTCACCACTGCGCCAAGCCTGTTCAGATCCACAAACTCACTGTATTCCATACCGGAGCCAAAGGTACCAGATGCTGTCATAACGGGATTTTTCAGTTCTACTCCTGCAATCATTACTTTTGTATTCATCAGATCTCTACCTCCCTGGCATCAAATACCGGCCCGTCTGTGCAGATCCTGGCATTATTCACATGGGAATGGGCGTCCTTTTTCGTTGTCTTGCAGACACATCCAAGGCATGCACCCACACCGCAGGCCATCCGCTCCTCCAGCGAAATATAAGCATCACAGTTCTTCTCTTCTGCATATGCCTTGATCGCCCGGAGCATCGGCATGGGACCGCAGGCCATGATCACCTCTGCCTCCACCTGATGCTCTCTCATGGCATCCAGTACATTTCCCTTTGTACCGACGCTTCCATCCTCTGTTGCCACAAGGACATCTGCATAAGCTTCAAATTCATCCTTCAGGAAAAGCTGTGCATCCCGGTAGCCCAGAATAACGGTGACCTTCTCTCCCTGTTCATGAAGCTCTCTTGCCGTCTCCAGCATGGGAGGAATTCCGATTCCTCCGCCAAGAAGCACGGTTCTTTTTCCTGCTGCTCTGGTAAGATCATATCCATTGCCAAGAACACCGAGGATTTCCACCTCATCCCCTTCCTGATAGGAAGAAAATTCCTTTGTCCCCTTTCCTGCGATCCTGTACACCAGACGAAGGCTTTTCTCTTCCCTGTTGACCTCACAGATACTGATCGGTCTGGGAAGCAGAGTGCTTTTATCCTTCGGATATACCCCTACGAACTGTCCGGCTCCTGCCTCATCTGCAAGATCTGTCTGGATCTTCAGGTCAAAAATATTTTCCGCCAGGGCTCTCTGACTGAGCACCCGTCCGGTTACCTTTGCTTTTCTGCTCATTTCCTGTCTGTTCCTTTCTGTATTCTTGCGTGCATACCTGTTTCCCATCACTTCACGCTTCTTCCCGGTACACTATACTGCCTCCGCAAATGGTCATTTTCACTACACCTGGCAGTGTCTCTCCAATAAACGGGGAATTCTGCGATTTGGATAAAAACCGCTCTACACGGAAGTTCTCTGTATCCTTAAAGAGTACCAGATCCGCCACTTCCCCTTCCTTCAGCCGTCCGCCTGGAAGCTGATACAGCTTTGCCGGTGCAAGACTCATCCGTTCAAAAAGCTGCGGGTAGGTCAGATATCCTTTTCTCACCAGTTCCCGGATTGCAAGCGGCAGAGCCGTTTCCAGTCCGAGGATCCCGCTTGGCGCTTCTGTAAGCGGCTTTTTCTTCTCATCCCTGCTGTGCGGTGCATGGTCTGTAGCGATCAAGTCGATCGTTCCATCTGAAAGTCCCCTGCAGATCGCCTTTCTGTCCTCCTCCTCACGGAGCGGAGGATTCATTTTCGCCAGTGTACCCTTTTCCAGCACAGCTTCCTCTGTCAGGGTAAAGTGATGCGGCGTTGCTTCTGCATGAATATCTGCTCCTGCTGCCTTCGCCTTTCTTACCAGCTCTACCCCTTCCTTCGTACTGATATGCTGGATCACAACTTTGGCTCCGGTCTTTAGGGCAAGGGCTGTATCCCGTCTGATCAGATCGATCTCCGCATCTCTTGGAGATCCCTTTATACCAAGCGCTTCTGCTACCTTTCCTTCATTGATTCCATTGTTCTTGATAAATGCGGGATTTTCCTCATGGAAGCTGATAGGCTTACCCAGTGCATGTGCCCTTCTCATAGCTTCCTCCACCAGTTCCTCAGAAAGCAGCGGCTTGCCGTCATCGGTAAATCCTGCTGCCTCCTTAAGGCTCTCCATATCCACCAGCTCCTTTCCCTGCATGCCCTTTGTCACGGTAGCACAGGAGCTGATCCTGATCCCGGTCTCTTTCCCTCTGGCAAGTACATAGGAAAGTGTCTCCTCATTATCCACACAGGGCTTGGTATTGGCCATCAGCACGATACCTGTATAGCCGCCCTTCTTCGCCGCCTGTCCGCCGCTCAGGATATCCTCCTTATAAGTAAAGCCGGGATCCCGGAAATGCACATGGGTATCGATCAGCCCGGGTCCGGCCAGAAGCCCTGTGGCATCTATGATCTCTGTCCCGTCCGGTACCTCTGCCTCTGCTTCCTGTCCGCCTTCTGAAAGTCCAGCCTCTTTCTCTTCTCTTTCCACGATTCGTGCGATCTGTCCATCTTTTATCCAGATATCGCCCCGGAAGGTTCTCTGCCCTTCCGGATCGATCAAAGTTCCATTCCGTATGATCAGCATATTTTTCCTCCTGTATCTGCGTCACTCCCCTGTATCATATTATTATCAGTATACTCATTTCTGCTTCTTCCCACAAGCATTGATTCAAAAAGGATCTGGCAATGAAAAGTCTGTCTCCGGAATCATCCACGTAACATGACTTTTGCCAAAAAAATACCGTCCTTATAAGAAAAAGCACTGGCACCACCGGTTTTTCTGGCAATATGCCGTACTGACTGGATACCGATTCCACTGCCTTTTCGTTTGCTGGACTGGAACACCTCATTCTTTTCTTTAATAACACCGTCAAACGCATTTTTCACCTCTATCAGAAGCAGTCGTTCCCCGTGTACATACGCAGTTACCTCAATCTGCCTGTGGTCCGGTGCGGTACGCAGACTGGCTTCCAGTGCATTTTCCAGCAGATTCGAAAATACCAGACACATATCAATCTCATCAACCGTAAGCTTTTCCGGCAGATCGATCTGCAGGCAGAACGGTATATTCTCCCTTTTTGCAAGGCTGCAGTAATATCCAATCACACTGTCTGCTGCACGGTTTTCACAGAAGCTCATATCCAGGTCTGGAATCCGTGAAACAGTTTGTGCCAGATACGTTTTCAGTCCTTCCAGATCACCCTCTTCTGCCAGTGCGGAAATCCGGTTCAGATGGTGCCGCATATCATGCCTTGCCTGCCTTGCTTCCTCAATGGCCGTTTTCAGATTCTCATACCGTTGCTGCTGCATATCCAGCAGCTGATTTTCCCGCTGCAATCTGGCATTTTTATTCAGACTGGCTGCCATCATCAGAAAAACCGTATAAAAACAGATCAAAAGGATAAGCAGGGTGATGCCAAGAACGATGTACCCCTGAAGAACCCTGCCGACATAAAGTGTGTCCTGATAGCGTGGAATCATAAAAAAATTACATACAATGAAGATAAGTGGCAGAATCCAGAACACATACCATGTCCTGGCGAAATTGTCATCTTCCACCATCGTACGTGCCGCATGGTCAGCCGGATAATACGCAGCAGCTGTTGCAAGCCAGCAGATTCCATGATAAAAGACACATGCCCACAGACAAAACCATGGCTGTGGCTGCACCGCCTGTCTCTGGATCAGGATAACCGCATTGACTGCTCTGGCCAGACTGTTCATACAGGCAAACAATGCACAGACAGAAAGTGCGATCGTTCCGGATTTCCAAATGGAGATCCGAAGCACTTTGATATACAGAATGACCACAATCAGTACAATCAGTATAAGCACAACAGCTGTGGAAATATGAAAATGCCAGCAGAATATTCCTCCACCGATACAGAGGCTCAGCACCAGTGGCCCCTGCCACAGTGCAAGCTTTCCCGGAGGCTGCTTTAAGCCGGACTTCACCGGAAAATATGCCAGCAGTAAACCGGGAATCACAACAGATAGCTCAAAAATTGGACGAAGTATATTTATCATGACTGATATCCCCTTTGCAGCAGGAATTCCATAAATGCCTGTCTGGCACTTTTCAGAAGCTCCTTATTGACATAAATCCGGCTTCCATCTTCCATGCAGAAAGCCTCATTCTCAAAATCAGAGGCATGCTCCAGATTGACGATCACTCCACGGCCGCATATAAAAAAACGGGATTCTTCTTTCAGCTTCTCCGTGAATGTTTTGAACGTCTGGCGTGTGGAAATTGTTTTTCCTGCCGTAGTATGTACATTGATCATATGCGCAAAATGCTCGGCGTAAATGATGTTATGGTAGCCAAGCCGGATATCGCTGCCACCCACCTTCAGCTCCATATATTTGTCAGGATATGGATTTCTCGCAAGCATCTCATCCGTCAGCCGTTCCAGCTCTTCTGTGGAAAATGGTTTGACCAGATAATGCATGGCCCGCACCTGAAAGCCTTCCAGTGCGTGATCTGTAGAAGTTGTAGTAAAGACCAGCATACAGTCCGTATCCATCTTCCGAAGCTCTCTTGCTGCATCCATACCACTCATGCCGTCCATATAAATATCTAAAAATGCGGCAGTAAACTGCTGTTCCTTTTCCGCTGCAAGAAATGCCTCCCCGCTCTCATATTCCAAAATCTCCGCACATACACTGCGAAGGTTCAGTATCTTCTCAAGCCGTAAGTGCAGCGATGCACGTTCCTTGGCAAGGTCATCCACAATTGCAATTCTCATATTGGTCATACTCCTTTGCACAGACTTCCAATATGATTATACCATGAATCCCCAGATCCGGGTGCTGTGTTCAAACCGGATTTCATTCCAGAATCTGCTTTTTCATGCCAGAATCCGCTCTTTCGTGCCAGATGTCTTGTAAACCCTGCTGGTAATCGTATACTGAACAAAGAATTTATCAGTGAAGCGGGAAGGGAGGCGTACCGTGTACCGAATTGTCATACTGACAGGCCAGGAATCACAGAAATCGTTTTTTACAGAGCGTATTTTCAAATTC
>NZ_JAXXXI010000025.1:0-34386 GCF_037359455.1 Suilimivivens sp.
CTGGGAAGCGATAGCAGTCATGACAGACAATGCAGCAATGCTTCAGAAGAAGGATTTATATAAGACCATAAATGGGGAAGAGGAGGAATACAACATGTGCCAGGCATTGGAAGAATTATTGGAAGAGAGAGAAAGCATGGGAGAAAAAAGAGGCAGAAGAGAGGGCAGAAATGAAGGAAGAAATGAAGGCAATTTAGAAAAGACGAAAATCGTAGTCCGTAACCTTCTGCGAATGGGATTTTCTGTAGATGATATCTGTAAAGCTGCTGAATGTGCTCCTGCACTGGTGAAAGAAATGCAGCAATGCTTCAGAGGAGGTGAGAAGGAATTAAAATATTAAAATAAATCAAGTAATTTGATAAAATCACCACTTGATAAGATCAAGAAACTATGATATTATTTAATCCGTCATCAGAAATGATGATGAAATGCAAAGAAGAGGAATAGTAACCCTACGCTGGAAAGCAGAGAACTGCCGGTTGGTGCGAGACAGTCAGAAGCAGAAGGAGAACTCACCTTGGAGCAGCTGACTGAAGGCCGATGAGTGTGATGCATGGCTGTGTAGGTTCAGACGGGATCCTGCCGTAGAAGAGGGAAGGACATATCCTGATCAGGAACGTGTCTGATGAGAGCATGGAATACCATGAAGTAGAGTGGTACCGCGTAAGATTTTACGTCTCTACAGAAATGCGGAATGCATTCTGTAGAGATTTTTTATGTCATAGGAAATTACTCCGTAATGTTCTAATGACATAAAAAATCCTCCGGGCAGGATCGCACTGCGGCGGAAGGGTAGATGTCGCATGGAGCGACCCGCCGCAGGCGGAGAATCCTGCAAGCAGGATTCTTTTTTATGTCAGACAGGCACAGAAAACGGACTGTGACAGGACGAAAGCAAGCTGAGAGAAAATGGAAGTGAGGAGAAAAATATGAATATTGCAAAGAAATATGGAAAATCTTATTTTATGCCCCCTGTAGTCACCTATGACTGGGTGAAAAAGGATACCATTGATAAGGCACCGATCTGGTGCAGCGTGGATCTGAGAGACGGTAATCAGGCGCTGATCGAGCCCATGAATCTTGAGGAAAAGATTCAGTTTTTCCAGATGCTTGTGGATATTGGCTTTAAGGAGATCGAGGTGGGATTTCCGGCAGCTTCCGATACCGAGTACAGCTTTATGCGGGCGCTGATCGAGCGGAATATGATTCCTGATGATGTAACTGTACAGGTGCTGACACAGGCCAGGGAGCATATTATCAAGAGAACCTTCGAGGCGGTCAAGGGTGCACCCCATGCAGTAGTCCACCTTTACAATTCTACCTCTGTGGCACAGAGAGAGCAGGTATTCCGTAAGAGCAGGGAAGAGGTAAAGCAGCTTGCCGTTGATGGCGCCAAATTGTTAAAGCAGCTTGCTGATGAAACAGACGGAAACTTTACTTTTGAATATAGTCCGGAGAGCTTTCCTGGAACAGAAGTTGATTATGCACTGGAAGTATGCAATGCGGTTCTGGATGTATGGCAGCCAACGGAAGATAATAAGGCGATCATTAATATCCCGACTACTGTGCAGATCGCAATGCCCCATGTGTTTGCCTGCCAGATCGAGTACTTCCATAAGAATCTGAAATATAGAAATGCCGTAACCTTAAGCGTGCATCCCCACAATGACAGGGGCTGCGGCGTCAGTGACGCGGAGCTTGGTGTGCTGGCCGGTGCAGACAGGGTGGAGGGTACTCTGTTTGGCAATGGAGAAAGAACTGGAAATGTGGATATCATTACCCTTGCCATGAACATGGTGTGTCACGGGGTGGATCCGCATCTTGATTTCTCACACCTTGCAAAGATCAGGGAGAACTATGAGCGCCTGACAGGAATGCGTGTTTATGAAAGGGCACCTTATGCAGGAGATCTTGTATTTACTGCATTCTCCGGTTCTCATCAGGATGCGATCTCCAAGGGTATGACATGGTGGAACGAAGGCAGGAGCAATGGCAAATGGGATGTGCCTTATCTGCCGATCGATCCGGAGGATATTGGAAGAGAGTATGAATCTGATGTTATCCGTATTAACAGCCAGTCAGGAAAGGGTGGTATTGCCTACATCCTTAAGCATAATTTTGGTATTGCACTGCCTGATAAGATGAAGGAAGAGGTTGGTTACCTGATGAAGGGAGTTTCAGACAGGAAGCATAGTGAGCTGGCACCGGCAGATATTTACAGGATCTTTGAGGACAGCTATGTGGATCAGAGAGAGATCTTTGATGTTCCTGAGTGTCATTTCAGGCAGACACCGGATGGAATTACTGCTGAAGTGACTATAGAGCAGAATAAAGAAAGAAGAGTCATTGAGACATCAGGTAATGGACGCCTTGACGCAGTCAGCAATGCGATCAAGCTTTACTTTGGCATCAGCTATGAGCTTTCTGTTTATGAGGAAAATGCGATTTCCAGGGGATCCTCCTCCAAGGCAGCAGCCTATGTGGGTATCATGAAGGATGGAAAAATGTACTGGGGCGTTGGTATTGATGAGGATATCATCAAGAGCTCCATCGCCGCACTGGTATCAGCCGGAAATAAGCTGACACAGAGTGAAAATATCTGCGAGGGCAGAGAAGAACGCATTGTGGACATCATGAACTATCTGAAGAACCATTACAAGGATGTGACATTGGATGAGCTCGCAGACAATTTCAATCTTTCCAAGCCTTACCTTTCCAAGTATATTAAGGAAAATGCAGGCATCACCTTCCAGGAGGCAGTAAAGCAGGCCAGGATGAAAAAGGCGCGGGCCATGCTGAAGGAGTCCAATAAGACCGTAGAAAGCATTGCAGCATCTGTAGGGTATGAAAATGTAGAGCATTTCAACAGGCTGTTCAAGAAATCCTATGGCATGACACCGGTACAGTTCCGCAGAGAGAGCCGTTAAGGATCCGGAATAGGAAAATAAGCAGGAAAAATAAGAATTTTGACAGTTGAAAAAACAGTATGGTTCATGTACAATAAAAGAGGCGTAAGTATAGTAGCAGGAAAGGATGATGGGTATGGAATTCTTTTTACTGGCCGGTGGTCTTTTGATTGTGATCATAGCTGTTGTGATAGCTGTAGTGTCTTCTGTTGTTTCTGCAGTTGCGGCAGAGCAGGATGAAGAAGCAGAGCAGTAAGACCTGAGCGTAAATGGATGATAGAAGAGGGCAGGAGAGATTCTGAGCCCTCTTTTTTATACTTTTTTTAGATTCCTTTATATTGCGTTAATTGATTTCCGATATATGAGGGAGTAAAATAAAAACAGTTTTATTGAAAATCTAAAGAGTCGGAAGGGGTAATTCCATGAGAGAAAAAATATATCGTTTTATGATGGGCAGGTACGGAAATGACAGGTTTAACAGATTTTTGACGATTCTTTCCGTGGTCTTTCTGATTCTTTCCATGTTCCGGATTCCTTTTGTTTATATACTGGCACTTGTATGCCTTGGTTATGCCTGGTTTCGGATGATGTCGAAGAATACCTATAAGCGGAGCCTTGAAAACAATAAATATATGCAGTATGAATATAAGATAAAACAGTGGTTTTCTAAGATAAAGTGGAGATTCCAGCAGTCAAAGACGCATCATATTTACAAATGTCCGTCCTGTAAACAGAAGATCAGAGTGCCGCGCGGAAAAGGAAAAATTGAGATACGATGTCCTAAATGCGGACAGACATTTATCAAAAAGAGCTGATCAGGAGAGAAAAGATGTTTGGATATATCATTATTAATAAGGGGGAAATGAAGTTCAGGGAATTTGATGTATATCATTCCTATTATTGCGGCCTGTGTCAGACACTGAAGGATAAATACGGCCTTGCCGGGCAGGCAGCCCTGACCTATGATATGACATTTCTGGTAATGCTTCTGACAAGTCTGTATGAACCGGAGATCATGGAAGAGAAAAGAAGCTGTCTGATCCATCCTTTTGAAAAGCATCTGATCAGGAGAAGCAGCTATACGGAGTACGGGGCAGATATGAATGTCCTGTTTGCAGAGTACAAGTGCCAGGATGACTGGACGGATGACAGAAAGCTGTGGAAGCTGGCTTATGGCAAGCTTCTGAAAGGCGCCTGCAGGAAGGCAGAATCAGATAATCAGGAGAAAATAAGGCGGATTGACAACCTGATGCATAAGCTTTCCATAGAAGAAAAAAAGAACAATCAGAATATAGATGAAATGGCTGGGATCTTTGGTGAGATCATGGGTGAGATCTTTGCAGTCAGGAAAGATGAGTGGGAGGAATCCCTGAGGATCATAGGGACATATCTGGGAAAATATATTTATCTGTTGGATGCTTATGAGGATATAGAGGAAGATTTTCAGAGAAAGCGATATAATCCATTGAAAAAGGCATGTGAGAATCCTGATTTTGATGAGGAGATCAAGACGATCCTGACGATGATGATGGCAACCTGCTCCAGGGAATTTGAAAAACTGCCAATTATAGATAATGTAGAGATTCTGAGGAATATCCTGTATTCCGGTGTATGGTACCGATATGAGGCGGTAAGGGATGCAAGAGAGAAGAGAAAGGCACAGGGATGAGAGATCCGTATCAGGTCCTCGGCGTCAGCAGAAGTGCGACAGAGGAGGAAATAAAAAAAGCATATAAGGCATTAAGCCGCAGGTATCATCCGGATGCCAATATCAATAATCCAAACAAGGATCAGGCGGAGGAGAAATTCAAGGAGATCCAGCAGGCCTATCAGCAGATCATGAAGGAAAGAACCTCAGGGTATGGCTACGGCAGTGCAGGAAGCAGTACCGGCTCCTATGGAGGCTCGTCCTATGGCGGCTATGGGGATTTTGGAGGCTTCGGCGGTTTCGAGGATTTTTTCGGCGGTGCTTTCCAGGGGCGCGGCTACAGCGGCAGCTCTACCGGCTATGAGGAGGATAACTACATCCGGGCAGCCGGAAACTACGTCAGAAATGGCTATTATAAGGAAGCAAGGAATGTACTGGATGGTATGGAAGAGGATAAGAGGAATGCCAGATGGTATTATTACAGCGCACTGGCGCATGCGGGTCTCGGTAATCAGGTATCTGCACTGGAACATGCAAGAAAAGCGTCATCCATGGAGCCGTCTAATGCAGATTACAGAAATCTTGTCAATCAGTTTGAAAATGGCGGCAGCTGGTATCAGCAGAAGCAGTATACCTATGGACAGCCATATTCTGTGGGAAACGGCCTGTGTATGAAACTCTGCATAGCGAATCTGCTCTGTAATCTTTGCTGCGGAGGTGGAGGATTGTGCTGTGGGGGCAATCCCTATGGGAGATTTTATTAAGTTGCAGAGTTGAGGTGCCTGGTAATTCTACGCTGGCATCTGCATCTGCAAAAAACTCTTGAAATCAACAGTTATATATGATAATCTTTTAACAGACAAAGGGGTCTTTGGGTTTTTGCCCCTTTTTCTTTGTATACAGGGATACACCCAAAAGAAAATGGCAGCGCTTTTGGGGAATGAAGACCAAAGGCCTGCAGTAGGAGAGGATATATCAATGAAAAAGGTAATTGGTCTGATACCCTTATATGATGAAGAAAAGGACAGCTGCTGGATGCTCCCGGGCTATATGAAGGTGATAGAGGCCTGTGGTGCCCTGCCGGTCATCCTGCCCCTGACAGTGAATCAGGAAGAACTGTATCAGTGCTTTTCCATGTGTGATGGACTGCTTTTTACCGGAGGACATGATGTGGATCCGGCTCTTTACGGAGAAGAGAAGCTTCCTGAATGCGGACAGTGCTGTCATGAAAGGGATGTGATGGAATCCTATCTGTTTGATAAGGCAGTGAAGGAGGATCTTCCTGTATTCGGGATCTGCCGCGGGATTCAATTTATGAATGCCAGGCTTGGCGGAAGCCTTTATCAGGATCTGGAAACCCAGCATCCATCAGGAACAGAGCATCATATGACACCACCCTATGACAGAGGGATCCATAAGGTGATAGTAGAGGATGGGTCACTTCTGGCTGATATCATCGGTGCAGGAGAACACAGAGTGAACAGCTATCACCATCAGGCAGTGAAGGATCTGGCACCTGTGGCTGAGGCAATGGCATATTCAGAGGATGGTCTTGTGGAGGCACTCCGTTTGCCGGATAAGAAATTTATAGTTGGCGTACAGTGGCATCCGGAATTTGCTTACGAAAAGGATCCGGAGTGTCTGAAGCTGGTGCAGGCCTTTGTGGATGCCTGCTAAGAGTGATCCTGCTGCGGCGAGAAGCCGCTTAAGGATAGATCACATGGGGACGCAAGCCTCATGATTCATAAAAAGGAGGAGAATTATTATGAAGAAGAAAACACTTGCACTTATTATGGCAGCAGCCATGGTAATGGGTCTTACTGCATGTGGCAGCGCAGCTGACACCACAACAGAGACCACAGAAACAACAGAAGCAGCAGAGGAAACAACAGAAGCGGCAGACGATGCAGCTGCAGCAGAGGAAACGGCTGAGACAACAGAGGAAAGCACAGATACAGCTTCTTCTGACAAGGTATGGGTCGTAGCAACAGATACAGCCTTCAAACCCTTTGAGTACACAGATGATAAGGGTGACTTCGTAGGAATTGATATGGATATCCTTGATGCAGTAGCTAAGGATCAGGGCTTCCAGTATGAAGTGCAGGTTCTTGGATGGGATGCTTCTATCGCAGCATGTCAGGCAGGACAGGCAGATGGTATGATCGCCGGTGCTTCTATTACTGATGAACGTAAAGAATCCGGATGGATCTTCTCTGATGGATATTATGATGCAAATCAGAGCATGGCTGTAGCAGCTGGTTCTGATATAAAGGGCTTTGAGGATCTGAATGGCAAGTCTGTTGCAGTTAAGACAGCTTCCATGAGTGCAACCTATGCAGAGAGCCTTGCAGACAAGTATGGCTTTACTGTTACCTACTTTGAGGATTCACCGACCATGTACCAGGCAGTTGTTGGCGGACAGGTTGCAGCATGCTTCGATGATACACCGATCATGGCAAGCAATATCAAGGATACCGGTATTGGTATGGAAATCGTTGATGGTACAGGAAATGATCCTGCAGCATACGGCTTTGCTATTTTCAACAAGGACAATCAGGAGCTGATCGATATGTTCAATGCCGGTCTTGCAAATATCAAGGCAGATGGAACATATGATGAAATTATTGCTAAATATTTAGGTTAATTCAGTTAAAAGGGTGAGACACTATGCTTAAAATTATTACTGTCTACGGGAATATGCTGTTGGTGGCAATGGGGAGAACCCTGCTGCTGGCATTCCTTGGTTTAGCTTTTGCATGTATTCTGGGAATGTTTTTCGGACTTCTCAGTGTAGTGAAAAATAAGGTATGTAATATCATTGCACAGGTTTTTGTATTCGTGATACGTGGTGTGCCGATGATCGTACTGGCATTTTTCATTTATTTTGGTATTCCCTATCTGATCAATACGATCATGGGAGTGGGCGGAGGCTTTACCTTATCTGCTCTGCAGGCAGGAACAGCGTGTCTTGCCCTGAACTGTGGCGCCTATATGGCTGAGATCATCCGTGCCGGTATCCAGTCCGTGGATATCGGCCAGATGGAAGCCGGAAGGAGTCTCGGGCTTCCTTACTGGAAGACTATGAGAAAGATCATTCTTCCCCAGGCGATCCGGACGATGATCCCGAGTATCATCAATCAGTTTATCATTACGGTTAAGGATACCTCTATTTTGTCTGTTATTGGTTTCCCGGAGCTTGTTCTGGCAGCCAAGCAGGTGCAGGCAAATACATTCAAGGCATTTGAAACATGGGCAATCGTAGGTGTTATGTACCTGATCGTTATCACGGCGCTTTCCTATATTGCCAAGCTGGTAGAGAGGAGGATGAACCGTGGGATCAACAGATAAAAAGGTAAAGATCAGCGTTAAAAAGCTGAGAAAGTGCTTTGATGACCTGGAAGTGCTTAAGGATATTTCCACAGAGGTTTATGAAGGAGAGGTAGTTGTCATACTTGGCCCTTCAGGCTCTGGCAAATCTACATTCCTGCGCTGTCTGAATCGTCTGGAGGATGCAACAGCAGGCACGATTATCGTAGATGATGTGGATATTACAGCAAAAAAGGTCAATATGAACAAGGTGCGTGAGAACATCGGCATGGTGTTCCAGCACTTTAACCTGTTCAATAACATGAATGTTCTGGACAATCTGATGCTTGCACCGTTAGAGCTGAAAAAGGCTGACAAAAAGGAGGCTGAAGAGCGTGCCAGGGCAATGCTTAAGAGAGTAGATCTGCTGGAAAAGGCAGATGCTTATCCGTCACAGCTTTCCGGTGGACAGAAGCAGCGTGTGGCAATTGCAAGGGCTCTGTGTATGCAGCCTGATATCATGCTCTTCGATGAGCCGACCTCGGCACTGGATCCGGAAATGGTAGGTGAAGTACTGGCTGTTATGAAGCAGCTTGCAGCTGATGGCATGACGATGATCATTGTTACACATGAGATCGGATTTGCACGAGAGGTTGCTGACAGGGTTATCTTCATGGATGGCGGCTATATTGTCGAAGAAGGAACACCAAAGGAAGTGATCCTGAATCCGAAGGAGCCAAGAACGATCAGCTTCTTAAATAAGGTGCTGTAGGTCACAGGGAGGAAAAGATGGAAAAGTATGCGATTACGATTTCAAGACAGTTTGCATCCATGGGAAGAACTATTGCACAGGAATTGGCAGAGCAGCTTCATATAGAATTCCTGGACAGGGACATCGTAGATGAAACAGCCAAGCGTATGAATGCCACTGTACGGCAGATCAGTAAGGAGGAAGAGGGCATCAGCTCCAAATTTTCCTATCGTATGTACCCGCTTGGACTTGGCGTGCCGGCGGTGAAGGATGAACTGTTCAAGGTACAGCAAAGTATCATCCAGGACTTCGCTAAGAAGGAATCCTGTATTATCGTAGGGAGATGTGGCGGTTACTGTCTGCGGAATGAAGAGCGGTTGCTGAAGGTTTATATTTATGCTCCATATGATGTGCGCCTGAAGAACTGCACCAAGCGCCTTGGCATGACGGAGAAGGAAGCAGTAAAGACAATTTCTGAGGTAGATAAGGCAAGAGAGGTTTATCATAAGAGATATATCCCCGGATTCCAGAATGCAACACTGGACAGCGATATCTGCATTAACAGTGGAGCCTACAGTGCCAAAGAAGTGGCGACATTGATCAGGAAGGCTGCCGAAGCTAAGTTTGGTGTAGAGAGTCTGACTGAGTAGAAAATGTAACATACCGCAGACTGAAAATTTGTCTAAATTGCCTGAAAGCACTTGACAAAAGCCTGGTGATATAATAGAATATCTTTTGTTGTCGGATATGATGACAGATAAATGTGCGTTTAGCTCAGCTGGATAGAGCGTTTGGCTACGGACCAAAAGGTCGGGGGTTCGAATCCTCTAACGCACGTGCTTAAAGAAGGTCGAAATTCCTTGAAAAACAAGGGTTTCGACTTTTTTCGTGCTCAAATTCACCTCAGTTTTATTTGGTGTGATCTGCAAGTTGTTACAAAAGACAAAGATATTAATGAAACAGATAAAGGAAAATCTGTACAGTATATGGATACATATACCCGCATAAGAATACAAAATGCACAAAATTTTAAAGGTTCATATAAAAATTTTCTATGTAAATCTTCCCCTTTCGAAAATATAATAAGGACAGTTAATAACGAACAGACTTCAAAGGAGGAAGTAAATTATGAAAAGAAGTAAATTATTATCCCTGCTTTTAGTAGGAGCACTCTCTGCCTCACTGGTAGCATGCGGTTCTGCATCAGGCAGTACATCGGGCGATACAGCAAACAGTGCATCAACTGAAACCACAGACAGTGCGTCAAGCGAGACCACAGACAGCACTGGTGGTGAAAACAGCAAGAAGCCTCTGGTATGGTTTAACCGTCAGCCCTCTAACAGCTCAACAGGAGAGCTGGATATGACAGCCTTGAATTTTAATGAGAATACATACTATGTTGGATTCGATGCAAATCAGGGAGCTGAGCTTCAGGGACAGATGGTACTTGATTACATCAAGGCCAATGCTGCTACCATCGACCGCAACGGTGATGGAGTGATCGGTTATATCCTTGCAATCGGTGATATCGGACATAACGATTCTATCGCACGTACCCGTGGTGTCCGTTCCGCACTTGGAACCGGTGTTGATGCTTCCGGAGTAATCGATGCTTCTCCTGTAGGAACCAACGCAGACGGTTCTGCAACCGTTGTTCAGGATGCAACACTTGATATCGATGGAAAAACATATACCATCCGTGAGCTTGCATCACAGGAAATGAAGAACTCTGCAGGTGCTACATGGGATGCAGCTACTGCAGGTAATGCGATCGGAACCTGGTCCGCATCCTTTGGTGATGATATTGATGTTGTAGTATCCAATAACGATGGTATGGGAATGTCCATGTTCAATGCCTGGGCAAAGGATAATAAGGTACCGACCTTCGGCTATGATGCAAACAGTGATGCAGTTGCTGCAATCGCAGAAGGATACGGCGGAACCATTTCCCAGCATGCAGATGTACAGGCTTATCTGACACTGAGAGTTCTGAGAAATGCTCTGGACGGAGTAGACGTTAATACCGGTATCGGTACAGCAGATGCAGCAGGCAACGTACTTGAGGAAGGCGTAGATTACAGATACAGTGCAGAAGAAAGATCCTACTATGCATTAAATATTGCGGTAACAGCTGATAACTATCAGGATTTCATGGATTCCACCAAGGTATATGCTAAGGTTGCCAATCAGTTGGATGCTTCTACAAGCCCGGCGAAAAAGGTATGGTTAAATATTTACAATGCTTCTGATAACTTCTTAAGCTCAACCTACCAGCCGCTGCTTCAGAACTATGATGATCTGATGAACTTAACTGTTGATTACATTGGTGGTGATGGCCAGACAGAATCTAATATTACCAACCGTCTTGGCAATCCCGGAGAATACGATGCGTTCGCAATCAATATGGTTAAAACAGACAATGCAACATCTTATACATCTCTCCTTCAGCAGTAAGATGACAGAGATTTCTTGTTAGCAAAAGGTCTGAGGGTGTCGGGGCCTCCTGGCACCCTCTTTTTCTAAAAGGAGTAAGGATATGGCAGAAGATAAGAAGGATATCATCTTGTCGATCCGCGGCATGAGTAAATCATTCGGAAGAAATAAGGTTTTAAAGCATATTGACCTGGATGTGAAGAAGGGCTCGATAATGGGTCTTATGGGTGAGAATGGTGCCGGTAAGTCGACGATGATGAAATGTCTTTTTGGTACGTATCAGAAAGACGAGGGCACAATAATTCTGGATGGAAAAGAAATAAACTTCACCGGACCCAAGGATGCTTTGGAAAACGGTGTGGCAATGGTTCATCAGGAATTGAACCAGTGCCTGGAAAGAAATGTGATCGATAATCTGTTCCTTGGCCGCTACCCAAAGAATTCCTTAGGGGTAGTAGATGAAGGGAGAATGAAAAAAGAGGCTTCCGATTTATTCCGTAATCTTGGGATCACGGTAAATCTTTCGCAGCCAATGAAAAAAATGTCTGTTTCAAAGAGACAGATGTGCGAAATTGCAAAGGCAATTTCCTATAACTCCAAGGTAATTGTTCTGGATGAGCCAACCTCCTCCCTTACCGCGCCGGAGGTTGAAAAGTTATTTAAGATGATGAGACAGCTTCGGGAACAGGGAATCTCGCTGATTTATATTTCTCATAAGATGGATGAGGTTTTTGAGATTTGTGATCAGATTTCTGTTCTTCGTGACGGTGCACTGGTAATGACCAAGAACTGTAAGGATACCAATATGAATGAATTGATTTCCGCTATGGTTGGACGGTCACTGGATAACCGTTTCCCACCGGTAGATAATACACCGGGTGAGGTGGTTTTAAAGGTAGAGCATTTATCTACCAAATATGCACCTAAGCTTCAGGATATAAGCTTTGATGTGAAAAAGGGAGAAATATTTGGTCTGTATGGTCTGGTCGGTGCAGGACGTACAGAGCTTCTTGAAACTATATTTGGTATTCGTACAAGAGCAGCAGGACGTGTTTATTATAATGACAAGCTGATGAATTTCAGCTCCTCCAAGGATGCGATGGAGCATGGATTTGCACTGATCACAGAGGAACGTAAGGCAGACGGACTGTTCACAAAGATGGATATTACCTTTAATACCACTATCGCCAATATGAAGCAGTATAAGTCCGGGATCGCCTTGTCACATGATGAAATGGTCAGGGCAACTGCAGATGAAATCCGTATCATGCGTACGAAATGTATGGGACCGGAGGATATGATCGCAAATCTGTCCGGCGGAAATCAGCAGAAAGCGATATTTGGCAGATGGCTGGAACGTTCGCCAAACATTTTTATGATGGATGATCCTACAAGAGGCATCGATGTCGGTGCCAAGTATGAGATATATGAACTGATTATCGGCATGGCAAAGAAGGGGAAAACCATTATCGTGGTTTCTTCGGAAATGCCGGAAATTCTCGGAATCACGAACCGGATCGGTGTAATGTCTAACGGACATCTGGCCGGGATCGTAAATACCAGGGAAACCAATCAGGAAGAACTTCTTAGACTTAGTGCAAAGTATTTGTAGAAAGGAGTACAGGAGCTATGGCAAATGACAGAAAATATCTTTCGGCAGAGGAAGAAGCAGAGCTTTTACAGCCGATTGACGAATATATTGATAAGATACAAAAAAAGATCGATGCTCTGCGTGTAGATGGTTCTGATAAGGTGCAGGCATTGAAAACGCATATTGCCCTGATGAAGGAAGACAAAAACTATACAAAAGAGGAGCGGGCTGCGATCATCCGGAAGGATCAGGAAGCACTTGTAAAGGCAAAGGAAACGGAGGCTGCAAACAAGGATGAGGTTTCCAGGCTGATCAAGGAGGCAGAGGCTTATCTTGCCGCTCATTTTAATAAGGATTATTACGAAAAGGTAGCAGCGGGCTGTGAAGCCCAGAAGGAAGAGGAAAATGCAGAATATGCGAAGATCCGCGGACAGCTGAAGGCCGAGCATGAGCATACGCTTTCCGGACTGACGGACAGACAGGAGATCAAGGACGAAAAGTATGTATATAAGAACCGTCTGTATGATGCCCAGATGGTGCATGAATCCAAGCTTCAGGAGATCAAGGACAGAAGGCATGAAGCATATGTGCACAAGTATCATCTGATCGATCTGCTCCGTATGTCGAAATTCACCTTTTTACAGAAAAAGGCACAGAGCTTTGAAAACTACAAATACACCTTCAATACATCACAGTTTTTGTATAAGAACGGGCTCTATATCGTCATTATCATGATCTTTATTGCCCTTTGTATTATTACTCCGATGGTAAAAAATACACAGCTTCTGACGATGTCCAATATCCTGAATATTCTTCAGCAGGCATCACCCCGTATATTCCTGGCACTTGGAGTAGCCGGACTGATCCTGTTAACCGGTACGGATCTTTCCGTAGGACGAATGGTTGGTCTTGGTATGGTAACGGCAACCATTATTATGCACAACGGAGTCAATACAGGCGGGGTATTCGGCCATATCTTTGATTTTACAGGAATTCCTGCACCGGCACGTGCACTTCTTGCACTGGTTGTCTGCGTGATCCTGACAACAGGCTTTGCATCCATTGCGGGATTTTTTATGGCAAGGTTCAAGATGCATCCGTTTATTTCAACCATGGCAAACATGCTGATCATCTTCGGACTGGTAACGTATGCTACGAAGGGTGTGTCCTTCGGTGCTATTGATTCTGCTATCCCGGCGATGTTCATACCAAGGATCGGGAAATTCCCGACCATCATCCTCTGGGCAGTTGTTGCAGTTATAGTTGTGTGGTTTATCTGGAATAAGACAACCTTCGGTAAGAATCTGTATGCAGTCGGCGGAAACCCGGAAGCGGCAGCTGTATCCGGTATCTCCGTATTTGCAGTAACCATGGGAGCGTTTATCCTTGCAGGTATTCTTTATGGCTTTGGCTCATGGCTGGAATGTAACCGTATGATCGGTTCCGGCAGTGCTGCCTATGGACAGGGATGGGATATGGATGCCATTGCCGCCTGCGTTGTTGGTGGTGTATCCTTTACGGGTGGTATCGGTAAGATTTCCGGTGTTGTAACCGGTGTGCTGATCTTTACTGCACTTACGTATTCTCTCACGATCCTGGGTATTGATACAAACCTTCAGTTTATATTCGAAGGTATCATCATCCTGGCAGCTGTTACGCTTGATTGTCTGAAGTATGTAAAGAAGAAATAAACGAAGCCAAAAGGCAGGGAGAAGTAACCGGCATTGCAGAAGCCATGCATTGCAAAATCCACTGGATTTATAGTGGGAAATTTATGAAAAAAAGAGTATAATAAAAAAAGGTGGCACGGATTTATGATTCAGTGAATCCGTGCCATTTTGCAACGATATGGAGGGTACAGATGCTGACATATAAAGTACTTCTTGTAGATGATGAAGAAGAAGTTATGGATGTAATTGAACACAGGATATGCTGGAAGCAGATGGGGTTTGAAGTGGTCGGAAAGGCTCAGAATGGGGTAAAGGCACTGGAAATATCAGAGAAAATGCAGCCGGATGTTGTGATCACGGATATTAAAATGCCCTATATGGATGGATTGGAGCTCGCGCGTAATCTGAAGCAGGATAATCCGGATGTGCGGATTCTGATACTTACAGGATTCGATGAATTTGAATATGCCAAGGAAGCCGTACATCTTGAAATCGAGGAATATATCCTGAAGCCGGTTAATGCCAATGAGCTTTCGGATTGCCTGAAACGATTAAAGGATGCCCTTGATAAGGAGCGGGAAGAAAAACTGAATATCAGGAAGCTGGAGCAGTACTATACTGACTCCCTGCCGGTATTGCAGACGAACTTTTTCTGTTCGCTGATTGAAGGGCGGATCACGGAGGGCGAGATCCGTAAATTCATGGGTGCTTACCGGATTTCCCTGCCGGGACCATACTTTTGCTGTGCCGTGCTGCACATTTCAGAAAATCATGTTCCGGATAACATGACACCGCTCCTTCTGTCCGTATCAGTACAGAGAGAAGCACAGGAACGGTTTCAGGGAAAGTGGGACTGCAGATATTTTACCTACCTTGGAAACATTGTTATGCTGGTGAATCTTGAGGGAGAGAGCGGAATTACGAGGCTGACGGATGAGTGTGACCGTTTCTGCAAGTGGGCAGACCGCTTCTTCGGTGCGGTTGTAACCATAGGGATCGGGAAGGCATGTGAGGATTTACCGTCTCTTCGTTATTCCTACGAGGGGGCAAGGGAAGCTGTTTCCTACCGTGTGATCTACGGAGCCGGCCGTTCGATTAATATAGCGGACATTGCGCCCAAGGGACAGGAGCTTTCCATGCAGCCGGAGGATATTGATATGAACGGCGTATTTAAGGCGATCCATATCGGTGTACGTGAAGATATCGAGCGGGCAGTGCTTTCTCTTGTCGGTGAGCTTAAGGATAATGCAAAAACCATTACGCAGCATAATTTTACGGTTATGGAGATTGTCGGACATTTGTACCGCTTCTGCGGAAATAATTATATGAAATTTGAAGAACATACCGGTGAAATCCGGAATGCCTATGAGGAGATCCCGAGAATGGATAAGGCAGCATTGTCGGCATGGCTTGTAGGTGTGGCATTGTCGATCAGTGACGAGCTGAAAAATGCCAGAAATTCCTCACTTCGTTATCTGATCTCGGAGGCAAAAAATATTGTCCGCGATCGTTATGGGGATGCCGGGTTATCTCTGGATACGGTGTGCTCGGGTCTTGGTGTATCGAATTCCTATTTTTCTTCTGTCTTTAAGAAGGAAGCCGGTATCCCGTTTATCACGTATCTGACAGATTACAGGATGCAGCAGGCGGTCCGCCTGATCCTGGAAACAAATGAAAAAAGCTATGAAATTGCAGAGCATGTCGGATATGAGGATGCCAACTATTTCAGCTATGTTTTTAAGCGTAAATATGGAATGTCACCTTCCAAATACCGCACGGAGCATATAGGAAAATAAGTATGATGAAGAAAAAAAGAAAAGTGTCGGATATTCAGTCGGTCATCATGACGGTGCTTTCCCTGATGACCGTGATCACATCGGTATCCATGGGATTATTGCTTTATAACCGGTATGAAACTGCCATGCGCCAGAACGATGTCCGGGATGCGCAGAATCTGATGGAAACTATTGCAAATTCCATGGAACAGTATCTGAAGAATATGAGACAGATTTCTGATACCGTTAATTATAATATCATACAGGCATTTGATGTATCCAGTCCGGAGTTCAATCAGCAGCTCAGCCTTCTTTATGATTTAAATAAGGACAAGATACAGAGTATTGCGCTTTATGATATGGACGGGGAGCTGCTTGGGGCAGAGCCTGTTACGCTCCAGAAGAAGGGGGTAGAGGTCAGCAGGCAGTCCTGGTTTGAGAATGCGAAGGAAAAAATTGAAAATATGCATTTTTCAACACCTCATATGCAGGATCTGTTTCAAGATGATGCAAAGCGGTATCACTGGGTGATCTCCCTGAGCCGTGCAGTGGAAGTGATTGACGGAGACAGTCCGGAAAATGGGATCCTGCTGGTGGATATGAAGTATTCCTTTATAGAGGAAATGATGGATCAGATTAATGACAGAAGCAGAGGGCGATATTATTATCTGTGTGACAGGGAAGGAAAGCTGATCTATCATCCGTATGCCAACGAGATCAGTAACGGCCTGTTTCAGGAAAATTCCGGTCTGGCAAGCTGTAGTGAGGACGGCATATACAGAAATCTGCGTAGTCCGCATGGAGAGAAGCAGACTATAATAGTCAATACCATTTCCTATACCGGATGGAAGCTGGTGGGTGTTGTCATGCCTGATATCCGGACAGACAGCCTTGAAAAATTCCGGATTTATATGATCACTATTGTGATCATGCTGATCATGATGCTGCTTGTTGTTAACCGTATCGTGTCAAAAAGGATCTCCAGTCCGATCCTGAAGCTGGATGCTTCTGTAACGGCATACGAAGCGGGAGAAAAGCCGGATATTTACATCGGAGGCTCTTACGAGATCAGGCATCTGGGAGATTCTGTCCAGAAATCATATGAAGAGATTGAACGGCTGATGAAGGAAATTGTGGAACAGCAGAATGAGCGCAGAAAGAGTGAGCTGGCAGTGCTGCAAAGCCAGATTAATCCGCATTTCCTTTATAATACACTGGAATCCATTACCTGGATGATTGAGGGAAACCGGAATCAGGATGCGGTTTTCATGATCTCAGAGCTGGCACAGCTTTTCCGGATCAGTCTGTCAAGGGGAAAGACAATTATCCGGATCGGAGACGAGCTGCAGCATTGCAGAAATTACATGAATATTCAAAAATACCGTTACAGGGAACGGTTTGTAACCGAATATGATGTTTCCGAGGAGATTTATCCGTTCTGTACGGTAAAGCTTATCCTGCAGCCGATTCTGGAAAATGCCATATATTATGGAGTCGGGGATATGGACGAGGATGACCATCCCAGAATTCTTGTAAGAGGCTTTAAGAAGGATGAGGATATTTATCTGATGGTTTCCGACAATGGAATGGGAATGCGGCGTGAGGATGTGGAAAATATTCTGACGGATAATCAGAAGGTGCCAAAGCATGGCTCGGGAGTAGGGCTTATTAATGTACACACCCGTATACAGCTGATGTTTGGAGCCGGATATGGACTCGCGGTAGAAAGCGAGCCGGATGAAGGAACTACGGTTACCATTCACCTGCCGGCTATACCGTATACCAAAGAAAACTGTGAGCTGCTGGAAACACCGGGAAAACCATCCAGAAATGAAGGTGAAGCATGAAAAGAACCAAAATGACGTTTCTATTGTCGGAAATCTGTCTCCTCATAATGCTGCTGCTTTGCATGCATCTGATTTTTTCTGATGAAAAGCCGCAGAAGAGGGTGGCGGTCATCGTTGAAAAATCCGGCGATGAAAAATGGGATTCTTTTATTAACGGTCTTAAGCAGGCAGCGGAGATCAGGAATATCCATCTGATCATCTGCAATACTGATGAAATTGAAGATGCACAGGAAGAGAAGAGCCTGATCTGCGAGCAGCTGGATAATCAGGTGGATGCCTTTATCGTGCAGGCGGCGCCCGGGAAGGATACCGGGGGGATGCTTCGGGAAATCCGGTCACAGAAGCCGGTGCTGCTGGTTGCCAATGATGTACTTAAGGAACAGGAGAACGGGAACAATCCGCCGCAGTATCAGGAGCTTCCGGTCGTGATGCCGGATAATTACAGTATGGGCTATGCACTGGGAGAGGATCTGCGAAGCAGGAATGATATCCGTGGGAAAAAAATCGGAATTGTAAGTGGATTTGAGGAAACGGAGTGCAGCAGAGAGCGTGAAGAGGGGGTATTGGAGGCTCTTTCGGACAGTGGCTGCGAAATCCAGTTCCATATTTATACAACCTATGACATGGCGGTTACGGAGAAGCTCAGACAGGAGAGGACGGTTGATTATCTGATCGTGCTTGAAACAGGTGCACTGGAGCAGATTGCAGGGATGTATGCACAGGAAAGCGAGGACCGTCCTGGGATTTATGGAATCGGGAACAGTATCAGGTGTGTGTACTATCTGGATGAAGCTTTGGTAGAGGGGCTGGTTGCTGCAGATGGATATGATATGGGATATCAAAGCGTCCTGGAAATCTCCGGGGCACTGGGGAATCAGCTGTATGCCATGAAAAACCGGGAAACGGATTATCGTCTGCTGCATAAGGAGGATATTTTCAGGGAAGAGGTGCAGCAGTTTCTCCATACATATGATTAGGCATATGGAAGAGAGGGGGTAGCAGGTATATTGTATGGAAAGGGAGGTTGTCATGAAGAGTAAGTGGAGCATATTTGTGCTGGCCTGCTGGGTGCTGTTGTGTCTGACAGGATGCGGCGGCAATCTGGAAACACAAAGGAGTGTTCTCCGGGTCGGAGTAGTACTTTATACGCAGGACGACCCTTTTATCAATGCACTCACGGACTGCCTGAGAGAGGATCTGGAGGAATATGAGACGGATTCCCTGAAAATAATCATGACAGTGCGGGATGGCAAGAACGACCAGAGACTCCAGGATGAGGTGGTAGAGGAAATACTTGATGCAGGCTGTGATATCCTTGTGGTCGATCTGGTGGATCGGACGGAGCCCTCGAATATCATTAAGATGGCCAAAAAGGAAAACATACCGGTTATTTTTTTCAATCGTGAACCGGTGCGGGAGGATCTGATGCAATGGGACAGGCTGTATTATGTGGGTGGAGATGCGAAACAGTCCGGTACGATGCAGGGAGAAATTGCGGCAGAGGTGATACGTACTGATCCGGCAGTGGACCGTAATGCAGACGGAAAGATCCAGTATGTTCTTCTCGAGGGCGAAACCGGACATCAGGATGCGATCATACGGACGGACAGTGTGGTAAAAACCCTTCAGGAACAGGGGATCACTCTGGAGAAGCTCAGCTATCAGTTTGCTAACTGGAACCGTGGACAGGCTGAAAACAAAATGACCCAGCTTATTCACCTCTATGGGGATGAGATCGAGCTGGTATTATCCAATAATGATGAGATGGCGATAGGTGCGGTTGCTGCATATGAAGCATCCGGATATCCGAGAGAGGATCGTCCGGTCATTTTCGGGATAGATGGATTGGACAGCGCCCTTTCGGCTATCCAGAACAATTCGATCCAGGGGACTGTTTATAATGACAAAGAAGGACAGGCCGGACAGATTTCGCGTCTGGCAATGGATCTGTTCCTGGACAGGGAGCCTGAGGACTACGATTTTGAAAATGAACGGTATATTTTCCTGCCGTACCAAAAGGTTACGGCTGCCAATGTAGAAGAGTTTCTGCACTAAAGAAGAAGTGCAGTAAATGGTGAATAGAACCCGCCGGAAGGCGGCTGTTTATCAGCGGAAAGGAGAGAGGGACATGGAGGATTGGCTTAAAAGCTTTTATACACAGACGGATCCGGTAAAGAGACAGCAGCTGCTTTCGGAAAATGTAACGGAAAAGGAAGCAGATCAGCTGCGAAAACAGCTCTTCGAAGCAAGATATGGTAAGGGAAAGCCACGGAAGGATGCATTTATGGGCTGCCTGATGAATCTGAAATACATTGTGGAGAGCGGAGGCATGGACTGGGGCGGCAGGAAGAAAAAGCTTGCGGTGGAAGTCATTCACGACTTGGGAATATTCGAATTTGAACAAAAAACAGAAACCGAACAGGAGCTTATCCGCCAGGAGCTTAAGAATACGTGCAGAACCTATATTGAGGTCAGCACCAGTGGACGTGGCTTTACCTCTGTTATCTTTGGGATGGGACAGCTATCGGACGAAGGGATTGCCGGGAAGATCGCAGAGCAGCTGAGCCGGCTGGCATTTGATGCACCGCACATTCTCCGGATGGAAAAAGAATTTGAGCCGCTGCAGAGGGCTGCAGTCGAGGCTTTCCGCGAGATTTACCCGGATCGTGAACATTTTTTGAAAAAAAGGTAATTTGAAAGGAGCTGAGATAACAGCTTATGCAGAAGAAAATTGCAGCGATTAATGATTTGTCCGGTTATGGGAGGTGCTCGCTCATGGTAGCGATTCCTGTGATCTCCCATATGAGGCTTCAGTGCTGTCCGGTGCCCACATCTATACTGTCCAATCATACAGGATATCCGGAATATTTTTTTGACGATTATACGGAAAAGCTTCCGGCATATCTGGAAATGTGGAAGAAGCTGGATCTGAAATTTGATGGGATCGTATCCGGATTTCTTGGCTCTGCCCGTCAGATTGATATGGTGGAGAGCTTTATCAGGGACTTTCGCAGGGAAGATACTGTTGTGGTAGTGGATCCGGTGATGGGGGACCACGGCTCAATCAGCAGTGTCTATACAGAGGAAATGTGTCTGCTGATGCGTAAGCTGGTATCTCTGGCAGATATTGTGACGCCAAATCTGACCGAAGGGTGCAGGTTAACCGGTGTGCCCTACCGGGATCATGGATGGACACGGAAGGAGCTGTTTGGGATGGCAGAGCGTCTGACGGAGTACGGACCAGAAAAGGTGGTGATCACCGGGATCCCACAGGGAGAGTTCATTGCCAACTTTATGTATGAAAAGGGCAGAGAACCCAGGATGATCAGAACACACCGTGTTTTCGAGGAGCGCTGCGGTACCGGGGATCTGTTTGCATCCATTATCGTAGCAGATGCGGTAAACGGGGTAGAATTCGGACAATCCGTGCGCAGAGCCTGCCGGTTCATTAAGAAGTGTATGATCAAAACAGCAGAGATGCAGATTGAGCCAAAAAACGGTGTGTGCTTCGAGGAGCTTCTGCATCTGCTGTAGCATAGTCTGGTAATGCTTGCCATAAACAGTAAAAAAGGTGTATGCTTAACAGGTATTACATATATTGTGATGGAAAGGACATAGTCTATGAAGCGTTTTATCAATTGTGCTTTTAAGATCATATTCAGCCGTACCCTGTTTATCATTCTGATGATCCTGGTACAGCTTGCAGTGCTTTGCTTTGGGTTTACCAAGCTGGGAGAGAGCTTTTCCTATATCACGGAGGGAATGAGCCTTCTGGGGGCATTGCTTGTTATTTTTATTGTAAACAGAGATGGCGCACCGGAATTTAAAATGACATGGTGTATTCTGATATGCCTTTTGCCGGTATTCGGCGCATTGATCTATCTCTTTGTAGAGCTGAATCTGGGCGGGATCGGTCTGAAGGCCAGGACTTACGTAAGACTGAAGGAAACGGAAGGACTGCTGTTTGCCACGGAGCGCACGAAGAAGGCGGTAGCAGGGAGCCAGGCGGATTTCAGGGGCTTTGCCCGTTATATGGAGGGAACCGTGGGCTTTCCGGCATACCAGGGCTCGGAAGCCGTATATTATCCGTCTGGGGAAGACAAATTTAAGGATCTGCTGAAAGAGCTGCAAAAGGCGGAGAGGTTCATTTTCCTTGAGTATTTTATCATGGAAAGAGGTATCATGTGGAATGCCATACTGGATATCCTGAAGGAAAAGGTAAAGCAGGGTGTGGAGGTCAGGGTCATGTATGACGGCATGTGCTCGATCATGCTTCTGCCCTACGGATATCCAGGGGAACTGGAGAAGTACGGGATCAAGGCCAAGATGTTTGCTCCGATCATGCCGTTTCTTTCTACGAATCAGAATAACAGAGACCACAGAAAGATCGTGGTGATTGACGGAAAAGTTGCATTTACCGGAGGAGTCAATCTGGCAGATGAATATATTAATGAGAAAGAGGTATATGGACACTGGAAAGACACAGCTGTCAAGATCACGGGGGAGGCAGTCAGAAGCTTTACTGTGATGTATCTGCAGATGTGGCATGTATCAGAGAACGGTGCAGCTGATGAATATGAGAAGTATCTGCAGAATATAGTGTTTGATAAGCCGCTAAAGGATGACGGCTTTGTCATTCCTTATGGAGAGATGCCGACAGTTCCGACAGAGGTGGCGAAAACAGTCTATGAATCTCTCTTTAATACGGCTAAAAAGTATGTCCATGTGATGACACCCTATTTCATTGTAGAGCAGGAATTTTTTGACACTATGCGTTATGCGGCGCAGCGTGGGGTGGAAGTGAAGATGATCCTGCCGCATATACCGGATAAGAAGATCGTGTACTACATTGCAAGGAACTATTATCCAAAGCTTCTGGAGGCAGGCATTCAGGTGTATGAGTATACGCCCGGTTTTGTCCATGCCAAGGTATTCTCCGTGGATGGCAGCAGTGCTACGGTTGGTACGATCAACCTGGATTACAGAAGCTTTTATCACCATTTTGAATGTGGCTGCTATTTTTATGACAGTAGTGTCATACAGGATATTGAGGCCGATTTCCAGAGAACATTGGAGGACTGTCAGGAAGTAACGATGGAATATTATAAGAAGCTGCCACTGTATCAGAAGCTGATCGGTACACTGTTCAAGCTGATTGCACCGCTGATGTAAAGCTGTCAGGCAGCTGCTGGCAAAGCAGAAGCTGAATATGGAAATGAAAAGAGGATCGCCGCAGCGGTCCTCTTTTCTAACCTGAAAAACATTAATATTAACCCATTGTTACAACAACATCATAGGTTTCCTTACCCTTTACATAAGGGATAACGCAGCCATCAACGGGCTTTCCGTCAACGGTGATGCTCTTGATGCCCTTTTCTACATTGTCAGGGTTTACGACCTTGATGTTGTAGCTTCCTTCACGGAACTGTCTTGTCAGTTCGAAATCACCAAAGCCCTTGGGAACACAGGGATTGATGCTCAGCCCCGTGTGAGTAGGATATACACCGAGGATGTACTGGGATACATTGACGAAGGTCCATGCAGCAGTACCGGTCAGCCAGCTGTTCTTAGCCTCACCAAAGAATTTGGCATCAGCACCGGCAACCATCTGGGAATATACATAAGGCTCAGTTCTGTGAACCTCGCTGATATCTTCGATGTAAGCAGGACAGGTCTTCTTGTAGATCTCGAAGGCTCTGTCACCTCTGCCGATAACGGTTTCTGCGATGGATACCCAGGGGTTATTATGGCAGAAGATACCGGCATTCTCTTTATATCCGGGCGGATAAGAGGAAACCTCACCAAGCTCGACATGGTATCTGGTGTAAGCAGGCTGGAGAATCATGACACCATACTTGGTATCCAGCTTTTCCTTTACGGAGTTCAGAGCCTTTTCTGCAAGGCCTTCCTTCACACCGACACCTGCCAGAACACAGAAGCCCTGGGGCTCAATATAGATCTGACCCTCTTCACATTCCTTGGAACCAACCTTGTGGCTGTAAGCATCATAAGCACGGACGAACCATTCACCGTCCCAGCCATCCTTTAAGATAGCGTCATACATAATGGCAACTTCTTTACGCGCTCTTTCTGCTTCAGCAGTATCGCTCATCAGCTCGCAGAGCTGTGCATATTCTTCGCCGTATTTTACAAACATACCGGCAATGAATACAGACTCAGCAACAGGTCCTTCGCTGGGACCAAAGGTCTGGAAGGATTCACCGGGATGCTCGGAGAAGCAGTTCAGGTTCAGACAGTCATTCCAGTCAGCGCGGCCGATCAGAGGAAGCTTGTGAGGACCCTTGTGGTTTACAATGTAATCAAAGGAACGTTTCAGATGATCCATCAGAGGTGTTGCAACGGATTCATCATTATCAAACGGAACCATATCTGTCAGGATCGTAGTATCTCCGGTCTCTCTTACGTAAGCGCTGGTACCTGCAATCAGCCACAGCGGATCATCATTGAATCCGCTTCCGATATCAGAGTTACCCTTCTTGGTAAGAGGCTGGTACTGATGATAAGCACTTCCGTCCTGGAACTGGGTAGAAGCGATATCGATGATTCTTTCTCTTGCCCTGTCTGGGATCAGATGCACGAAACCGAGCAGATCCTGGCAGGAATCACGGAAGCCCATTCCACGGCCGATTCCGGATTCATAATAGGAAGCAGAACGGGACATATTGAAGGTTACCATACACTGATACTGGTTCCAGATATTTACCATACGGTCAACCTTATCGTTGGATGACTTCACAGTGTACTTGGAAAGCAGCTTCTTCCAGTAGTCATTTAATTCAGCAAATGCCTTCTCAACATCAGCATCTGTCTTATATCTGTCAAGCATAGCATAAGCACGGGTCTTGTTGATGACACCGTAGGATTCCCATTTTTCTTCTTCAGGATTCTCGATATAACCAAGAACGAAAACGTAGGACTTGGTCTCACCGGGAGCCAGAGTGATATTTAACTGGTGGGAAGCGATAGGCTGCCATCCGCTTGCCATGGAATTAGTGCAGGCACCCTTTTCTACTGCTTCGGGTTCATAAGCACCTCTGTAGGAACCAAGGAAAGCCTCACGGATCGTATCGAAGCCTGCGATCTCTGCGTTTACAGAGTAAATAGCGTAGTGATTTCTTCTCTCTCTGTACTCGGTCTTGTGGAAGATGGTAGAACCTACAACCTCTACTTCACCGGTACTGTAGTTACGCTGGAAGTTCCGGCTGTCATCGTCAGCGTTCCAGAGACACCATTCTACATAGGAAAATACAGAAAGGGTCTTCTCTTCAGAAGAATTGTTGGTAAGCTTTAACTGGCTTACCTCACAGGTATCATTCATAGGAACAAAGGTAAGAACAGAAGCCTGAACATCATTCTTGGATGAAGTAAAGCGGCTGTAGCCGATACCGTGACGGCATTCATAGGAGTCCAGATCTGTCTTGACCGGTTCCCAGCCGGGATTCCAGATGGTATCTCCATCTTTAATGTACAGATATTTACCGTTGATATCCATGGGAACATCATTGTAACGGTAACGGGTCAGTCTTAACAGCTTGGCATCCTTATAGAAGGAATAACCGCCGCATGTGTTGGATATCAGACTGAAAAAATCATTACAGCCCAGATAGTTGATCCAGGGAAGCGGGGTTTTTGGTGTGGTAATCACGTACTCGCGATTCGCATCATCGAAATAACCAAATTTCATAGCTTCTTCTCCTTATTTAATTAGTAGTATGTATTGAGTGGATATGATTTGTGAAATATTACTTAACGCTCCGAAAATGGGATTCGAAAACGATTAAGTAGTCTCTATGAACCAAATTATACATAAAACAATGGTATAATGCAACTACAAAATTGTGCAATTCGTAGCATGGTATCTCATAAAATGATATTGCTTACCTGCAAAAAGCTGCATTATATAGGTAGAAAGAGTAAATATGGAACCGAAAAAGGCGTAAAATTGGGAGAAGTATAAAAATTGCCTAAAAAAATTTAAAATAAGTGTTGCAAAACTATAAAAGATGTTATATTATAAAAGCACGAAAACGATTAAGTGTTTTACGAAGGTTTTGGGAGTTGCAGCAATGGTATCGATGAAGGATATTTCAGTGGCTTGCGGTGTATCGATAGCAACTGTGAGCAAAGCACTGAATGATCATAATGACATCGGTAGTGAAACGAAGCAACATATCAAGCAGGTTGCCAAGGAGATGGGGTATTTACCAAACTCAGCAGCCAAGGCACTGAAAACAAACCGTACATATAATATTGGAGTTTTGTTTTCGGATGATAATCACAGCGGACTGACACACGACTATTTCGCTTTTGTGCTTGACAGCTTTAAGAGCACAGCAGAGAGAAAGGGATATGATATCACCTTTATCAATGTCAGCAGGAGCAAGGATCGCAGGATGTCGTATTTGGAGCATAGCAGATACAGAGGCTTTGATGGAGTTGCAGTTGTATGTGTGAACTTCTACGATCCAGAAGTGGAAGAGCTTGTCAAAAGTGAAATACCGGTAATAACCGTAGATCATGTTTTCAACAATAGAATATCGATTGTGTCCGACAATGTGAAAGGTATGAGAGATCTTCTTACCTATATATATAAACAGGGACACAGGAAAATCGCCTATATCCACGGTGTGGATTCTTCCGTAACACGGAACAGGCTTTCCAGCTTTTACCATACGGCAGAAGAGCTTGGACTTTATGTGCCGGATGAATATGTACTGGAAGCTCCTTACAGAGATGCGGCAGCAGCGAGGATCATGACAGAAAAGCTGCTTGATCTGAGAACACCACCAACCTGCATCTGCTATCCGGATGATTTTTCAGCATTCGGCGGTATGAATGCGATTATGGAAAGAGGACTTAAAATACCGGAGGATGTATCTGTTGCAGGGTACGATGGCATCCGGGCAGGAATGCATATCGAGCCGCAGTTGACAACGATTAAGCAGGATACTGCGAGACTTGGCAGATGTGCAGCAGAGAAGCTGATCAGCCTGATCGAAAGACCAAAGAGCACAATTATTGAGCAGGTAATTGTGGAAGGAAAGGTGCTTGAGGGAAGATCAGTCGGAAAGAGATAAGGCATTTTCGGAAGGCAACACTTCCGTATATATAAATGCAAAGAAACAATTTCACACAATTCAAAGGGAGGATTTAAGTAATGAAAAAGAAATTACTTAGCGCTCTGCTTTCAGTAGCTATGATCTCCAGCTTATTAGTTGGATGCGGTTCCAGCGCAGATACTACTGAGACAACAGAGACAACCGAAACAACAGAAGCTACTACAGAAGAAGCTCCTGCAGCAGAAGAAACAACAGAAGAAGCAACAGATGAGACAGCAGCAGCTGGCGACGAAATCACCTATGCTGGCGAGCTCGAGATCATGCACTATTCAACATCAGAGGAATCTGAAGGTAATGGTGGTTCTGATGGTTTCCGTACCGTTCTTGCTGAGTGGGACGAGGCTCATCCTGACATCACATTAACACAGAACGTACTTGCTAACGCTGAGTACAAGACACAGATCGCTACACTGGCTGCAGCAGATGACCTTCCGGATGTATTCTTACTTCAGGGTATGAACACAATCGCTTGGGCTGATCAGGGTCTGGTTTATGATTTAACAGAGGATATCAAGTCTTCACCTTACTACGCTGATTACAATACTTCTTACTTCGCACCTTTCACAGTTGACGGTAAGATGTATGGTTACCCTGTTCTTACAGGTGGTACATGTACAGTAGTTATCTATGATAAGGCAATGTGGAAGGAAGCTGGCTTTGATGCATTCCCTACAACATGGGAGGATGTTGAGAAGGCTTCTGAGTACTTCAACGAGAAGGGCATCACAACTGTTGCATTTGGTAACGGTGGTAAGTGGCAGGCTAACTCAGACTTCCTGTCAACACTTGGTAACAGATACACAGGTCCCGACTGGTTCATGGGTCTGATCGCTAAGAGTGGTTCTGCTTTCACAGATGACACATTCGTAGCAGCTCTTACTGAGACACAGAGACTGTTCCATGACACAAAGATCTTCAATGAAGACTTCAACGCTGTAACAAACGAGGATGCTCGTGAGTACTATATCTCTGGTGATGCTGCTGCATTCATCGGTGGTAACTGGGATGAGTCCTATATCGCAGCTACATTACTGGCAAGCAATGAAGAGAAGTACAACAACATCGGATTTGCAGTTCTTCCTCAGCCTGCAGATGCAACATATGCTCCTAACTCACAGAACATTGGTCTTGGATATGCTGTAGCAATCAATCCTAAGGTTGCTGATGATCCTGAGAAGTTAGCAGCAGCTATCGACCTTGCTGAGTATGTAACAGGTCCTGCATTCGCTAACTTTGTAGCTACAAACTATGCTCTGGGCGGACTTACAAAGGTTGCTGACGTTGACCTGAGTAACTTCGATCAGATCACACAGGATTTCTACAACTGGTCTTACATTGATACAGAGACATGTGAAATCTATGACTCCTATATTTCAAGTGCTGTTTGGGATGTATTAAATACAGACCTTCAGACAATGATGAATGGTGATATGACACCTGAAGATGTTGCTGCAAATGCACAGGCTGCATACGAAGCAAACTACTAAGATAGGATGACTGGCAGGGGCACAGCTCCTACGCAGTAATAAAGAGATAACTCTTAACCGTTCTGCCTACCTTGTGCAGGCAGAGCGGTTTTTTAAAGGAAAGAGAGGGCGTTACATAGCATGTTAAATTCCATAAAACCTAAAGCACGAACCGTGTTTCTCTATCTGATAGTTCCGGTTGTCTTTTTTGTATTCACTGTATTTGTTCCTTTGGTAACCGCATTCGTTTACAGCTTTTTCGAATGGAAGGGTGGCCCCAAGAAGACTTTTATCGGAATTGATAATTATGTACAATTATTTCATGATGCAACATTCTGGCAGTCGTTCGGCCATAACATTTACCTTGTTATCGCCTGTATCATAGGTCAGATCGGTATTGCATTTATTATGGTTATGATCGTGAATTCCAAGGTTGTTAAACTGAAGGGAATCCACAGAACCTTCGGATTCTTCCCCAGCACGATTTCTGCAGTATGTCTGGGCTTGATCTGGAATATGATCTATCACAACCAGTATGGTATCATCAACTGGTTTTTAAGACTTATCGGCCGTGATGATCTTTGTAAGGTATGGCTGAATGAGCCGAAGCTGGTAATGCTTCTGGTTTCCATTCCTCTGATCTGGCAGTATATCGGATATTACATGGTAATTATCCTTTCAGCGATTTCCTCTATTGATACGGAAATCTTTGAAAGTGCTGAGATCGATGGAGCGAACGGGGTACAGAGAGCACTTTATATCACGCTTCCCCTGATTAAGAATACTATGCTTGTATGTATTACCCTTTGCGTAGCAGGTAATATGAAGGCATTCGATAATATTTTCGTTATGACCAAGGGTGGTCCTGGTACGGCATCTATGGTTATGGCAATGTATGGTTACCAGATATCCTTCAACCAGAGTAATATGGGATACGGAAGCTGTATTTCCGTAGGAATCTTTGTTCTGGCTATGCTGGTTATCGGTGGATCACAGGCACTTGTTAAATTACTCACACGTGAAAAGGAGGCGTAAAAATGTCAACACATACTCAGGCAGTAGCGAAACCGCATCCGATCCGTAAGGGTATTCTTACAGTAGTGCTGAACTTTATCTGTATTGTATTTTCCCTTACCTGTATCTTCCCTATCGTCTGGATGATATATTCATCCCTGAAGGAGAAGAGAGTATTTAATGCAGATATCGTCGGACTTCCGAAGAATCCGACGTTGGTCAATTATATCAGAATCTTAGGTAACTCTGATTATCATCTTGGTGAGTCCATGATGAACAGTGTACGTACCACAGCAATTTCCATTGTGCTGATCGTAGCCTTCAGTTTTGTTGTTGGATACATTCTTGCAAGAGTCCGTTTCAAGCTGAACCGTCCTCTGTATGTAATGTTCCTGATGGGTATGCTGATCCCGATCCACTCACTGCTTGTACCTATTTATGTAGTATTCAAGAAGTGTGGGATTTCCGATCAGTGGTATACACTGCTGTTACCATATGTTTCCTTTGCACTTCCCATGGGTATCTTCCTTGTGGAAGGCTATGTAAAGAGTATTCCGGTTTCACTGGAAGAAGCTGCAGCCATTGATGGCAGTGGATTTTCCTATACACTGTGGCACATTATTCTTCCGATTTGTAAGCCGATCCTTGTAACAGTAGCTATCATTCAGGTATTTGGCTGCTGGAATGAATTCTCATTCGCATTAGTACTTATGAAGAACGTACATCTGCAGACAGTACCGCTTGCACTGACACAGTTCAAGGGTCAGTTCGCATCCGACTATCCGAAGCAGATGGCAGCTATGCTGATCACCATGTCCCCGATCGTTGTGCTGTACTTTGTATTCAGTAAGCAGATCATCAAGGGAATGGTTGCAGGTGCTGTTAAGGGTTAACAGCTATCTGTCCTCTTTAACCTGTAACATTTTAAAATCCTTCCATGGTTTTCCATGGAAGGATTTTTTTTAAAAATTTAATGTATAAAAAGGCAGAAAGCGGAAAATACTACTCCTGTAACCAATCAGACAGGAGGTAATCGTAAATGTCAAAGAATGAGTATAACCATAGTCAGGATAAGAATTCGCAGAACAGGAATTCCCAGAATAAGAACTCTGAGAATAATTCCCAGAATTCTTCCAAGAACAGCCAGAAGAACAGCTCTAACTGTTCTGATAACAGCAAAAACCGCAGCGAATATTAAAGTGTCTGCTGGAAAGGGGCTGTGCATGAAAGGTGCACAGCCCCTTTTTCAGTAAGATGGCAAGACAGATATGGGGAAAAAGATACAAAAATTTCTTATAATTCAGTATATTCAAGCTTTTTCATATGTGGTATACTCCTTATTAGAATGAAAAATGGCGGTATTTAAAATGAAAACGTACGAATTGATTGCACCCTGTCACTTTGGTCTGGAGGCTGTTCTGAAAAGAGAGATCATAGATATAGGATATGACGTTACGCTGGTTGAAGATGGCCGGGTGACCTTTACAGGGGATGCGGAAGCCATTTGCAGGGCGAATATCTTCCTTCGCAGTGCAGAAAGGATCCTGCTTAAGGTGGGCAGCTTCATGGCGACAACCTATGAAGAACTGTTCCAGGGAACCAAAGCACTTCCGCTGGATGAATTTATTCCTGCAGATGGCAGGTTCTGGGTGACCAAGGCAGCCAGTGTGAAAAGCAGGCTGTTCAGTCCCTCTGATATACAGTCTGTTATGAAGAAAGCAATGGTGGAGAAGCTGAAAGAGGTTTATCATACTGAATGGTTTGAAGAGAATGGTGCAGCTTTTCCGTTCCGGGTATTCCTGCTAAAGGATCAGGTTACAGTAGCACTTGATACGACAGGAGATTCTCTGCACAAGAGAGGATATCGGAAGCTTACGGCCAAAGCACCTATTGCGGAGAATCTGGCGGCATCCCTGATCATGCTGACGCCCTGGAAAGGGGATCGTATCCTGGTTGATCCTTTCTGTGGAAGCGGGACCTTTCCGATAGAGGCCGCTATGATGGCAGCTAATATTGCACCCGGCTGGAAACGGGATTTTACGGCAATGGGATGGACACATCTGATTCCGGGAGAAGAATGGAAATATGCCAGGGAAGAGGCCGGAGATGGGATCATTACAGATATTAAGACAGATATCCAGGGGTATGACATAGATGATAAAATGGTAGAGATCTCCAGGGAAAATGCCCGTCTTGCGGGAGTGGATCATCTGATCCATTTTCAGAGAAGAGGAGTTGACCAGCTAAGCCATAATAAAAAATATGGTTTTATCATTACGAATCCTCCTTATGGAGAAAGACTGGAGGAAAAGGAAAAGCTGCCGTCTCTTTACCGGACGATCGGAGAGCGCTTTAAGGCGTTGGATTGCTGGTCACTGTATCTGATCACAGCTTATGAGCAGGCTGAGGAAGCGCTTGGACTGAAGGCAGCAAAGAACCGTAAGATCTACAATGGTATGATGAAGACATATTTTTATCAGTTCCCAGGACCCAAACCAGCTCTACGTAAAGGATGAGGGAAAACGGCATGCGGCAGGAACTGATGAAAAAAACAACCATATGCTGTATCTGCTTTTTTGTGATCACCATGGGAACCATTATTTATCTGTCTGTACATAAAGTAGTGACCATAGAAGGGGTTGCACAGGACGAAGTAGCAGGTGAAACAATCGCTACCGGGAATGAATCCCATGCTCTTGCTTTCCAGCCTGGGGAAGCTGACAGCAGTTATCTCCGGATACCGTTGCCGGAAGGATGCAAAGCATCGGACATCACGATAGAGAACCATTATATGGATCAGGAGCTTTGGATCTATGTACCAGGTGGAAACGAGGATTTTTACAGGGAAAATGTTCTTTCTGGAAATCATCAGATGATCAATGCGGGAAGCTTTGATCTGGTACAGGGCGGGATCGTTCTCAATTTACAGTTGACAGGGATTTGTGAATGTCGTACCATTTTGGAAAATGAAAATCTGTATATCAGTTTTCTGACGCCCAGAGAGGTTTATGACAGGATCGTGGTGATAGATCCTGCGTATGGAGGAAGGGAAGAAGGAGCAGTCAGAAATGGACTGAAGGAAAAGAATGTCGTTCTCGCTGTAGCCAGAGCTCTGAAGGAGAAGCTTGATGGAGAGGACATTAAGGTATACTATACCAGGATGGACAATATCTATGAGGATGAATCAGACAGGATCATCCTTGGAAATGGCGCGAAGGCAGATATGTACATACGCATTGAAACGGCGTGCGGGGAAGCTTCTGAGGAGTATGGGATAAGGGCACTTTATAATGGTACATATTTTATCCCGGGATTTGGAAATATAGAGCTTGCAGATACGCTGGAAAGAGAAGTGACTGTGTCGGTCAGCGGAAAAGCACAGGGTCTGCTGGAGGAGCCGGATCCGGATAGTGTATTGTATCAGCTGACAATACCGGCAGCAACAATCCAGGTTGGTTATCTGAGTAATGCACAGGAGGCCAGACTCCTCTCAAGAGAAGATTATATTAGAAGGATCGCAGATGGTATTTATCAGAGTATCATGACGGTCTATGAAATGCAGGAGAAAAACGGGTGACAGCTATGTACAAGATTATTTTTGCAACAGGGAATGAAGGAAAGATGAAGGAGATCCGCGAGATTCTGGATGGACTTACCTTTTTTGGGGAAAAGGTACAGATTTTGTCCATGAAAGAGGCAGGGATCGATATAGATATTATAGAGGATGGGACAACCTTTGAAGAAAATGCCATGATCAAGGCAAGGGCTGTGGCAGGGGCTGCGAAAGAAGCAATCGTGCTTGCAGATGATTCCGGGCTTGTGATCGATTATCTGAATGGGGAGCCAGGCATTTATTCAGCCAGATATCTTGGCAAGGACACTTCCTACCGGGTTAAGAATGCCAACCTGGTACAGAGGCTTGAGGGCGTTCCGGATGAAAAGAGATCTGCAAGATTCGTATGTGCCATAGCGGCAGTGCTGCCGGATGGCAGGGAACTGTCAACAAGAGGAACGATTGAGGGAAGGATCGGCTATGAGGAAAAGGGATTGAATGGATTTGGATTTGATCCTATCTTTTATGTGCCGGAGATCGGAAAATATACGGCAGAGCTGTCGGATGAAGATAAGAACAGGATCAGCCACAGAGGAAAAGCACTCAGGGCAATGAGAGAAGAACTGGAAAAGGAACTGGAGAAGAAACTGGGATGAAGATACTGATTGTTAGTGATACTCACCGCCACAATGAAAATTTTTTGAAAGTACTGGAAAAAACAGGACCGATCGATATGCTGATCCACTGTGGGGACGTGGAGGGCAGTGAATATCTGATCGCCAGCAGTGCAGGATGTCCTGTACAGATGGTCATGGGAAACAACGACTTCTTTTCTGATCTTCCACGGGAAAAGGAATTCCAGATCGGAAAATACAAGATATGGCTGACCCACGGACATACCTACTATGTGTCTATGGGAGATGAGAATATCAAGAGGGAAGCGAGAGAACGGGGCATGGATATCGTCATGTTCGGACATTCTCACAGACCCATTGTGGACATTGATAAAGATATTATAGCGGTTAATCCGGGAAGTCTTACTTATCCAAGACAGGAGGGCAAAAAACCTTCTTATATTATTATGGAACTTGACTATAAAGGAGAGGCACATTTTACGATCTGTTATCTGGATGAATGATAGGTGACGGACACGGCTCAGGAAGCCAAGGGAGACAAAGAAGCAGAGCTGAGAAGAGAATAAAAATAAAAAGGATCCATTGGATCCTTTTTTAATGAGCCACCCGGGACTCGAACCCGGGACAACTTGATTAAAAGTCAAGTGCTCT
>NZ_JAXXXI010000026.1:0-25671 GCF_037359455.1 Suilimivivens sp.
GGCAGGAAACATTTGAGAGAGAATGCTCTCCTCTGCTTCAGATTCGAGATGCTTACCCCAAAATGATTATTGCACGAACCAGGCATCCGAAATATAGCTATGAAGGAGTCGAGATTTACGATATAGCTGATTGGCTGTTGCAGGAGTAAAAAAGAAAATACAGTTACTTGTTTTTCAAAAAATGTCAAAAAAATAAAATAATGTTGATATTTACGATAATTGTGCAATTCTAGAATAAATGACTAGACAAAAAAGAAAATATAGGTTAATGTGTATATATAACAAATGTGACGGGTAAGATAATTGTGCAAATTTACATACTGAAAAGGTCTGCAGAATCTATCGGTTGTCAATTCGTCAAAACAAATGGGAACAGGAGATGAGAAACGGATGAAACAGTTTACTTACGTGATCACGGATGAAATTGGTATTCATGCAAGACCGGCAGGTCTTCTGGCTAAGGAAGCCAAACAGTTCCAAAGTACAGTGATGCTGACCTGTAATGGAAAGAGTGCCGCTGCAACCAAGCTTATGGCTGTTATGGGGATGGGCGTTAAGCATGGTGATCCGGTTGAGGTTTCGATTGAGGGACCGGATGAGGATATTGCTTATGAGGCAATGGAGAAGTTTTTCCAGGAGAATCTGTAAAACAGAATCCTGTAAATCACATGAGAGGGTGAAAAATGGAAAAATATATTGGAAAATCCGTATATAAGGGAATCGCAATCGGTCCTGTCCATGTTCTGAAGAAAAGAGATCACCTCGTCAAAAGAATACATGTAGATCATGTGGAAAAAGAGCTGGAGCGTCTTGAGAAGGCCAAGGAGCAGGCGATAGGCCAGCTTGGGGAGCTGTATGAGAAGGCCATGCAGGAGGTCGGAGAGGTCAATGCGGCAATCTTCGAGGTTCATCAGATGATGCTTGAGGATGATGATTATCAGGATGCCATACACAATCTGATCCAGAATGAGGAAGTGAATGCGGAGTATGCAGTAGCAGTTACCGGTGATAATTTTGCCGAAATGTTTGCCAACATGGATGATGAGTATATGCAGGCACGCTCGGCGGATGTCAGGGATATTTCGAACCGGCTGGTCCGTAACCTTGCCGGAGAGGAACAGATGGACTGGAGTAAGCTGGAACCGTCCATTATTGTTGCGGATGATCTGACGCCGAGTGAAACGGTACAGATGGATAAGAATAAGATCCTTGCTTTTGTCACCGTTCACGGCTCTACTAATTCGCACACTGCGATTCTTGCCCGTATGATGAATATCCCGGCGCTGATCGGTGTGCCGCTTGAGCTGGAGAAGCTTCATAATGGAACCATAGCTGTTGTGGATGGTAAAAAGGGCGCCTTTTTCCTTGATCCGGATGAGAATGAAATCCATCTGGCAGAGGTACAGCAGCTGGAGGAACAGGAGCAGAAGCGTCTTTTAGAGAATTATAAGGGCAGGGAATCCGTTACGAAAAGCGGAAAGAAAATCCATGTCTTTGCAAATATCGGAAGCGTCTCGGATGTGGCTTATGTGCTTGAGAATGATGCTGAGGGTATCGGGTTATTCCGGAGTGAGTTCCTGTATCTTGGAAGATCCGGGCTTCCGGATGAGAATGAGCAGTTCAACGCTTATCGCCAGGTATTGCAGATGATGGCCGGAAAGAAGGTTGTCATAAGGACATTGGATATCGGGGCAGATAAGAACGTGGATTATCTTGGACTGGGACAGGAAGATAACCCAGCCATGGGATATCGTGCGATCCGGATCTGTCTGGAGCAGCCGGATATTTTTAAAACACAGCTGAGAGCTCTTCTGCGGGCTGCTAAATATGGAAATCTCGCGATCATGTATCCGATGATCATTTCGGTAGAAGAGGTCAAGAGTATTGGAGAAATTGTTAAGGAGGTGGCAAGGGAGCTGGATGAAGAAAAGGTTCCGTACACCATTCCTGAGCAGGGGATCATGGTGGAGACACCGGCAGCAGTCATGATGAGTGAAGAGCTTGCGGAGCTTGTGGATTTCTTCAGTATCGGAACCAATGATCTGACCCAGTATACACTAGCGATCGACCGGCAGAACAGTAAGCTGGACCGGTTCTATAATCCGCATCATGAGGCGGTTCTCCGGATGATACAGAAGACGATTGACGGAGCCCATAAGCATGGTAAGTGGGTCGGCATCTGCGGAGAGCTTGGAGCAGATACAGCACTTACAGAGCGATTTGTACAGATGGGGATTGACGAGCTGAGTGTTGCACCGTCGATGGTGCTTTCGGTTCGTAGTAAAATATGTGAAATGGAGTAAATGAAATGAGAATATACAGGGCAAAAGATTATGAGGAAATGAGCAGAAGGGCAGCAGGCATCGTTTCTGCACAGATCATTATGAAACCTGATTGTGTGCTTGGACTGGCAACAGGATCTACTCCGGTTGGTCTTTACAAGCAGCTGATCGAATGGTACCGGAATGGTGATTTGGATTTTTCCGGAGTAAGAACAGTGAACCTGGATGAATATAAGGGAATCAGCCGCGAGAATGATCAGAGCTATTATTACTTTATGCATCAGAATCTGTTTGACCATGTGAATATTCCGGCGGAGAATACTCATCTGCCAGACGGTATGGAGCCGGATTCTGAAAAGGAATGCGGGAGATACGAGGAATTGATCCGATCCATGGGAAGTGTGGACTTACAGCTTCTTGGCATCGGACATAACGGACATATCGGTTTTAATGAGCCATCAGATGTGTTTGATAAGCAGGTTCACTGTGTGAACCTGACACAGTCGACTATTGAAGCGAATAAGAGATTTTTCGCATCGGCAGAGGACGTTCCGAAGCAGGCTTACACCATGGGGATCCAGACGATCATGCGCTCGAAAAAAATTCTTATCATGGCTAATGGTGAGGGCAAGGCAGATATTATAAGGGATTCCTTTTTTGGACCGATTACGCCGAAGGTTCCGGCATCCGTTCTTCAGCTGCATAATGATGTCACGCTGGTAGCTGATGAAGCTGCCCTTAGTAAGATCCCTGTATCGTTCGTCTAAGAGACGCTGTGAGAAAACAGAACAGATAGAGGTGTGGAACGATGATTATAAAGAATGCAGATATTTTTACACCGGATCACCGGTTTGTACAGGGTGATGTTGCCATTACCGGAGACCGGTTTTCCACAGTCCTTGAGGAAACGGATGGTGACGGACAGGTGGTGGATGCTGCCGGTCTATATATGATCCCGGGACTCGTAGATATTCATTTTCATGGCTGCAAGGGCGCGGATATGTGTGATGGAACGCAGGAAGCCCTGGATATCATAACAGAATACGAGGCCAGCGTCGGAGTAACATCGGTTTGTCCGGCAACCATGACGATACCGAAGGATGAGCTCCTTGCGGTAATGAAGAATGCCGGTGCATATTCCTATAAGGGAGGAGCACACCTGGTCGGGATCAATATGGAAGGACCGTTTATCAGTGCTTCGAAAAAGGGTGCACAGGCAGCAGAAAATATTATTCCCTGTGATTATGAGTATTTCAGACAGCTTCAGGATGCTGCTGGCGGGTTGATCCGGCTTGTGGATATTGCTCCCGAAGAGCCAGGAGCCATGGAATTCATTGACCGGACGAAATCAGAGGTGGTTATATCCATAGCGCATACGGTATCGGATTACGATACGGCATGTGAAGCTATCCGGCATGGGGCATCCCATGCAACGCATCTGTACAATGCAATGCCGCCGCTGAATCACCGGAATCCGGGGGTGATCGGCGCAGTCAGAGATTCAGAAGCGTGTCATGTGGAATTAATCTGTGACGGCGTACATGTCCATCCGTCTGTAATCCGTGCAACCTTTGCCATGTTTGGTGCAGAACGGGTGATCTTGATCAGTGACAGCATGAGGGCAACCGGATTAGAGGATGGTGAATACACGCTGGGCGGACAGCCGGTAGTGGTAAAAGGAAATCTGGCAACGCTTCATGACGGTACGATAGCAGGTTCAGCCACGAACCTGATGGATTGTATGAGATTTGTTGTAAAGAATGCAGGTATTCCGCTGGAGGATGCAGTGATATGTGCAACAGAGAATCCAGCCAGGGAAATCGGTATTTTTGACCAGACAGGAAGTATTCAGGCAGGTAAAAAAGCAGATTTCGTGCTTCTTGATAAAGAATTAAATATTGTAGGTATTTATATCGATGGAAAGGAACAGCCATGTTAGGTTTTTTTAAAGGAAGGACAAAGGAAAATGTGATCTGTTCACCCTGTGAAGGAACGGTGACACCACTCACCGAGGTTCCTGATCCTACTTTTTCAGAGAAGATACTGGGTGATGGATTTGCAGTGATCCCGTCAGAGGGAAGGTTTTTCGCTCCGGCGGATGGAGAGGTGACGATGGTGTTTGATACCCTGCATGCGATTACGATGACGACTGCGCAGGGAACGGAGCTTCTTCTACATGTCGGACTGGAGACTGTTACATTAAAGGGAGAACCCTTCCGTGTGCATGTAGCAGCAGGAGATCAGGTGAAGCAGGGAGATCTCTTAATGGAGGCAGATCTTGATAAGATCAGAGAGGCCGGACTTAATATCATATCTCCGGTTGTAGTATGCAATACAGATGATTATTCAAGAATAAGCCTGCTGAAGGAAGGCGGAGCTCTGCCGGGAGAGGCAGTACTCAAAATCGGGTAGGCACCCGGATCATACTGTAAAATGGATTGGAATAATCCAATTTTAATTTTATAAGAACAAGCAAAGGAGGAAGAAAGTATGAAATTTCTTCAAAAACTGGGAAAAGCGTTAATGCTTCCCGTAGCAGTACTGCCCATCTGTGGTATTCTCATGGGTATTGGCTACTGGCTGTGTCCGGCAACTATGCAGGGTGGAGAAATCCAAGGTGCAGCTAACTTAATCGGTCTGTTTTTAGTAAAAGCCGGTGGTGCTTTGATTGATAACATGGCCATTCTGTTTGCGATAGGTGTCGGTGTCGGTATGTCAGAGAAAAATGATGGTACCGGCGGAATCGCAGCACTTGCTTCCTGGTTGATGATCACCACACTTCTTTCAACCGGAGTTGTAACAACCATCATGCCGTCTGTCGCAGACAGCGCAACCAAGACTCTGGCATTTAACAAGATCGCGAATCCGTTTATCGGAATCCTTTCCGGAATCATCGGTTCTATGTGCTATAACAAGTTCAAGAACACCAAGCTTCCGGACTGGTTATCTTTCTTCAGCGGAAAACGCTGCGTAGCAATTATCGCCGGTGTAGTTTCTATTCTGGTATCCGCAGTACTGCTGTTCGTATGGCCGTTACTGTTTGGCGGACTGGTTGCACTTGGAGAAGCAATCGTAGGTATGGATGTAGTTGGTGCAGGTATTTATGCATTCCTGAACCGTCTGTTAATTCCTACCGGATTACACCATGCATTGAATAACGTATTCTGGTTTGATACCATTGGACTTGGAGATCTTCAGCACTTCTGGGCTGGTGAAACCTCCGCAGATGTATCCTGGAGTCTTGGAATGTATATGTCTGGCTTCTTCCCTTGCATGATGTTCGGTATCCCCGGTGCGGCACTTGCAATGGTCAGATGTGCGAAGACCACAAAGAAAAAAGCAGCGATCGGACTTGTTGCTTCCGCAGCACTTTGTGCATTCATTTGCGGTGTTACAGAGCCGTTTGAATTTGGTTTCATGTTCCTTGCTCCTGGACTTTATGTAATTTATGCATTACTTTACGGTATCTTCACTATGATCACCGTTGCACTTGGCTTCCGTGCAGGCTTTAGCTTCTCTGCAGGCGCGATGGATCTGTTATTCTCATCCTCACTTCCCGCAGCTCAGAGAACATGGCTTATTATCCCGCTCGGAATCGCAGCATTTGCTGTATTCTACTTTGTATTCTACTTTGCCATTAAGAAGTGGGATCTTAAGACCCCTGGCAGAGAAGATGATGATGATTTAGAGAAGGAAAAGAGCATTGAGCTTGCAAGTGATGATTATACAGCCATTGCAAAGGCCATTCTTGAGGGCTGTGGCGGAAAGGATAATATCACAAGCATTGACAACTGTGTTACAAGATTGAGACTGGAGGTAAAGGATATTACCGCAGTCAATGATAAGAAAATCAAGGCCGCAGGTGTTGCGGGAGTCATCAAGCCAGGTAAGACCTCAGTTCAGGTAGTGGTTGGAACCAAGGTTCAGTTCGTGGCAGATGCATTCTCAAAGCTTTGCGAATAAGAAAACAGCCGTAGGTACGGCAGCTAAGGGGCTATGTATGACATAGCCCCTTTTTTAGTGTGTTTTTAACGCGATATTATCAAAGTGTTATACGGACAAAATGCGATCTGAAAGCTGACCAGATGATCCTTTTGTATGAATAGTGCACAAAAATTTATGAATAGAATTGTATAATTCATTGAATTTGACTAATATAATTACATATGAGTTGACCAATAAAAGCATATGCACTATAATGTATGCATACGATAGCATACAACTAAAGGAGGTATTTAGATGAAAAAGGCGGTAACAAAAGTATTAGCGATGATGTTAGTATCGACAAGTTTGTTTGGCTGTGGAGGTGCACAGCAAGGGATGCAAAATGGCAATACAAAGGAAACAACTTCCAATGAAACAGAAGAGATAGAGTTGAAAATGTTTCATAATTGGACTATTGATTCTGAGGTTGCATATTTTAAAGAGGCAGCAGATGTTTTTCACAAGGAGCATCCGAATGTGGTAATAAAAATTGAAAATGTAGGAGATCCAGATTATTCTACAAAGTTAAAAGTTATGATGGGAACGGATGATGCTCCGGATATTTTCTTTTCTTTTAGTGGAGAGTCATTAAATAAGTATGTGCGTGCAGGACATGTATTGGACTTGGAAAGCTATTACGAGGAAGACAGTGAATGGAATGAATCATTTGTTCCCGCTTCAAAGAATCCATTTGAAAATGAAGAAGGTATTTATGCTGTACCTTTTAGGATTACTACAAAGCAAATGGTGTATAACAAAGATTTATTTGATGAATATCAGGTAAGTGTACCTACCACATGGGATGAGTTTCTTAATGTATGTGAGGTTTTCAAAGAAGCGGGAATTATTCCGCAGGCATTTGGAGATTTAGAGGCATGGGCAGTCTGCCATTATATGACAACATTCAATACATTATGTGTACCGGATGATGTCAGAAAGGCTGATAGTGATTCAAAAACATGTACATATACAGATCCTGGATATGTTCAGGCGTTAAATATGCTGAAGCAGCTACAGGATAATGGATATTTTACACCAAATACCAATGCAATTGACTTTGATGTGGCAAGAGAAGATTTTCTGATTGGAAATGCAGCAATGGCTTATTTGGAAAACATTGAATACGTTGATGTAGAAAATGCAGGAATTAATGCAGGAATTTTTTCTATTCCTTCTCCGGCAGGAGCAGCCGGTAACGACAAAATGGTTACAGGATCTGTAGATGGGTTTGCCGTATCTGCAAACTGTAAAAATCCAGAAATAGCAGTTGAGTTTTTAAAATTATTAACCAGTATGGAATGGCAGGAAAAAGCAATGGGAATGTCCTGTACCTCTGTAATCAAGGGAGCTCACAATAGTGATAATTCTAATGAGCTGATGCTAGAAGATGCAAAAATATGTGAGACGGCAGAAGGATTTACCAACTGGATGGATATGGACATGCCTAGTGAAATTTCGGATGTTTACCTTCCGGGAATGCAGGAAATTATAGCAGGAACGGTCACACCGGAAGAGTTGATGAAGAAAGTTCAGGTAGTAGCTGAAAATGTACGTAATGCTGAAAAATAGCAAATGCAGAGGAGGGAGTGCCCAATAGAACAGTAAACCATTAGGATGACAGCCCTCCTCATCCTTACCACATACTACTAGAAAAGAGATAGCAATATGAAGATGTATAGAAATAAAAAAATTATCATTACATTTTTGGCACCGACGATAATAGGACTTACCTTATTTGTTTATTATCCTTTAGTGAAATCTATCTTGAATAGTTTTTATGAATGGACTCTTTTTTCTTCTGATAAAAAATGGGTAGGATTAGGTAATTTTATAGAAATAATTACAGGTGAAAATATAGGATTAATTTTAAAAAATAATACTCTGTATGCTGTAATATCTGTTATTTGCCAAGTACTGATTGCAATGGTTTTGGCTGCGTGCCTGGAAGAAGCATTTATGAGAAAGTTTCAGCCTTTCTTCAGGTCGATTCTGTTTATGCCTTCTCTTATATCAATGACGGTTGTTGCAATCTTGTGGAAAAATATATTTAATCCAAATACCGGGATTTTGAATTCACTTATCCATGCGATAGGATTTACAGATGTAACTCCGCAGTGGATTGGCGATGCACATATGGCTATTTTTTGCTGCATCTTCATTTCACAGTGGCAAGGGATGGGATACTGTATTTTGCTGGATCTGATTGGAATACAAAAAATTCCTAGTGCATTATATGAAGCGGCAAAGATTGATGGTGCGGGAGCATTAAAAAGATTCTTTTATGTTACTGTTCCAATGGCAAAAGAATCCATGCTGGTGACGTCATTAATTATCGTAATTGGAAGCTTTAAGCTGTTTACAGAAATTCAAGTGTTAACCGGTGGAGGTCCTGGCAGGGCGACAGAGGTTTTGGCAACAGCCATGTATCGTGCAGCATTTACCAATGATAAGATGGGAATTGGAAGTGCATATGCCGTTATTATTTTTGTGATCACAATGACCTTATCTCTTATACAGATGAAAGTGTCTAAGACAGGGAAAGAGTAGGTGGTATTTGAATGGAAATTGATAAATGGTGTAGATCACTTGCTAAAATTATTTGTTTTCTATTTTTTTGTATATTTGCCGTTTCAATTATAATTCCGATAGGATGGATGATACTTTCAAGTTTAAAAACAAATAGAGAGTTTCTGACTGATCCATGGGGATTACCGGAAGTGTGGCAATGGGAAAATTATGTTTTGGCATTTCGGCAGGGTGTAGGAAAATTTTTCTTTAATAGTGTATTAGTTACGACAGTATCAGTACTGTTGATTGTAATAATTAGCGCAATGGCATCATATGCGCTAAGCAGGTTTGAGTTCAAATGGAAGGGTGCAATTTTTATATTTATTATAGGTGGAATGATGATATCGCCGGAAGTAAATCTGGTTTCATTATTTAAATTAATGAAAATTACACATTTATATAATACACATATAGGATTGATTATTGTGTACTGTGTTTTTGACTTGGCATTTACGGTACTGTTAATGCGTTCTTATATGTTATCGCTTCCGAAAGAAATAGAAGAATCTGCATTTATAGATGGCTGCTCTATTGCGCAAGTGTTTGCAAAAATTGTATTACCTATGTGCAGACCTGTTCTTGCGTCAGCTGCATTACTTGCAACAATGAATTGTTGGAATGAGTATATGTTTGCAGCCATATTTATTGAATCCAAGGAACTCAGAACATTACCGGTTGGTCTTGCAAGCTTGCAAAAAGCCTTATCAACAAAATATCCTATTCTGATTGCCGGACTTACCATGTCTGCAGTTGTAGTGATAATTGTATTTTTGATATTTCAAAAACAATTTATCAGAGGATTATCACAGGGTAGTGTGAAAGGTTAATAATTTATTTTTAGGAGGAAAGAAAATGAAAATATTGGGTTTTGGAAACTGTTGTGTAGATTACTATATCCAACAGGGAATAGCATATCCAGGTGGAAATGGACTAAATGTAGCTGTATTTGCAAAAGATAATGGAATGGATGCAGCTTTTCTTGGAACTATAGGAACGGATGACATAGGAAAGCATATAATCAAAACAGCCAAAAAGATGGGAATTGATATATCACATAGTCCAATCAAGAAGGGAGCATCTGGAAAGGCTGCAGTTAATATTATTAATGGTGATCGTGTATGGGATGAAGAGTATTTTGGAGATGAACATGGTGTGGGTACCCTGTTTCCGCCAATGCTCAGTGAATGTGATTTAGAATATGTGGAAGGATTTGATTTAATACATGGGTGTAGTTATGCTTATTTGGAAGACCAGTTTTTACGCCTTGTAAAGACAGATTCTTTACTCACCTATGACTTTTCAGATGATGATGAGTATAGGACAGAGGAATACTTAAAAGAGATATGTCCGGTTTTGGATTTGGGTTTATTTTCTTGTGAGCATATAGCAGAAGAGAATATTTTAGACTTTGTAACATTTGTAAAATCCTGTGGATGTAAAAATGTACTGATTACAATGGGACCTCGTGGACAAAGATTTTATTCAGAATCAGGAGAGGTGTATGAAGGAAAAGCAAAGTATATAACGCCTATTGATACTATGGGAGCGGGAGATTCATTTTGTGCAGCCTTTTTAGCTGGTTTATTGAAAAGAGGATGGAAAAAGCATGTTGAACTGACAGGTGATATGATTATTCCAGCATTGGCGGATGCAGCTGAATATTCTGCAAAGAATTGTTTGGTAGAAGGATCATTTGGTCATGGCTTAAAAATAGATATGTAATTTTTTTTACCATATTGACGCATACATATTATTATGATACCATACAAATGTATACAACATATACAAATACATACAGAAAAGGAGGCATCTTATGTTAAAATTCAATGAAGAAGAAATCAGGAAGGACATTCAAAATGTTTTAGCCTGTAGACCAGAGGTGGAAAAAGTAGTAGATAGTATCTGTTCGGACGGTTATGAGAACTTAATATTACTTGGTATAGGTGGAACATATGCCGCTTCAATGGAGCTGGAAAGCTACATGCGGGGACATTCTTCTATTCCGGTATACTTGGAAAATGCAGCCGATTTACTTGCACTAGGAAATACAAGCCTCACAGAAAGATCTCTGGTATTAGTAACATCTGTTACAGGGAATACCATTGAGATGGTGAAAGCCGTTGATTATGTGCACGAAAGAGGAGCGAAAGTAATTGGTTTTATTGATGAAACAGAATCTCCATTAGCCAAAGCAGTTGATTTTGAATTTTGTGCGAAGGGCAGCGATTACTTTGAAATTCTTTTAGTTGCATTGAGATTAATGAAAAATGCAGGGGAGTTCCCACAGTATGAACAGTTCTATGATCAGATTGAAAAGAATTTAGGTACAGGCCTGGTAGAAGTCGAAAGAAAAGCAGATAAGGCCGCAGAAGAATATGCCAAGAAGCATTGTGATGATGAGCTGCAATATGTAATAGGAGCAGGAAATCTGTGGGGAGCAGCATATAGTTATGCAATGTGTTACATGGAAGAAATGTTATGGATGAAAACAAAATCTATTTCCGCATCAGAATTTTTCCATGGAACCCTGGAAGTAATTGAAAGAGATTCTAATGTTATGATTTTTATGGGTGAAGACGAAGCAAGGGTACAGACAGACAGAGTATATGCGTTTGTTAAAACGATTTGTAATAACATAACTGTATTTGATACAAAAGAGTATCATATGGAAGGAATTGATGATCAATTTCGAGGGATTCTGAGTCCTGTTATTATGGCAGCGATATATGCGCGTATTAATGTGCAACTGGAAGAAGCACGAAAACATCCTATGGATATAAGACGTTATTATAGAAGATTAAAATATTAATAAACTAAGGAGGATATACTGTATGGTAATCAATTACAAAGAATCTGTGAAGAAAATTTTAGAATCCAGGAAAAAAACAGGTGGTATCGATAAAATTTATTTTGTAGCGTGTGGTGGATCAAAAGCAGAATTAACGATCGCAAATTTCTTCCTGAGCTGTGAGGCAAAAAAAATTAAAACATGGATTTATACGGCTAAAGAATTTGTGTTATGTACACCTAAAGCATTAGATGAAAATTCTATTGTAGTAACGCTTTCCTCAAGCGGAACAACAAAGGAAACGGTAGAAGCAGCAGCATTAGCTCAAAGAATTGGCGCAGTTTCTATTGTAATAACAGGGGATGATAAATCTCCGCTGGCAGCAAAAGGGGATTACGTTTTTTGCGATGGAGATGAGCCACAGTATCATTATTCAACATTATCCTTATCGATTGCTTTAAAATTTGCAGTGGAGCTTGTAAATCAGGTAGAAGGTTATGAGCATTATGATGAAATGCAGAACGGTTTTGATATTTTGGATGATGTAATTGGAAAAGCTAGAAAATATGCAGAGAACGGTGCGATAGCCTTTGCGGAAGCCAATAAAAAAGAACCTGTGATTCACGTGATGGCCAGTGGTGCTAATTATAATGTTGCATATACAACAACAACCTGTATTCTAATGGAATGTCAATGGATTCATTCAAACCCTATTCATTGTGGAGAGTTTTTCCATGGACCATTTGAAATCACAGATAAAGAAGTACCGTTTCTTGTCCTGTTAGGAACTGGAAGAGAAAGAGAAATGGATGAGAGAGCCGTACGTTTCCTTAATAAATATGGAAAGAAGGTTTATGTACTGGATGCAAAAGAATTTGGCGTGGATGTATTAGGAGCCAATGTATGCGAATATTTAAGCCCGATTGTATTTACAGGTGTATTAAGTATTTATAGTCATAAGCTGGCAGATGCAAGAAGTCATTCTGTGTATGTACGGCGTTATATGTGGCATGTAGAGTATTAAGCAGAAAAAAAGCAGAAAAAATAAAATAAAATTGTAATGTATCTGCATTTGTATTATAATGTATTGTAATATATTTTAATATGGAGCGATAAAGATGGAAGGATTAGATGCAAGCAGCATTGTACCACTCTATAAGCAGTTAAAAGACTTAATTTTGAAGGAAATTAAAGAGGGAAAGTTAAAGCCCAATCAGAAGATTCCAACAGAACAGGAGCTTAGCGAAAAATACCAGATCAGTCGAATGACGGTAAGAAAAGCATTGGCTCAGTTGGTGGATGAGGAAGTTCTTGCGAAAAAACAAGGAAAAGGAACTTTTGTTCAGGAACCTAAAATTGTCGAGGATTTGGATAATGCCAATAGTTTTACAAATCTGTGTAAACGAAATGGAAAAGTTCCGGGAGGAAAGACTCTCAAATTTGTGTTGGAGGAACCTTCAGACCGGGATATTAGAGAATTGCAGTTGGAACCAAAAGAACAAGTGATTCATATTCAACGTGTTCGTACGGCTGATAATATACCTGTTATGTTGGAAAACCTTTACTTCCCAGGACATCTGAAAGATATACTTACGGAAAATCTTGATGATAGTTCGCTTTATCAGATTTTACAGGAAAAGTATGGACTTCGTGATAAAGATTTCATTATGGAAATCGAAGTGAGTGAATGCAATAATTATGAGGCATCCGTTTTAGGCATTAAAAATAATTCGCCTCTTCTACTAGTGCGTGAATTGATCTACGATCAATATAACCATCCTTTACATAGAACAAAATCATTGCTTCGTGGAGATAAAATCAAATATATTAGCTCAAGATTAAATACAAGTGAAGGCTAAGCAACAGAAGAAAAGAGAGCCTCTGCAGATATTAATGACTGCAGAGGCTTTTTTTGCGTGTGATCGGAGGTGCATGTTTGTAACGAGTGATTAGGCTAGAAACGATGAAGCTAGGAAAAAAGATTGTTCTATAAGAGAAAAGAGGGATATGATGAAAACATCGAGAAGAACATTTCTGATAAGTTTTTTGGGAATGGCTGTTCCAGTAATTTTTCAAGCATTAGCCGGTACAATTCTGGGAGTTATTGATTCGGTTATGGTTGGAAGTATTTCAGAAATTGCGATTAGCGGTGTAACTGTAGCAAATAAAACATACGTTCTGTATGATCTTGTCGTGTTTGGGATGAGTAGTGGAATTGGTATTTTCCTGGCACAATATTATGGTGCGAATGAGCAAAAAAAATGCAGGAGTACGTTCTGGTTTGGAATAGAATTAGCATCTGGAATGGGGTTGGTATTTCTACTTTTATTATATTTGATGCCAACCAAACTGATACAAATATACATAGATGATATTCATATTATGGAAATTGGAGTATGCTATTTGAAAATAGTTAAATACTCCTATTTACCGGAGGCAATCAGCAGAGTAACAGCTGTTTACTTTAGAACCTGTAACAAACCCAAATTGCCAATGTACGCCAGCCTTATATCCATTATCTGTAATATAATATTCAATTACATATTTATCTTTGGTAAACTGGGTGTACCTGAAATGGGGGTACAGGGAGCTGCACTTGGTACAGTTATTTCGAAATTTATAGAGATGGGAATTATGTTTTATTTCGTAATAAAAGAACCAACCATTTCTTTATTTTATAAGATATCAGAGAAAGATAAAATCAATTATTTCCATATTCTTAAGAAAGTGGTTCCTCTTGTTTTAAATGAAGGGGTGTGGGCATTATCTAAAAATATAGTTTTTTATAATTATTGTAAAGTGAATGAAGATTATATTCCGGCACTTACGATTAATGATAATATATATGATATAGTTGATGCCATTATATTTGGATGTGCAGTATCAGCGGGAGTTATTATAGGTGAAGAATTGGGAGCTGGAAATTTTTGTGAGGCAAAAAAGACATCAAAGCAGGTGATTAAATGGAATGTGCTTATAAGCATAAGCTGCTGTGCTTTAATTTTTGTTGCAACACCTTTTATTCCATCTTTGTTTTCTTTGTCCGGTAAATATGCAACGGCAGCTATAATGCTTCTTAGGATTAAAGCCATATTCTGTTGGACACAAGGATATTGGGATACAGTTTATTATGTAATGCGGGCAGGAGGAGATACCCAGGATGTATTTTGGGTAGACGGTTTCTTTATGCTTTGCGGACCTATGCTTATAAGTACATTGATGGTTCAGTTTACCAATCTGCCATTTCCATATATTTTTCTGGCAACAGAAAGTACGTATCTTATGAAGAGTATAATAGCTACATATCTTTATAAAAAAGAACGATGGGTGAAGAATATTGCAACCAGCTGAGATATGATTATTGCTTTACAAAAATAGGCTGATAGTTGAAAGGATAAATACCTATGTTTCATGAAATCAAGGGAAAAAATATTATAATAATAATTGGCAGTAGTGTATTTCTTGCATTTGGTCTCTACCATATCCATAGCATATCAGGGATAACAGAAGGAGGAATTATTGGTCTGACACTTCTGTTGGAGCATTGGTTTGGTATTTCACCTTCTATTACAAACTTTGTAACAAATGTCAGTTTTTATTTGCTTGGATGGAAATTATTGGGAAGAATGTTTATTATTTACTCTGGAGTAGCTACTTTAAGTTTTTCTGTTTCCTATGCGGTGTTTGAGCAGTTTCCACCATTTTGGCCGCAGCTTTATAATATGCCTTTACTGGCATCAATTCTTGGAGCATTGTTTGTTGGTATAGGAGCAGGGATATGTGTAAAAGTGGGAGGTGCTGCTTCTGGAGATGATGCATTGGCAATGTGTATATCACATATTTCCCACATAAAAATTCAATGGATATATTTATTCAGTGATTTGATTATCCTGGGTTTATCATTGTCTTATATTCCCGCAAGCAGGATAGTTTATTCATTGTTAACAGTAATATTATCTGGGCAAATTATAGGACTTATTCAACGACTTAGATGTCAGGAAGAGATTATTAGTTTTCACAACAACTGAACGAAAAATAATGATTTTAATGGGCAGCAGGCCGGCGCAGATCAAGCATGCTGCCCGTTTTCTGTGGAAAAGGGAAAGATAAAATAAAAGTAGATGCCAAAAACCTATTGACTTTGAAGAGGTATTCTGCTATATATTAGTCGAAAATAAAGGAAAGGAAATAATAATCTATGTTGGCACGAAAGAGTATGGTGAAGAAGAAATTGGAAAATATGCATCTGCAGGAAAGGATAAATTACGGTTACAAAAAGGTCATCAGCATGATGCTGATCTCGGGGCTGTTTTCCATAGTGGTCATAGGTGTGTTGTTTGCCAATATGGGAAATTACATAGAAAATGTCACAGTTGCAGATCAGGCGGTAAAAACCTGCAGGATAAATGTGAATGCGGCAGCGAGAAACATTAGGGAAATGGCATTAAATGATGATACATCTGCTTATGACGGTTATGAACAGACAGTTGAAAAGCTGCTTGCAGAGGTTGATGATGAGCTGAAAACCCTAAAGAAAACAGGAGTTGTTCCTGATGCGGATTATGAAGAATATGCATCTGCTCTTTCTGACTGGGGAACCCTGGGTTATTCTATCATAGAAGAAATTAAAAATGGTGACAGGGAAAAAGCAATCGACTTAATTCTTAATGATTGTACTCCGGCATTAAATAAGCTTGTACAAATTGCTATAAAATTGGATGACCTGACAGATAAAGTAAGCAACCGGGCTGCCAGAACTACTTTTATCTTTACCGGCGCAGGAATTGTATGTATTATCGTCTGTTTAGTCTTTGCGTTAGTGCTGGCGAAGAAAATAAGCAAAAAGGTACTTGATACCATTCTGGAGCCATTACGTGCAGTGGAAGATGCCGCAAAGGAATTGACGGAGGGAAATCTGCACAGTACGCTTGAGTATCATTCTGAAGATGAGATAGGAAGCCTGGCACACAGCATGCGCAAATCAATTCGTATTCTGGGAAGCTATGTAGATGATATTGACCGTGCAATGAAGCTGTTTGCGGAAGGAAATTTTGATGTTCAGCCAGAAGTAGAGTGGAAGGGTGATTTTGTCGGGATTCTAAATTCCTTTATGCTGTTTGAGAAAAGCATGGCAGAAACGATCAAGGATATTCAGAATGTTTCGAATGACGTTTCAAGCTCGGCAGAGCAGGTGGCATCAAGCTCTAATGATCTTGCAGACGGAGCTACAAACCAGGCGGCAGTCGTAGAAGAGCTGACAGCAACAGTTGCTGGTGTTTCTGAACAGGTAGAAAAGAATTCGCAATCTGCGAAGGAAATCAGTGGAAGAGTGGATGAGCTTGGAAATGCGATCGCAGAAAGCAATGGCAAGATGCATGAGATGGTTGCTTCCATGAATGAGATCAATGATGCATCCAGAGAGATTGATAAGATTATTGCGACGATCAATCAGATCGCATCTCAGACCAATCTTCTTGCATTGAATGCTTCTATTGAAGCAGCAAGAGCCGGGGAGGCCGGGAAAGGATTTGCAGTTGTGGCAAATCAGGTAAATCAGTTAGCTGATCAGAGTGCCCAGGCAGCAAAGGAATCTGCAGCATTGATTGAAACCTCTGTGAAAGCTGTGGAAAAGGGTATGGTGATTGCGGGAGAGACTGCAACACAGCTTGAAGGAGTAGCAGAAAACTCCAAGGTGATCACAGAAGAGGTTACTAATATCGCAGAAACCTTAGAGACACAGACGGCAGAGATCCAGCAGATCAATGAGGGAATTGAACAGATTAATGACGTTGTACAGACGAATTCAGCAACATCAGAGGAATGTGCGGCTGCCAGCCATGAGATGAGCAATGAAGCTGAAAATCTGCGTGAAATGATCCGCAGATTTAAGGTCGCAAAGTTTGAAAAGACTGAAAAATAAAGGTTAGTATCCGGGGATGAGGTCACTTCACACAGAAAAAGATTTCTGTGATGTATTCACTTTCATCCCCGGAGGAGATATAATCATTAATCCAAATTTCATAGGTAAATCATTATACAGGGAAGCCGCTTCTTTGGCTTTCCCTTTTTCTATATCCAATATAACACGTGGGCATATCACACTTTACATTATTCATGATTTGGATTAGAATGAATCTATATATAGTGGAAGTTGGAAAATATATAAAGGCAGGAAATGCAATTATGGGAAGGTTGTTGAGCCTGTTTATGGGAGGAGATTTTTATATAGCTATTTCAGTGGGAACCCTCGCATGCTATTTATTCTTATTGTCCTGTTTTGTCAGTATTTCAAGGGAAGAAAGAGTCGTGCATTATTTGAGGATCATCCTGGTGGCACTTTCGTGCTGGACAGGTGGTTCTGTCCTGATGCGCCTGCAGATCAGTCCCGGGATGCAATTCTGGTTTCATTTCTCAATACTTGGTTTACTCATTATTCCTGTAGGAATGTATGGATTTTTGTTCTGTGTGCTTGAGATCCAGGGGAAACAGAAGCTTCTGAACATCTGCATGCTGGCATCCATAGTGACATTGCTTTTAAATGCATATACAGAGTGTCTCCTTCCGGTACCGGAAATACAGCAGCTGCCTGGTGGGAACATCTCTTATATTTACCATGCAAGACCGGGAATCTGGTTATGGATCGTCGCAGAGTGGATTCTTTTAATCTATGTAACTGTTCTTGCCCACAGAAAAATCGGAACACAGTATGAGTACAGGAGAAAGCTGGGTCCGCTGTTACTTGGGATGCTGTTTGTTTTTGCAGGAAATATTGCCTGTATTACACCACTTGGAAAAAATCTGCCGCTGGATGCCCTTGGCGGGGCGGGAATGGCGATCTGCCTTTTACATGTTATTTTCACGCAATATTTCTTTTCGATTTCATCCCGTTTCATTACGGGAGCGGCTTATTTTGGAGCGACAGTTGTAGCATTTATCCCGGTGGTATGGTTTGGGTGTATTGCTGATGGCCTGTTTGACAAGGGCAGTCCTGATGAGCAGATAGTTATCATATTTATCGTGGCAGAGGGGATATGGTGTATCCTGATTTCAGCGCTGGCAAGGAGCTGGGCAGAGCATATACTGATCAGGAAAAGGAAATATATTGTTGACAGTCTTCTGGAATTTCAGGATAGTGTCACATCCATTATGAATAAAGACAAGCTGTATCAGATGATCCGGGAGACTGTCAATGCAGCGGTGAAGGACTGCTGTGTACATATTCTGGAGGAAAGGGACGGAGTCTTTGCAGAATACACAGAAAATGGAATGGTGCCCCTGGCGAAAGAGGTGGAAGCACAGCTGGAACAGTTCCTTGACAGCGGCAGGGCGTATAAGGATCCGGCGTTTGCGGCCTTTAAATATGACGCTAAGATTTATGGGTTCCTATATGTAGAGCTTTGCAGGAAGAACAGACTTATTTATGACGAAATAGACTGCATCAGGCAGATCGGAAACAGTGTATCCAGCGTGCTGAAGAGTATCAATGCGTATGAGAGGCTGTATCAGGTATCGATCCACGATGGACTGACAGGCCTGTATAATAGAAATTTCTGTCGTGAGAATTTGGGAAAGCTGGATATCACGGCACGTCCTGTCGGTATGATCTATATGGATATGGACAACTTCAAGCTATATAATGAGCTGTATGGAGAAAGCATAGGAGATCAGGTTTTGTGCTGGTGTGCAAAACAGCTGCAGGAGGCTGCAGATGACAGCATGAAGGTATTCCGTATGGGTGCCAATGAGTTCCTGATCATCACAGCTGAAGACAATAAGGACAAGCTGATCTCATTCGCAAAGCAGATCCAGAAGATCATGCTGGAGACAACGGAGGATAAGCCGAAGGTCATTCAGCTGATCACGTTCAGCATAGGTATTGCCTGGGATAAATCCATGGCGGAAGATGCAGATGAGCTGGCCCAGCAGGCGAAGCGGGCATCGTTTTATGCCAAGGGAAATGGAAAAAACTGTATTGAGGTTTATGAAAAGGATCTGAAGGAAAAGGATCAGGAGAGTGAAGGAAGCGAAAAGGGATATAGTCAGGTATCACCGACGATCTTTGCCCTGATGGCGGCAATAGATGCCAAGGATTCCTTTACCTTCGAGCATTCTGAAAATGTTTCCAGATATGCAGAAAAGCTGGCGGCAAAGCTCGGGCTTCCGAAGGAGGATATCCAGACTGTAAAGGTAGCAGGACTGCTCCATGATATTGGCAAGATCGGTATTCAGGACAGTATCCTGAAAAAGCAGGGTAAGCTCACAGATGAGGAGTATAGCATAATAAAAACACATGTAGAAAAGTCTGTTGAGATGATCCGCGTTCTTCCTCATATGGATTATGTCATTCCTGCGGTTTTGTCCCATCATGAACGGTATGATGGAAAAGGATATCCGAATGGGATCCGTGGAAATGAGATCCCCATCCTTGGAAGGATTCTTACGGTTTGTGACAGCTTTGATGCCATGGTCTCCCGAAGAGCCTATAAGGAAGCTATGAGTATAGAGTATGCGACCGGGGAGCTGGAACGCGGCAAGGGAACACAGTTTGATCCAGACGTGGCACAGGCATTTATTGAATTAATAAGGGAGAATCCTTCGTTTATTGCACAGTGATCAGATTTGGGACCCGGGATAATATAAGTAAAATAGGAATGAGGATCAGAATTTTATGGAATTGGATGTTTTAGGACTGGTTGCAGCATGTTCATATGCACTGGACTGTGTGGAAACAGAGCTGGTACATGTGACCAGCAGACATGCGAAGCGTGTGGCCTATATGAGTGTCTGCGTGGCAGAACAGCTTGGAATATGTGGAAAAGATCTACAGGATCTGGCGGTGTATGCCCTGCTGCATGATAATGCCCTGACACAGTATATCCAGGAGGAGCTGCACAGTAATCTTACTGATATGAAGGAGATGCCCCGGATAGGTGTTCACTGTTCGATTGGAGAGGAAAATATACAGGGATTTCCTTTTCATACAGATGTGAAAAATGTAATATTATATCACCATGAAAATGCAGATGGGAGCGGACCGTTTGGAAAGAAATCTGAGGAGGTACCGCTTTTTTCGCGGATCATACATCTGTGTGATCTGTTGGATCAGGCATGCTGCCGCAAGGCGTTTACCACAGAGACATGGGAATGGGCGAAGGACGTTCTCAAAAGGATAAGAGGTACTATGGTAGATGAAGAATGTGCAGAGGCACTTGAAAAGATATTTTCAGAAGAGTATTTTCTGTCCCTTGGAGGAAATTTTGAAGCCTCCCTGTGGAATAAGGTACCAAGGCAGAAGCAGGAGCTTGACTTTTCCCAGATCAAGAAGCTGGCAGAGTTTTTTGCAAAGATCGTAGATTATAAATCTCCCTTTACCAGTACACATTCGATCGGTGTGGCAGAGAGGGCAGAGAAGCTGAGCCGCTATATGGGCTTTGATGAAGAAACGGTGCAGAAGATGTATCTTGCCGGAGCACTGCATGATATAGGAAAGGTTGCAGTAGGTAATGAGATTCTGGAGAAGCCGGATCGGCTGACCGATGCCGAGTTTGCTGTGATGAAGCATCATGCTGCTTATACATACAATATTCTGTCAGAAATTGATGATTTTGAGGAAATACGGGACTTTGCAGCATTTCACCACGAGCGGCTGGACGGAACGGGTTATCCCTTTGGCAAGGATGCTTCTGAACTGAATGTACAGGAACGGATGATGGCGTGTATTGATATTTACCAGGCACTGACAGAGAGCCGTCCTTATAAAAAGGGCATGTCCCACGAAAGGGCCTGTGAGATCCTGAAGAATATGGCAGATAAAGGATGGCTGGATATGGATATCATAGATAAGATCGAAATGAGCCTGTAACGGAGGTATTTACTATGGCAATTGCAGCAGATCTTTTACAAAGATGTACCAAATTAAATTTCTATTGAGTCCAGGTAAAGCAGTGCTTCACCAGTAGAGCTTCATATTTTCCTCGATTTCAATATCAGGGAGCTTCAGCTCCTTCCTGATACTGTCTGCAGTATCCTGATAGCTTATATGAAATCGCTTACAGGTGCGGATCATGGCAGGTATTACTTCGGCTCTGCCTTCAACCCTACCTTCTCTTTTTCCTTCTGCCCTACCTTCAATCCTGCCTTCTCTTAGTCCTTCTTTTCTGCCCTTTCTGACATACTGGTCAAATAATTCACACATACTGATCTCATCCTCCTCTTTCACTTGCATTTCCTGAAGTATGGTCTCCGTATCCTCTACATTCTCATCTCCGGAGAGTACTCTTAGCAGCTTGATCAGAGCCTCCTTATGTACCACCTTCTGCTCTGACCGGTAGTCCTTTCATTCTGCTAGATAATCAACCACAATGCGCATGTCACTCTGAAACCGCTGTCTTACTTCTTCTGGCAGGTTTCTGAGTTCAAATACATGAAGCTTCAGATCATCCACATAGGACATTGTCCTGGCCGGCAGCTTCTTACCCTCAAACAGTTCATGGGTGCTTCTGCCTCCGGTCCATTTCCCTTTTCCCCAGTAAAGAACAAGCTCTATCACCGGGAATCTGTTCTGTGTCTTCTTTTCATACTGCTCCCTGTAGATGCCTCCGACATAGCTGGCTTTGCGAAGCAGCATATCCGGATCCTTCTTTGTCTGATTGGCGAAAAGATATACGGTTCTTATCTCACCGTCTGCCATATCGTACTTGGCGATATCCTCCAGCTGGTTCCGCAGCTTTGTTTCTCCCTGATACAGAGTTTCTGTCGGAGATGCCAGAAGATTCTCTTCCTTTATCTCCTGCTTTCCCTCATACAGGAGCGCATTGAGAATATCCGCCGCAATATCCGGATATGTCTCAAAATTCTTCGTTACAAGATCATTTGTCTCCATCCATCCTCCTTTTGCCGGGAAATCCAGATGATGACAGATAATCTTTCTATTTAAAATCTCCTGAAATCTCCCGCTTATATGTTTTCTTTTGAAAATAAGCATAGATTTCAGATTTAGATGCCAGTCTGAGCTGGCCTGACAACAACAGATAAAATATGCTTAACTTGAATTGTGAATATATCATATCATAAAAGCAATCGAACAGCAATATGTTGTAGTCAGTTTATCGTTTTATTATATTTAATTTATAAATACATGGCTACAGTGGCAAATCTATAAAATTTTCATAAAGACTCACTGTGAACTCCTGAAAAATCAAATCCCGATGGCTTCCAGATTTATTTCCGGGAGTCATCGGGATCGGGGAAGGTCATGATTTCTTCAAATCAACGGCTGCTTTGCTTAAAGCTGCTGGTGTACCTTCCGGATAACAGCTTCGCTTAATTCAGGAGCCTTGGCGGGATCCAGATCATCCGGGAATTCGCAGTCGATCGTGGAAACCTCCGGTCTGTAATTCAGACGGAGTGCATGAGCCTGAATATAATCGGCAGCCTTATTGTAAACCTCTTCACTGACACCATTTAATGTAACCGTATATAATCCTGACATATAGCATATCCTCCATTTCTTTATTTCAATTTCATTTTTGATAGTTATATTATATACTTTCTCATCCAATAAAGATATATACAGAAATGTAGAATTTAAAAATAGTAATCATTATTAATTTTATGCAATTTACATAAAAATGACGTATCTTTTACCATGATGTGATTTCATGCATTTTTCCCGGATCTTATACTGAAAAAAAGGGGGTCATCATATGAATGAAAAACCTTATCTTCAATTCCGGAAGGATGGAACATTCCGGGTATTGCATATTACAGACCTGCAGGAGAGTATTTATCCGAGAAAGGATACTATCCGGCTGTTATGTGCACTTCTCAATAATACAAGACCGGATCTTGTGATCATGACCGGCGATCAGCTGAAGGGTTATTCGCCATGGTTCCGGCTGGCCGGAAAATCAGGGGTACAGAATACAATAAAAATGCTGACAGATCCCATGGAAAGGCGCAGGATCCCTTATGCAGTCACCTTTGGGAACCATGATATCCAGTGTGGTATTTCCAATGAGGAGCAGGCTGAGCTGTATCGCCAGCAGCCATATGGGGTCTGTCCTGAGGAAGGGGCAGCAGCCGGAACATTTGATCTGACAGTCCATCGTCATGATGGGTCTGAAGCACTCCGGCTTTATCTGATAGACAGTGGAAATATTACAGCTCATGGTCAATATGCACCACCTTCTGACGAAGTTCTGGACTGGTTGAGGGGGCGTCTTGCCGGTGAGAAGCTGCCATCCATGCTGTTTCAGCATATTCCTTTACCCGAATACAGAAAGTGTCGGCATGTGATCGTGAATGAGCCTGTCTGTGTTCCGGAGCGAAATGCAGGAGAATTTGATATCCTTCGAGCAAATGGAAGGGTTATGGCTGTATTTTGCGGACATGACCATAAGAATGATTTCGTGGGGCGGGTAGATGGAATAGATCTCGGGTATACGCCATCCTGCGGTTTTGCCTGCTATGGACCAGGCGTAAACAGAGGTGGCAGACTGCTGACATTCCATGAAAATAATCCGGGAGCTTATGAAACAGAGCTTTTCCGTTATTGTGATATTGTGGCAGAGCATACGGATAACCGGCTGAAGGAGTACTGGGATACGCACATTCCTACCTGCTGGCCGGGCCGGGATGAATATATGAGTGAGGAGAAGCTTCGAAATGAATAAAAAACAGAGAAACTTAAAAAGCCCTGATTGGAAAAGGACATTGCTGGTGACACTTCCCTTTGCAGGAGCACTGGCCTTTTGGCAGGCATATGACGGAATCATCCCGCTGATCCTCCGGGATACCTTTCACCTTGGAGATACACTGGCAGGGGGAGTTATGGCACTTGATAATGTCTGTGCCCTGTTTTTGCTTCCTCTTTTTGGGAGTCTTAGTGACCGCTGTCACAGCCGTTTGGGAAGACGTACCCCCTTTATTATCATTGGCTCCCTGTTGGCAGCTTTACTGATCCCGTTTCTGGCTGCTGCTGACAGACTGGCAAGTCTGCCGCTTTTCTTTGCAGTGCTCTGCCTGCTGCTTATCGTGCTGTCCGCTTACCGCAGTCCCTGTGTGGCATTGATGCCGGATGTGACGCCACGTCCTGTCCGGGCAAAGGCAGATGCTTTTAACTCTCTCATGGCAGCAGCTGCAGGCATTATCGTGCTGGTCAGTATTTCCCTTGCGGTACCTGATGTGGAGCATCCCAGTTATCTGCCGGTATTTCTTATTGTTTCAGGGATCATCGTTTTCTGTACGGTTTTGTTTGCAGTATTTTTCCGGGAAAGGAAGGCAGTGGAAAGGATGCATGAAGAAAGCCTTGCCATGGGAATCCCGGAGGAGGAAATTGAGCTTTCCGAGGAGGGTGGACAGGAAAAGGAATCTGATAAGACGGTTCGGAGATCTCTGCTTGCGATTCTGCTTTGTGTATTTTTTTACTTTATGGCATCCAATGCAGTAACCTCTGCATTCAGCAAATATGCCAGCCAGGTGTGGGGAGCAGGCGGTGGAAGCTTCGCTAATTTCCAGCTTGTTGCCACAATGGTAACGCTGGTCTCCTATATGCCAATGGCAAATCTTTCCTGCAGGATAGGAAGAAAGGTAACAACCTATATCGGTATCGGTCTTATGTGCCTTGGTGGATTCTGTGTTTTTCTGACACAGGGCTACAGCCCAATGATCTATGTATGGGTTTCTATAGCTGGTATTGGAATGGGAACCGTTGCTACGACCATTTATCCTATGATCATGGAGGTGGCAAGTGAGAAAACCACGGGGCGTTACACCGGATATTATTATACTGCCAGTATGTCAGCACAGATCATCACACCGGTTCTTTCCGGTGTAGTCATGGAATTTATCGGATATCGTTATCTGTACCTGTATTCGATAACCTGCGCTATTTTTGCAGCTCTCCCGCTGATCTTTGTGAAAAAGGGGAATACGGTTCTGTTGAAGGATCTGGAGATCGGGGATCCGGAGGAAGTCCGAGAATTGGAGCATAACAGGCTTGAGTTTCCACAAATTGCAATTCCAAAATGAAAAGAATGTCCCAAAGCA
>NZ_JAXXXI010000027.1:0-49576 GCF_037359455.1 Suilimivivens sp.
CACCCACTTATGAGCAAGCTCATGTGGGCTTAGACCTTTTGACCCTGGTATCATAATATGTGCGTAGGTAAAGGTGTAAGATATTATAGTGTAGCAGAGGGTGGGAAGTGTGTATATGAAATGGTGGAAAAGTAATTGGATTTTGTTTTTGTATAGTGCGATATCAGCACTGGCTGTCACAATGGATCTGAATGTGGCAGATGCACCGGAAGCAGGTATAATAAGGGATTTCTATTATCCATATTAACATTGTTATTCTTTGGAGGATATTGGTATATCTGGAAGCAGAAGAAGATGGAAGTGATCAGATATAGTAAAGGGGTATCCCTATTTCTTTCTTTGATGTATGTGGCCGGAGTCGGGTATGCATATCAGAATACAGTGACAGTTTTGTTTCAGTCATCCATAAGGCAAGGTATGTCAGGGATTATGGAGATGATGTTACCGAGGAAGAGAAAGAAGTAATAGGAAAGGTACTGGACTATAATAAGATTGCGGATGTTTATATGGAATTGACTTCTGACCCGGTGAAGACTACCTATCATGCAGAGAGTACGGATGACCTGATTGCATACTTTAAGGTATGGTTTAAGCAGTTCTGGAAGCATCCCTTATGCTATGTGGAAGCAACATGGAATCAGAATTATTATCTGTTTGCACCTAATATAGATAATATTGTTTATAACAAGGATTGCACGATAGCACATGAAATTATGGAACAGATGGGAATGCAGGAGCAGATTTCTTTCCATGTTCCGGAGAAAATGCACGGGATCTGCAGCATTATGGTAAGCTACTATACGTTGCTGCACAGGCTGCCTGTTATAGGAATGTTAAGTAATGTAGGATTTTATATAATTCTGTTATGGATGATAACCTTTTTCTTCCTGAAGGACGGAAGAAAAAGGGAGCTTTGGCTGCTTCTGCCCCTGTGGTTAACGTTTCTTATTATCATAGCATCATCACAGATTCAGAATCAGCCCAGATATGCGTTCCCGATTATCTATGCCATGCCTATATTGATTGCATTATATAAAAGGGATGCGTACAAGATGTCAGATAAGTAAAGTGAAAAACAGGATGGAAAAGAAACCAAAGGAATAAATAAAAAAGAAATTTGGAATAGTATTGACGATTTTCAGGTGAAGAATAATACACAGTATCAGCAACGGATAATGTAATTGTATTTGTACTCGATTATTTCAGTAGCCTTTACCAGCAGGAAATGCTGGAAAATATTCAGATGGAGCAGATGTGCTTCGTGATGCACTTCGGGAGAATGGTCAAAAACAGGAATCGGTCAGAAATGCAAAAAATAGAGAAGAAGATCATTAACTTTATAGAAAAAAATATTGGTTGGATCTGTATAGGTGCAGTTACGTTAATCCGGCTTATGATCTGCTTTTATGTGAGAAGATACGAATCGGGTGATTTTAATGCAGATCTGCTTCCGTGGTTTGTGGAAATAAAGGCAGATGGTGGGATAAGGGCACTGGAACATCAGGTAGGAAACTATAATATTCCTTATCAGATATTGATTGCGTTGTTGACATATTTACCGTTTAAGGAGCTTTATTTATATAAAGGTCTTTCTATTATATTCGATTATTTAATAGCAGCAGGTTGCGGAATTCTGGTTTGTACGTTGAAAAAAAGCCGGTCTGTAGAGTTATTTGCAGGAGTGTATACAGGGGTACTGTTCATTCCAACTACTATCCTGGATTCGGCAGTGTGGGCACAGTGTGATTCTATTTATTGCTTTTTTATCGTAATGTCGCTTTGGTGCTTATATCGCGAAAAATGGAGTGCTTCATTTTTGCTTCTTGGGGCAGCATTTGCTTTTAAGCTGCAGACCATATTTATTTTTCCCTTTCTTGTAGCATATTATTTGTTGAGAAAAAAATTTACAATTTTATATTTTATAGAAAGCTTTGGAATGTGGTATTTGATGTGTCTGCCTGCAGTTATTATGGGAAGACACTGGCTGGATCCGATTAAGGTTTATTTTCAGCAGACAGAAGCCCATGGATATATGTGGCTTAATTTTCCCAGTTTCTGGATACTGATAGGGGATGATTATGATATGCTGAAAAAGGCAGCGATTTTTACTACAATAGCAGTACTGGGAGCTGCAGTATGCTATATGCTGTATATAAAGATGGATTTACAGAGTCCCACGAAATTTCTATCTGCAGCCGTATGGATGGCATGGAGCTGTATCCTGTTTTTGCCGGCGATGCATGAAAGATATAGTTATTTGATCGATATTTTACTACTTCTGCTGGTATTTATGGACAAGCAATATACGCTGATATTTGTTATAGAAATTATATCCAGTATTTTAAGATATAAATACTATCTTTTTAATGGTGCAGAAGTTTCTGAATGGCAGGCAGTGGTTTATTTAGCTGCGTGGATCCTTTTGACATGGCAGGTGTTTGCAAAGAAAAAGGGTCAAAGCAGCATTGGTATAGCGGAAAAGAGTGTGGGGTAGTATGCAAAGCAGGGTAAAAAGAGTTATTTTTGCAACAGGTATCATATTTATACTGATGTTGTTGCTCTGTGTAATTTTGACTAACCTTTTTCACTATAATTACAAGATGAACTCTGATATTGGTGCAGAGGCAGTTCTTGGGAGGTTAATCTGGGATAGCAAAGAGATTATTCCGGCGTCATGGTATCCCTCTACTGAAACCAGGATCATAGCAACACCGCAGGTTGCGGCACTGTTTTACGGATTGACAGGAAATATGGATCTTTCCATGGGACTTGCCTGTTGTACGATGACAATAGGTATTGTATTAGCTATATGGTTTTTTATGAAGAAAGCAGGCAGTGGTAGGATCAGTTGTCTGCTTATGTGCTTATTCTGTCTTGGATTTGCCGGAAATATAATAATACTGGAGCTTCTTTATGTATTTGCTGGATATTACGCCATTCATGTGATAGCCTTCTTTTTTATTTTGAATTGCTACAGCTCTTTGCTTCAGAAAGAATGGAAAAAGAGTAAAAGTCTTCGCAGGAAGATGTATGGGAAGTATATGATAGGACTGATACTTGCTTTTCTGCTTGGGATGCAGGGAACGAGAGGAATCCTGATCACATTTGGTCCTTTATTTGGGATAGAGATGATCAGAAGTTTGTATGAAAGGATATGCCGTAGTAGATATCAGAAAAAAGGGATCATTTTGGGAAAGCAGCAGGAGAAAATATCATTTCTGTGGGTGAGTGGATTACTGGTACTCAGCTTCCTTGGAACCAAAATGCCCTTTTCCTCAGGTCAGGAAATATCAAGAAATATCAGGAATGGTTTTGCAAAGCTGATCCAGGTGGTTCTGCCGGATACATGGAAAGCGGTTGGATTCAGTGAAGGAGATACAGTGAGGAATATATGTCTTGGCTTATTGGTTCTGAATGTAGTGATATGGGTAATTGTACTACTGATACATATGCTGAAATGGCAGGAACTTAGCAGCCTTGAATGGTGTTTTTTGGTTACAGCGGCATCACCGGTTGTAACAGCCCTTATTGTGGCTTTTACGACGGTGGAAAGTTCTGAAAGATATTATTTTATGTGGATTTTCTCTATGGCATTTGCAGCAATTCTTAGCTTTGAATGTTTAAGAAAAGGAATGACGGCGGGTATATCTGCATGGAAAGTGCTGACTGTAATAACGCTTACAACTGCCGGCATTGTGATCGGAATTAATATACATACAGTTTATCAGCCAATTTTGAATGCAGAAGAACCAACAGCATCGGATGCGTTGGAAGTTGTAAATTACCTGGAAGAAAATGGATACGAAATGGCATATTCCACGTTTGAGAATGCAAACAAAATGACAGCATTATCGAATGGAAAGGTAAATGTGTATGCAATCAATTCTTTTGAAACTATGGATATCTGTAAATGGCTGACAAATGTAGACGGATATCCGGAGGATGGAATTGCAGATCAGGATGGAGTTGTGTATATTGTGCCGGAGGTATGTGAGGAAGAAATAACTAAGAGAGGAAGCAATGAAGGAGAATATCAGTTGCTAAGTGAAATGGGAGTATATAAAATTTGGAATAAACAATAATAAAATGTTGATATGGTTATAAAATCAGTATATATAAAAAATATACTGATTAAAGTTGGTTGCAAATGGCGCATCCCAACGGTCAGTTTTGCGGAGCAAAACGGTCGCGATGCGTAGCTGAGCGGTCGGACGTAGTCCGTTTTAATTACCTGAATTATCCATCATAATGGCAGTAGCTGCTATTTGGCAGTGAATACATTATGAAGGAGGATAATGGTATGCTTGATTACAAAGACATAATTATCAAAAGCTATGCCCTGAACATGTCCGGTGCAGAGATTGCAAGACAGTTGGGCTGTAGCAAATCGGGAGTCAATGACTTCCTTAACGCATTTAAAAAATGCGAGACTTTAAGTTTTCACCTTCCGGAGGGAATCACAAACTGTGGTATTGCTGAGTTGGTTTATGGCAAAGCCCCTGCATCCGGAAATCGTGATGAGAGTTTTGAACTCCCTGATTATTCAGTAGTTCATTCCCAGCTTATTACCAGAAAGAACATGACGCTGATTTATCAGTGGAACCGTTACAAGAAAAAGTGTGAAGCCGATGCCCTGAAACATTATTCTTATCGACAGTTTTGTGAGCGGTACAGCATGTGGTGTGATGAAAATGAGAAAACAGCCCATTTTACGCCAATCATCGCTCAGACAATGGAGGTAGATTTCGCGGGAAAGACCTTTGAAATGACAGACCGGCTTGCAGGTGAAGTGTCTGTCGTAGTTGTGTTTGTTGCAGTACTTCCCTATTCCCAGATGATTTATGCTGAAGGAATGATTTCTACGAAAGAACTCCTGTGGATACAGGTCAATAACAATGCCCTGGCCTTTTATGGAGGCGTTCCTGCTTTAGTAGTATGCGATAACTGCAAGCAGGCAGTGATTACCAACGAGGACTGGATCCAGCCGGAACTCAACAAGGATTACGCTGAGTGGGCGGAACATAATCATACGGCTATCGTACCGGCCAAGGTTCGTAAGCCCAAATATAAAAGTTCTGTTGAGAATTCCGTGGGAATTTTGGAGAAAGGATTTTTTCATGATCTCGAAGAACGTCAGTACTTTAGCCTTGAACAGTTTAACTCTGATTTATGGGAAAAACTGGACGAAATTAACTATGAAAACTTCAAACATAAGGAACACAGCAGATGCTATTACTGGGAAGAAGAGAAAGCCGAATTAATGCCTCTTCCCTCTGTACCTTACGAGTACATGGAGAGGAAAGAGGCGAAGGTATCAAGCGACTTCCACGTACGCTTTGATAATGCTTATTATAGCGTAGATAAGGCTTATAAGCATCAGAAAGTTTCTATCAAAGCATCAACTGCTGTTGTAAAAATTTATTCTCAGAAAGGCGTTTTAACGCAGCAGAATACCATTTTGGTGGGTAAGTGGATTACTGGTGCTCAGTTTTGTGGGGACGAAGATGCCTTTTTCCTCAGGACAGGAAATTTCAAGAAATATCCGGAACAGTTTTCGAAACTGATTCAGGTAGCTCTGCCAGATACCTGGAGAGCGATTGGATTCAGTGAAGGACATACGATCAGGAATGTATGCCTTGGCGCACTGATTTTGAATGTAGTGATATGGGTAATTGTACTGTTAGTACATATGCTTAAGTGGCAGAAGCAGAGTAGTCTTGAATGGTGTTTTCTGCTTACGACAGTGGAAAGTTCTGAAAGATACTATTTTATGGGGATTTCCTTCATGGCATTTGCAGTGATTCTTAACATTGAATATTTATTTAAGAAAAGGAATGACGGCAGATTGTATGGCAGCGGAAGATGAGAGATTTCTGGATACCGGGGTGAAGTGTGAACAGAAAGAGACGATAGGAAGTTATAGTATTTGGGTATTGGATAATAATTATTAGAGAATATAAGATTAAAATACAGGATTCAGGGGCTAATTAAGATGAAAAATAGCGTACAACATACAAGGCGTAATTCTAATTTGGAACTGTTGCGAATTATAGCGATGTATATGATCGTATTCATACATGCAAACTTGAATTTATCGACTTTCTGTGGAGGAAAGTCGATGATCTTTTTTAATGGGCTTGTGAATGGAATCTGTAATATAGGAGTTACCTGCTTTATTTTGATATCTGGCTATTATGGGGTTCAGTTCAAGTTAAAGAAGCTTGTAAAAATGGAATGTATGATGATCTCCTATTCTCTGCTTGAGATTTTGCTCATGTATCTGGTTATGCCAGAACAACTGCAGGGAGCAGCGCTGCTGGAACAGCTTGTGAAATCTTTATTGCCATTCATCAGTCGAAAATATTGGTTTTATTCCTGTTACGTATGTTTGATGCTGCTAAGTGGGTATATTCAGAAACTGATAGATGCACTGAAACAGGAAGAAATGAAAAAATTGTTGATATTGATGATTATTCTTTTCGGTGTGCTGCCTACGATTTTTTACTTTGAACTGATCCCAGATAATGGTAAAGGTCTGGTACAGATGATAATGGTATATATGATCGGAAGATATATACGTTCCTATTATGATCGAAAATTACAGGGGAAGGCAATTATTGTATTTATTGGTTTATGGATCATTAATGGAATTTCTCATGAGCTTCCCATTCAAATAGGAGGAATTTATCATCATTTATGCAAGGATAACAGCATAACCAATTTGACGATGGCAGTGATTCTGTTCTTTATCTTTAAAAACTGGAAATTTCAATCTGGAATAATTAATCATCTGGCAAAAAATATATTTGCCGTATTTGCATTGAATAATACACTGATAGCATGTGTAATGAAGATATTGCGGGAAAATAATCTGGTTAAACAGGGAGCGGCAGGAGGATTTCTGATGCTTGCAGGAATCGTGTTTATTATACTTGTGGGATGTTTGCTGATAGGAAGTATTCGGGAATTGATGTTTGGAAAGTTGGATGAAAAGCTGGGGAATATGATAGAAGGTATAGAACGACATGTGAAAACCAAGTTTATATAAAAATTGTATTAAGTAGATGGAGAAAAAGAGGAAAATATTGACATATTTTGACAAGCATAGTATATATAAAATATACTGATTGCGTGTATACAGAAACCAGTTAGTGAATATCTAACTGGTTTTAATTTTTGCAAAGGAAAAAACAAAAGATGGAAAAGGCATTCATTCTCTCTAATATTAACGCTTGGCTGGGGAGTGCAGGCTCAATAACAAGTATTATAGCATTTCTGGTAACATGTATAACTGGGGGGATAAAGTTTATAGAAAAATATAGAAATGGAGTAGCATATCGAAAGGGGACAATTGGGCCTGTACGTGATGAAACATCAAAGAGTTATTGGAAAAATATATTAAGTTTCCTGTATGATGAATTTACAATTGTGATTATAACAGTATTGCTATTATTAGAAATGAAAACAGTCTTAATAATTGTCACTTATAGAAATACAGCGGATAAAAAGGTGACAGATATGTTGGTGTTGCTAATATTTATTTTGTTTCTGATTCTTAACTGTATTGTAGTGCCTTGGTTTAAGAATTTGAAAGGGAAAAGCGATAAGGTCAAATGTATTATTATCTTGGTAGGATGTGATGTGTATTTGCTAAATGTGATATTTTTACTGACAGTAACAAAAAAAGAGATATTTCAAATTGTTATGATAGTAGCATCACTGGGTTTAGCAGCATGTACAATAATAATTGGAATGCAATTTGGTCTAAACTATAAATATATAGTTGTGAAAATTAGTAAAATAATCAGATGTGTGATGTTGGCTTTATATGTGGTAATGATATTTATATGGGAAAATGCTGGTGTATATGTTAGGGCAATTACATTGGTGTGGATGGGGTTAGCTGTTTTTGAATATATATATATTATAATTATCAAGCAAGAAAATGAAAAGATTAAGATAATTACAATATATGGTGAAGATATAACGCAAGGTGCAATTAAGCGATATCAGGGAAATAAAGTGCAATATAAAACAATCAAGGGAAAAAATTTAATTTTGAGTCTGGAAGATATTGAAAGAATTGAATACGAAAGACAGTATTGGGATAACAGGGAAAGAAAAAAGCTGGAAAAGCAGGAAGTAAAATGCGAATTATATAATGGAAATATTTTAGCGGCGAATCAGGTAATGATCCTAAATGAAGACTGGATACGGTTGGAAATACAGGAGAATATGGATATATTGGTGAAAATTCTGAAGTGTAAAGATGTTAGAAAAGTGGAAATGATACAAAAGTAAAGGAAAGGGAACATCATGTTCAAATTAAAACCAATCCCCTCCACCCTTCCTCTCCCCATCCGTGAGGAGTGGGACAGGCTGCAGAAGTTACAGAATGACAATTACGGGCTTGTTTTTGCAGTAAGGGACAGTTATGAAACAGTCTTAAAGATCATACTGCTTTCTATCTGCTATCTTTTAAAAGAAAATGATGATGACAGGTTCTGCCGGACACTTTTCGAAAAGCAGATGGCGTTTGGAGACTGGGTCAATGAACTGCCTTCTACACTGAAGAAAAGTAATCTGGTGATGCAGAATCCTGTACTGCACAAATATCTGAAAAAGCTGGTGACCTTTTATAATAAATCCGGTATTGTCAAATGGAGAAATAATTTCATCGGGCATGGACTGATGAGTAATGCAGAGGATCAGAGCTTTTTTGATGAGGCAGGACAGATGCTCGATCAGCTTGCAGATTTTCTGAATCCAGATATACTGCCGGCAGAGATCAGCCAGCTTGATTTTGATCACTTGGAACCGTTTATGTTCAGAGAAGAGGAACATTTCTATCTGTATGAATCAGTTTCGGCAACGGGGCTTATTTTTTACACAGATCATGCAGACAGAAAGAGAATAAACAAAGAGAGTGATTATTTCGCAGAGAAAAGGAAAAAGTACACGGCCAGCTTAAATGTAATGTGTAAAGGTAGGCTTGATAAGGATGTTTATCTGGCTTCTGAAGATGAAGCGATAGATGGTTTTTATCTTACATCCTTTTATAAAAAGCCGGACTATATGAAAAACTGGATAGATAAGATTCTGTCAGAAAATGACAGAGGTATTTTTCTGATGAAAGGCGGACGTGGAACAGGCAAGTCATCCTTTGTACTGGCGTGCGATGAACTGAATCAGCATGGAGATCAGAAAATAGGGCTGAAGATAGAAGGGGAGCCGGTCACGGTCCGAGCATATTATTGTAATCGTATCGATGTCAGTGGAATCAATGATTTTGTACCATACATTCAGGAAATGCTGAAAACAACAGTAGAAGGAGAGCAGTTCCGAAGCAGACAGGGGAGCATTCCGGGAGATGATGCACCGCTGGAGAAAATACTCGCATTTTATCAGGAGCAGTGTGAAAATACATTTGGACGTGAAAAGCTGCTGCTGTTTATTGACGGAGTAGATGAGCTGACAGAAAAGGGACAGGATATTTTACTGGAATTGCCGGATCCTGGAGAAATGCCGGAAAACGTTTATATTGTTCTGACGTGCAGGGCGGAAAAGGAAGAAGTATTGCCTGCTATTTTGGATTTCACAGAAAGGTATCCGTTTACGGATCAGGTAGAATTTGATCTTCACGGAGAAAATCACAGCTTTTTGGTGGAAATCTTAAAGAACAGGTTTGATCTGACAGAAACAGAGGCGGGCAGGATCACAGCAGTATTGGATGACAGACTGGTGGCGTTGCCTTTGCTGGAGGGACAGGATAAAAAAGAAATTTTAAGGCTGGCAGATCAGGCAGAGGCAGGCGTACTGTCACTGACAGATCTTGCAAAGGAATATCTTGACAGATTAAGTCTGCGTTATGGGAAAAAATATTTTCAGGAAGCAGTCCGGTTTCTTATGACTGTTTCCGAGGCAGCAGAGGGATTGACATTTGCAGAAATTTCCCAGTTGTATGCCGGAAAAGGACCGACTATTCAGGAGCTGTGTTTCCTGCGGGATTTGTATCCCTTTTTGACAGAGTATCGTTCCTACCGGGGAAATGTGTTCGTATTGTCGAGAGAAGAATACAGGGACAGCCTGCAAAGTGCATATCACAGTGTGTTTTCTGAAATGGTCAGAAGCTGGCGGATGATGCTGGAAGAAGTACAGTTGGATGAGAGACTGAGGGCAGATTCGCTTGGACAGGACGTATTATTGTATATCTGTGCCAATCTGGCAGTTTGGCAGACAGAGCGCAGTAGTGACAAAGGTTTTTCTATTATGGAAGGGGCAGGAAAGAATATTCTGGAAAAGATCTATACGCTTTGTCAGGCGGTACCCATGTATGACAAAATCCATCGGGAAAAAAGAGCTTTTCAGGGACTTTCTTCTGTGATCAATACGATTGTGAAGATGATAGAACTGCAGAAAGCAGAACAAAAGCAGGGAGATCTGCTGTTAGTCTGTGGAGCCAGTGCCATAGAAAAAGCTGTGAATCTACGGGAAATGCAGGCAGGAAAGGATATCGCAGAAAGGATAACCCAGATGATTGATCAATATCCTGGTCTGTTCCCGGCAGATACGGCAGAGAGAAAGATAAATCAGGCGGTATTTTATGGACAGGCAATGGTACGTTTCTGTGAAGAATATGAGGAAAGGAAGGCAGAAGAGTTTTATGGAAGATCACTGGAATGTCTGGAAAAACTAAGTGAAGATGACGGATATGTAGAACGGAGCAGACAGATCAGAAGAGTCCTTTTGCATAATTATCTGGGAACAAAAAGAAACAGTGAGCCACAGGAAACATTAAAGCTTGCCAGGGAGCTGGAAAATATTCTGAGGCAGGAGGAGCCATCTTTTGGAACAGCTTCAGACTATGTAATGATTGCAGCCTGTTACAGGTCAGCAGGACAGGGAGAGACAGCAGAAGAAATGTTCCGGAAAACCTGTGATATGATGGAGCAGATTCTGGACAGCCGGAAAATACGATGGCAGCAGCTTACAGATGTTCATGAACTGGAACTGTATTTTACAGCATACTGGAGACTGTTTCAGTTCATAGATGACAGGATGCAGACAGGGATCCAGAATGCCATGTTCTGGGAACTGAAGGTGGCAATTCGGGTAATGGATGAATTTATAAGCTATATGATAGGGATATCCCAGCAGGGAAGTTCCTGTTTTGATATGATGAGACTGAATTTTATGATGACTGCGGCATTGCTGAGAAATTCTTTGACTGCTAAAATGACAAACATCGGACTGCCGGGAGTCAGGCTTCGAAATCATACCTGGGTTTCAGAAGCTGAGTTAAAGGAAGAATCCTATAAAATTGTTGGTATTCTGGAGGAGAGCTACAGAAAGCTTCTGAAGAACAGGATCGCAGTTAATAAGATAGATGCCATGTTTAATCTGATGAACTGTGCCTGTATTTATGCGGGATTTGGTGATTCAGAAAGAGGTGTGGAGCTGTTACAGAAGGTAATCAGTGAGTTCTCACCGGCCAATGGGCAGGAAGAACAGGTATATCAGATTTTGGAGAGGAAACTGACAGAACTGCAGGGAAAAAGCCGACTTGAAATTTCGAATTCCAGTGCACAGGTAAAATAGCTGCCCAGACCTGGAATGGGCGAAAATGGAAGGGGTTTATTTCAGATTCCAGCGAATGTACTGATTGAGATTTTACAGACGAGTTATTCTCCATTATATTCTTCTGCTATACATAATCGCTTCGTACATTCTATCGGTGTTTTTCATTTGGGGAGTATAGCAGCTGCAGATACTACGAAGGACAATATGTTTTATATTTTTTATCGTAGAAAAAACCATAACAATATAAAGGATAAAAAAGAGTTCTGTAAAAGTCTGGTAGTGAAAACGATTGATACATGATGCTCAGCCTAACCCCTTCCGGTACTCCGTCGGTGTCAGCTGGTAGTAGTTCCGGAATGCCTTGCTGAAGTAGTGGTTATCTGCATACCCGAGGCGCTCTGCGATATCGGAGATCTTGATATCCGGCTGGGCGAGCAGCTCTGCAGCACGCTCCATACGCAGCTTCAGGACATACTCATAGATGGTAAAGCCATACTTGTTTTTAAACAGCTTGTTCAGATATTCCTGAGAAAAAAAGTACTTTTCTGCAAACATGGAGATGCGGATATTGGTACAGTAATTGCTCTCTATGTAGTCTTTGATAATAGTAACAATTTCATCAGGGGTGATGTGGTCGGTCTTGGCAGAAGTGTCAGAGATACCGAACACTGCATCAGGATCAATGGCCTTGACTGCCTTTTCAATGGCGCAGTTGAGGCTTTCTTCGTCTACGGGCTTCAGAAGATAATCGCAGGCACCGTTGCGGAGGGCATGCTGGGCATAGGAAAAGTCGTCATAGCCGCTGACTACGATGTACTGGCTGTCAGGGAATTCTTCATGGGCCTTTTCAAGGAAGGCACAGCCATCCATGACAGGCATGCTCATATCTACAAAAACGATATCCGGATGAAATTCGCGCATGGCGGCAAGGCCGTCTTTGCCATTGACCGCATAGCGTGGCGGTTCAATGCCGTAATAGGCGAAACGGCCAAGCCTGGAAATGGCGATCTGGACAGGTTTTTCATCATCAATGATCAGAGAACGGTACATGGGAGCTCCTTTCGTGGAAAATGTCCTGGGAGTGATCCCGGGAAACGGGAAGAGTCAGGGAAATACTGGTGTATTTACCCTCTTCTGTATTGATCACAAACTTTGTTTCGCGGTTATAGAGGATCTGCATCCGGCTGTAAAGGTTTGCAAGACCAATGCCACTGTCCTTGCCGGAGGATTTCTGGGATGCAAAATCCTCGTAGATCTTCTGGAGGCGGTCATCAGAAATGCCACAGCCACTGTCCCTGACGGTGATCAGAAGATCATTTTCCATGAGTCTTACTGTAACCGTAATGTGGATAGAGGTCTGTTTTTCGGATTTTCCGTGGATAATGGAATTCTCCACAAGCGTCTGAATGCTGATCTTGGGGATCAGGCAGTCAAGGGAAGCCGGATCGATCTCAGAGGAAAAGACAAGCGCATCTCCCATCCGCACCTTCTGCAGAAATACATAATTATCAGTATAGTTCATTTCCTGCCGGAGAGGAACCATAACGTTGCCTTTAATAGTATACCTCAGGTTAGAGGCGAGTGAGGTGATCATCTTATGAATTTGTGGCTGGTCATTGATCAGTGCTTCTGTGGAGATCGCCTGCAGGGTATTATACAGGAAATGGGGATTCAGCTGGGCTTCCAGCGCGGCCAGTCTGGCATCGTTGGCACGCAGCTTTGCCACATAATTTTCATCGATGAGACGGTCTATGTGCCGTACCATGCCGTTAAAGCTCTGGGACAGCTCGAAGGTTTCCTGGCAGCCATCTGCCTGTATTCTGGTGGAAAAATCACCGGCTCCGGTCCGCTGCATCTGTACAGAAAGCTCCTTTAACGGGTTCATCAGGAGCTTCAGCAGAAGATAGATGAGAACCACCGTGATCAGCCAGAACAGAAAGCCATTGATCAGGATGGAGTGGCCAAGGTGTCCGATCTCAGCATCGATGCAGGCTTCCGGCATGAGGCAGACCATAGTCAGATCGCCGGTTGTGCCGGTATTGCTTACAAGGTAATAGGACTGATTGTTCAGTGTAATAGCCGGCTGCTCAGAGGAAGGAAGCGGCAGCAGCTCTGAAAGGGAAAAGGGAAGCGTATCGGCAGAGGAATATATCAGTTCCTGTTCGTTGTTCAGCAGAAGGAAGATCTCGCCGGTATCGCTGTGATCCTTTACGAGCCGTCTGGTAAAGCTGGCATCAAGGGTGACCTGGACGACGGCCTGGATGATCTGGCCGGGGACGGTAAACAGTGTGTGGTAATAGGTGAGATTACCGGAAGCATCACTTTCAATATAAAGGTTCCGTGGGCTGCCCTTGCATTTCTCCGCGGCATCAAGAAAGGGCTGGATATCCATATTCTGCTGCACAGTAAAGTGCTGCTGGCTTTCGTTTCTGCCAATGATCATGTCCTGATTGATCAGATAAAGCTCGTAGTCTAGGATATCACTTCTTGTATAGTAATTATAGAACATCTGCTGTTTGACGTAGCTGAGCTGTTCTGTGGTGATCGGTGTTTTCTGGTCAATGATCCTGGTATAGGAGGAGTCATAATAAGGCTGGATACAGAATTTGGCAAGGGAGTCCAGATACCAGTCTGAGTTTTCTGCCTCCAGGGAAAGAATCTGGGAGGTGGTGGACAGGTACTGGGAAAGAGTCAGCTCCTTGGTCGAGGTATAGTCTTTATGTACAAGCTGTACAGACACTGCAGTAGTCAGGAGTATCATAATAAAGATCAACTGGATCCATAATGGCACCGGATTCAGCATTTTGCGTATTTTTTGAACCCATGGGCGGAGTAATTCTTTTATTTTTGTGGATAATGACATTTTTTCACCCTCACTTCAGGCATATTATACAAAAAGTTTCAAAAAGTGAAAAGTGCTTTGTTCATTTTTTTACACCTTTCTGGTCAGTTTATTTCATTTTCAGGACAGGGACGAGTATTTTATAATGATTACATCAAGTAGAGAAGGAGGACGGAAATGAATAAGAAGGTTAAAAACGGGTTGGAAATGGCAGCCTTTACAGTTCCGGCGATCATACTGGTCTGTCTGATGATGTATGTGCCTTTTATTCTGAGTGGCTACTATTCCCTGACAGAGTGGAATGGTATTTCAAAGGCCGTTAAATTCGTAGGACTTACCAATTTTAAAACGTTGTTTTCGCAGGGGGGTGACTTCCTTCCGGCACTCTGGTTTACGACGAAATATACCTTTTGCTTTGTGGTATTTTCCAATGTGCTGGCGCTGGCGCTGGCAGTGATGCTGACAAAGAAGTTTAAGGGGGCAAATTTCTTCAGGGGAATTTTCTTCGTTCCTTATATCATGAGCATGACGATCGTAGGCTTTATCTGGAAGTTCATTTTTACCAGCGGATTTGAGAAGCTGTATGAAGCAACGGACTGGAGCTTCTTAAATTTAAGCTGGCTTGGTGATACGAAGCTGGTATTCTTCTCGGTGGTATTAGTTGGTGTATGGCAGTCGCTTGGCTTCTATATCGTGCTTTACATAGCCGGTCTTCAGGCAGTTCCGAAGGACGTTCTTGAAGCGGCGACCGTAGATGGAGCCGGCAGGGTGCAGACCTTTTTCAGGGTAACGCTTCCGCTTCTTGGCCCGTCCTTTACGACCTGTATTTTCATGTCACTGACCAATGGTCTGAAGGTGTTCGACATTATCCTTGCACTGACCAAGGGAGGACCGGGAACGGCATCTAACAGTGTGACATTACAGATTTATAAGGAAGCATTTACGAATAATAATTATGGACTTGGTTCCGCAGAATCCATTATCTATTTCCTGTTTGTCATGGTCATTACACAGCTGGTGTTAAAGGCCTTCAGCAGAAGGGAGGTTGATCTGTAATGACGATCAAAGCTAAAAGAAGACTCCGGATGACAGTCATGATCTTCGTGCTTATTGTGGTTGCAGCTATTTATATTTATCCGGTGTTCCTTATGTTTATGAACTCTTTCAAGCCGTTTGGAGAGATCGTGGCGAATGTACTTGCCCTGCCAAAGAGCCTTGACTTAAGCAATTATACTTATGTTGTTAAGAAAATGGATTATCTGGCACTCTTTAAGAATAATGTGATCATCACTGTGATCGGTATTGTCGGGATCGTAATCTTTTCATCCATGGCAGCATACATTCTGGACAGAAGAAAGGGAACCTACAGCAGGATTGCTTATCTGATCATCACGACACCAATGCTGATCCCTTTTCAGACGATCATGATCACATTGCTGAAATCCATGAATGTGATTCACCTTGCAGGCAGTAAGATCGGTCTCGGGATCCAGTACTGGGGATTTGGTATCCCCATGGCAACCTTCATCTTCTTTAACTTTATGAAGACGATCCCGAAGGAACTGGACGAAAGTGCGAAGATAGATGGAGCCTCCACCTTCCGCACCTACAGATCCATTATTTTCCCGCTGCTGAAGTCGGTGACGGTAACGGTTACCGTACTGGATGTTATGTGGATCTGGAACGATTTCCTGCTTCCGCTTCTGATGGTAAACAGCAATAATAAGACAAAGACACTGGTACTTGCGGCATACACCTTTGTAGGACAGATGAATACTAAATGGAACTACGCACTGACTGCCATGGTGCTGACAGTTGTACCGTCTATCATCGTATTTATCCTGCTGCAGAAGTATATCGTAGAAGGTGTTGTGGCAGGAGCAGTAAAGGGCTGATTCCCCTGGCGTAAAGTTCAAAATGATTTTTTCCTGTCTGTCTGCCGCAGTGAAGTGGGGATGATGTTATAGCCGGAAACAGACGGGTGAAAATAAAGTAAAAAAGGGATTCCCGAAGATGGGACAAAGGAGGGTAAAAATGAAAAAGAAATTCATCAGCGCAATTCTTTGCGCAGCAATGACAATGAGCCTTCTGGCTGGCTGTGGATCATCCGCAGGAGACAGCAGCAGTGCATCCACTGACAGTACACAGGCCGAAGAGACAACAGAAGCAGCAGATACTTCTGCAGCAGAAGAGACAGCACAGGTTTCTTCTGACGAGCCCTGTGAGATCTATATGTTCATCAGTTCTCCGGAATATGCAGATGCGATCGGTGAACTCATTGATGCTTATAAGGAAGTAGCACCAAATGTGACCATCAACTATGAAACCACTCAGAATGATTATCCGACACTGTTAAAGGCAAAGCTGAATTCCGGTGAGGTTCCGGATATCTTTTCCTCTACATCGGGTAAGGAGATCGATGTTTACAAGGAATATTCTTATGATCTGGCAGGACAGCCGCTGACAGAGACCATGTCTGATGCAGTAGCAGCAACTATGCAGAGTCCGGCGGACGGAAGCGGATGCTACGGAATCGCGATCAAGGGAAATTATTTCGGTATCGTATACAACAAGGCGATCTTTGAAGAATGCGGTATTACTGAGTTCCCTTCAACTGTAAGTGCCATGAAGGATGCCTGTGAAAAGATCTCTGCAGCAGGATACAAGCCTTTCACGACCGGTTTCAATGAATGGTGGGTATATAAGCATGTAGCACAGCATTTCTTTGATGCTGCAGCTGCAAACGCAGGAATTTCCGCAGCAGAGCTGGTATCCGGCTTTGAAAATGGAACAGCCAAGATCTCAGACTATCCTGAGCTTTACAATAACTTCTTCGATTTCATCGATCTGGCTGTAAAGTACGGTGATGATAAGCCTCTTGAAACAGCACTCGATGGTGAGGAATCTGCTTTTGGTACAGGTAAGGCGGCTATGGTTCTCGGACAGGGCGCATGGATCGAAGCTGATGTTCTTTCCATCGATCCTGATATCCAGATCGGCTTCAATGGCTATCCTGTAACAGAGGATGCTTCCCAGTGCCAGGTTATTTCCGGTTCTGACCAGTCACTTCATGTAAACAAGGATTCTGCAGTACTTCAGCAGACTCTTGATTTCATGAACTGGTGGTATACATCTGACTATGGCAAGGCATGGTTTACAGATGTAGCAGGTGTTGTTCCTCCGATCAAATCTGATGTACAGAGCAACTTCGAGATCATCAAGCAGGGCGATGAGCTGGCAGCTTCTGCAGGTGCAGCAGACCTTGAGATCATTTACTCTACAGACAGCTGGCATCAGACCTTTGGTGAGATCATGCAGTCCTATATCGCAGGCGATCTTGACAAGGATGGTGCATGCGCTCAGATCGAGAAGCAGTGGCAGGAAATCGACGGTGCACAGTAGGAACTGGCTGGATGATTTCCATCTAAAAAGATAAGAGAGTCCGTTATCCTGTGGACAAAACAGGATAACGGGCTTTTTTGTGTGTGGTGTGTGTGGTATACTGGTGAACATGAGAGAAAATAAGCTGATACGAATATTACTGATGATAAGTGCTGTGGCACTTCTGCTGCTGACGCTCTGGATCGCTTATCTGCGGACAGACCATGAGGCATCCTTTCTGGAGGAGCTTACATTCACTGCGGAGGTGGATGGTGAAATGGTTTCCTTCAAGCCGTTTCTGGAGGAAACAGACGGAAGATATTATCTGATCCTGCCGTCCTGCTTTCAGGGAAAAGAGACAGACCTGACTGTGCATTATGACAAAGAGGATGGCAGGCTTTTCCTGAATGGGGAGAAGCTCCGGAACGGAAGTACCGTTTCCGGGATACAGGGAGAAGAGGTTTTTGGTTATCAGGTGAAGGGAGGCTTTGGTGAAACCTTCTGTGACCGTGAGCTGCAGGTGCTTATTTCTGAAAAGCTGCCATCGCTGCTTCTGACAGTAGAGAATACTTCCTTTCTGGAGAAGGATCTGGAGGCAGATAAGAAAAAGTATGCGCAGACAGGAGAGCTTCTGCTGCTGGATCCATCCGGGGAGGCTGTCCTTACCGATCATCTGGAAAAGCTGAGGGTAAGGGGAAATCTGACGGCAACACTGGATAAGAAGCCCTATACCTTTACTCTGTCAAAGGAGGCTTCTGTATGCGGCATGACGCCGGCGAGAAAGTGGAATCTGATCGCCAATGCTACAGATGGTTCTTATATGAGGAATAAGATCGTACTGGATCTGGCAGACAGGGCGGTAGGGGCAGAAGGCTATGAGCCGGATGGTGAATTTGTCGAGCTGTTTATGAATGGTGAATATCAGGGACTGTATCTCATTACAGAGGCAGTAGAGATTGGGGAAAACAGATGGGATATTGCAGAAGATGGCGGCTTCGCTTTTGAAATGGAGCTTGATTTCCGGAAGGAAAACGGGAAAGACTATATTACAACGACGGGCGGCAGGCTGTTCGAGGTGAAGGAAGCATCCGGCCGGAAGCTGAGTGCAGAGCGAAAGCAGGAAGCAGAGGAACTGTTGAATGATGTAGAAAGCGCTTTGCTTGCGGATGATGGGATCAGCGATATCAGTGGAAAGTCACTGGAGGAGCTGATCGATATCCCCTCATGGGCGGCGGGATGGCTTGCGGAAGAGATTTCCGGTGATCATGATGTGGGAATTGCCAGTCAGTTTGCCTGCACGAAGAGAGAGAGTTCCCTGTTGTATGCAGGACCGGTATGGGATTTTGACGGAGCTATGGGGAATGTAAATACGCCTATGTATGGAATCCCGGAGGCGTTAACGGCATCCATTGCCATGAGCAGACCGGAAGGGAATGCCAATCAGAACACCTGGCTGGCTGCCATGTATCAGAATCCGGTTTTCCGGCAGGCGGTAGAAGAGATCTACGCATCATCCTTTCAGAAGCCGCTGGAAGAGCTGCTTGACAGCGGGATCAGTGATTACGGGGAGATGATCAGCCGTAGTGCGCAGCTGGATGCCCTCAGATGGAATGAAAAACGGCTTTCCTGGGCATTTGTCCTTCCGGATGGACTTGAAATCCCTGCAGAGGGGGATTATACAAGATTTGATACGCTCTCGCAGGAACTTTCCATGGTGAAGCAGTATCTTACGGAGAAAAAGGAGTTCCTTGACAGCATCTGGATAGAAAAAAAGGAATACTGTATTGTAGAAGTGAAGCGCAGGGCGCCGTTCCTTAATGAGGACTATAATCAGACGCTGTATTACTGGGTGGAAAAAGGACAGCCTCTGCCGGCCATTCTGGATGAAGACAGAGAGGATAGTGTATTCCTTGGCTGCTTTGATGATGAGGATGGACAGCAGTATGTGGCAGAAACACCCGTCATGGACGATCTTGTACTGGTGGCCAGATGGGAACAGAAAGAGGAGTAAGGAGCATAACAGGTGGAGGAAAAGCGGTATCGACACGAATATAAATATCCCCTTACGCATGGACAGGCATTGATCGAAAATGCTAAAATAAATGCAGTTGCATCCAGGGACAGCCATACTGGTGCAGAAGGCTCTTATCAGATCAGAAGCCTGTATTTTGATGATTATCAGAACAGCTGCTATATGAGCAATGAAAATGGGGTCGATGAGAGAGAGAAGTTCCGGATCCGGATCTATAATCACAGTACAGAACGGATCACTCTGGAGTGTAAGGAAAAGTATCGTGGGATGACACATAAAAGCAGCAGCCCGATCACACTGTCCCAGTGTGAAAAGCTGATGCGGGGAGAAATCCCTTCAGATATCACAAAGGAACAGAGGGTATTGCACCGGCTTGCTTATCTGATGGCAGTGCGGCTGATGCGGCCAGCCGTGATCGTGGAATATGAGCGTATTCCCTATGTATACAGGATGCAGGATGCCAATGTGAGAGTGACCTTTGACCGGAAGATCCTTTCCGGTAGTGATGTGAGAGCGTTTCTGGATGAAAGGATTGCGGGAAGAGGGATCCTGCCGGTAGGGACAGAACTGATGGAAGTGAAGTTTGACAGCTTCCTGCCAGATGAGATATATCAGATCCTGCAGCTGGAGGGGCTTAAAGCATCTACCTTTTCCAAGTATTACCTGTGCAGAAAATTTCAGGTGCGGCAGAAGAGGTAAAAAGATCTGCAGAGACAAAAACGGGGCAGGGCACTGCCGGAAGCTACAAATAATTGAAACAGAAAGGTTTGGACAGAGGAATGGGATTTTCAGATATTTTCAAAAAGGATTTTCTGGCATCATATACCAGCGAAACAGTGAGTGTGCCGCATATTGTGGCGGTACTTTTCATTACATGTATCATAGGCTGCTACATTTTTATGGTATACCGGGTGATCACAAGGAAAACCTTTTATTCCAGGAACTTTAATATTTCCATTGCGGCGATCGCAGTGATCACAGCAGGGATCATACTGGCAGTACAGTCCAGTATCGTGATTTCCCTTGGTATGGTGGGTGCTCTTTCCATTGTCAGATTCAGAACGGCAGTGAAGGAACCCATGGATCTGGTATTTCTGTTCTGGTCGATTGCTGTGGGGATCTGCTGCGGCGCACATGTGACAGAAATCGCGATCGTCCTGTCTGTATTACTGACGATCCTTGTGCTTATTTTAGACCGTATTCCAATTGGCAAGGCTCCAATGATCCTGGTGGTCAATCTGCAGGAGGGAAAGCAGGAGCCTGAGCTGGTGGAAAGGATCAGGGAATTCTGCAGATATTACAAGATCAAATCAAGGAATATTACCGGAAATGGCTGTAATCTGGTGATTGAGGTGCGGACATCTAAAGAATATGATCTGGTACAGAAGGTGCAGGAGCTGGAAGGTCTTGAGAGCGTATCCCTGATCTCCCATGATGGGGAGGTTACTTTCTAAGAACAGATGTGGAAAAAACAGAAGATGCGAAAAATGATTTCTCATTTCCACATCTTCTGCAATCCCCCTTTACAGGATAATTGTAATATAAAAATAACAACATTGTAAATAGTTAGTTATCGCACGCTGTTACTAATAGCAAAAAAAGGAGTTATTCATGAAAAAGCTGAATGGAACTGTTATTGTAACCTATCGCTGTAATGCACGCTGTAATATGTGCAACCGCTATAAGAAGCCGTCCCTGCCGGATGAAGAAATTTCACTGGAAACGATAAAAAAGCTGCCTCCTATGTATTTTACCAATATCACGGGAGGAGAGCCCTTTATACGGACAGATTTAAAGGATATTGTGAGGGAATTAAAGAAAAAGAGTGACCGTATCGTTATTTCCACGAATGGCTTTTTTACAGACCGTATTGTAGACCTGTGCAGGGAATTTCCTGATATCGGCATCCGTATTTCCATAGAAGGGCTGGAAGAAACAAATAATAAGATCCGTGGGCTGGAGAATGGGTTTCAAAGGGGCTATTCAACGCTGAAGCAGCTGGTGGATATGGGGATGAAGGATGTGGGCTTCGGCATGACAGTACAGGATGCCAATGCCAGGGATCTGGTAGCCCTGTATCAGCTTTCTGATGAGATGAATATGGAGTTTGCTACTGCATCTCTGCACAATTCCTTCTACTTTGTGGAAGCGAAGAACATTATTCATGACAGACCTATGGTAGCGCAGGAATTTGAAAACCTGATCAATGAGCTGCTGAAATCAAAGAGTCCCAAGAAATGGTTCCGGGCATATTTCAATCATGGACTGATCAACTATATCTATGGACAGAAGCGTCTTCTGCCCTGTGATATGGCGTTTGATACCTTCTTTATTGATCCTTACGGGGATGTTATGCCCTGTAATGGTACAAAGGATAAGGAAGTGATGGGGAATCTGAATGAGTGTGACAGCTTTGATGAGCTGTGGAACAGTCCTCAGGCAGATGCAGTACGGGCAAAGGTGCGCTGCTGTGACAGAAACTGTTGGATGATCGGTTCAGTTTCTCCGGCGATGCACAAGTATATCTGGGGGCCGGCGTTCTGGGTTCTCAGACATAAGCTGAAGTTCTGGACAGATAAGAAATACAGTATGTATGAAAACAAGATCGTAAGGGACTATCGTGACGGCAAGGTAACAAAATCGCAGCTGGACGCTTGTTCCACCTGCGATTTGCATGCCATGATCCATGACGGTTTGTCGGAGAAGTCAAGGGAAAAACTTGAGGGTGGTGCTGGACGTTAGCCTACAAGGTGCCAGTAAGGTTCAGCCCATTCATCTCGGGTATAGTTAAAAAGACGACGATATAATTTGCCATTTTCTTCTTTATAGCGATATTTTATAATATCCGAACATGGAGCAATTTCAGAAGAGGCGGTTTCTATTATTTCATCAGGCTGTGAAGAAATTATTGGTTCTGCAGCAAAAACGGGAGTGGATATAGCAAAAAATGAGGCGAAGAAAGTAATGAATGAATAAATAAGTAATTTGTTTTTAAAGTTCATAGATAGAATCTCCTTTCGACATTAAAAAAGTAAACAATACAGTATTTTTAACTTCTCCTGTGTATTTAGAATACATCCATTAAAAAGATGTGTCAATATTTCAGATAAATTATGCATAATTATAATATCTACTAATTGGGAAAAGAATCATACACTGGTAAATCGGGGTCAGATATCTTTGACTCAGTCATGCAATAGTTGTTGTCAAGATAAATCATAAGTACCATCTTGATTATCAATATAGAAAAGATTTCTGCTGTCAGAATCAAAGGTTTCCACTGTATATTTATAAGATATTCTATATGGCTCAAACACAAAAACCAATGAGATCATCAATGCTCCAATAAGCAGCAGACTGGAAACCAGCCCATTTGGTGCCAGTGTTTTGATCTTATCAGGGCTTCCGATGATCATTTGTATTCTTTGGCTGAGAGAAGACGGCTTTTTGGAAGATTGGGTTTTTGAGGATTTATTCAACCTGGAATCGTCTGTCTTTGTAGAGCTGTAGGTGGCTGTAAAAGCGGGTGTCGTCTTTTTCTCTGCAAGGGTTCTTGCCATACTGGTAAGGCTCTTGGAATAGTCCAGGCGACCAAGAGGTTCTAACGGTGCGATAACCTTGGAATCCACACTGATTTCTATGATACGGTTGATCTCTTTCACGAAGATTTTAACCAGTGGGTTCCAGAAGTAGATCACCTCAAGAAGAGAACAAAGGAACTTATACAAGGTATGGTGGTTATAGTAGTGGGCTGTTTCATGGCTGAGAATATAGAATAGCGCTTCTTTGGAATGAACGCTGTCAGGCAGGACGATAACCGGATGGAAAATGCCATATATGAAGGGTGTAATATTCCTTGGAGTTATGTAGATCCTGAAAACAGCTTTGCTTTTCTGGTGGCAGGAAGTGATCTTATGAAGTATGGCATATGCGTCAGAGTCAGGTGCAGCTTCTCGAAGCCGATAGCGTTGCCGGATAGTGGCGAACTGGAGAAAAAGCCGTGAGCCGCAGATAAGGATGCCAATGTACCAAGCAATCATAAAAATAGTAAAGATGTTGATGGGAGGACCGAGAATGTTGATCTCCAGCATAACAAAGAGATCATACAGATAGGATAAACCCCACTTTACCGGTACAGAAACAGTGAAGGGAAATTCAAATGGTAAAAGGAAACGAAGCAGAATAACAAGAGAACTGAGAAGGAACAGATCAATATTAAAATAATTGATCACAGATGTCTTAACAACCTGATTAAGGGCAATAACAAAAACAGCATTGATAATGATCATGCTTAAGAGGGTAGAAAACGTGAAACTCATATGCTTGTCAATCCTTTCCTGTTTGGTCGATCTCTCATTTACCTTTCAGGAAAGGACAGGACAAATAACTTTCTAGTTTTTCTTGGAAAGCTCCTCTCTTTTCTGAGAGATAAGTTGCTCGAGACTGTCAATTTCTGACAGGAGATCTGAGGTATCTTTTTCCTCTTCGAGTAAAGTTGCTACAAAGGAAGAGGGGGAGAAGGGCTTACCGGAAACCTTGCTGAAGGCATTCTCAAATTTCTGAATTTCAAATTGATCAGGTGTCATGGTCGGCTTATAGCTTCTGCTGAGAACAGTTCCACTATAAACAATCTCATCTACTGCGATCAGCTTCTTCTGAAGAAGCTTTTTCAGAACAGCCTGTACAGTATTAATGGACAAGTCATCACGCATGGAGGTGATTTCGGAAGCCACCATAGATTTCCCGGATTCCCAAAGAATATCCAAAATATCTCTTTCTCTGTTAGTTAAACGGTATCTGTCATTTCGGCTGAGTGTCATAATTTCTTCCCTTACTTTTGTATAATAATGTTGTTAACATAAACATTAACGTATACATATCATAGAAGAAACATGGGAAAAAGTCAATAAAATAAAAGAACGAATATTGAACAATATTTACTCATAATAACACTATAGGAGGATAATACCACGCAGAAATATAAAATGATTAACAGACGATTCCCCTTCATAAGTAACATCAGTCTTTCTGACAACACTTATTATACAACGTAAAACAGAATATTCAAGACTGTTTTATGAGAAATGTATAAAAATCAGCATATTGACAAATAATGCACAGAAATAACAAATAAAAATGTCCTAAAAGTGGGAAATGGTATTTATATAATTGCAAATTATTTCTACAGTTTAATGCAGTTTGAAAAATTTGGAAATATGTCTTAAAATAGGACACACTATGCATAAGAATATACTAAAATAGTAATGATCCACTTATTCAAATGAGGAAAGAAAGGATAGCAAGCAGAGGATGGAAAAGATGGATACAAATCTCCAAAATTTTAATGTAGTTGGTGACAACGTAAGACGATACAGAGTAGAACAGGACTTAAGTCAGAAGGAATTATCTGAGAGACTGGAAACATATGCTGTTTATATCTGCAGAGGATCAATTTCAAGAATTGAGCGTCATGAAAGGGCTGTTATGGATTTTGAACTGAAAGCACTTGCTGAGGCTCTGAAGGTTACAATTTACGATCTCTACGAGTAAATAAGGATGATCGAAAAGAAGCGATAAGCGCACTGGCAGATGCGGTGCGCTTTTTGTAGTGGGTGGATTATTTATTTGCCGCATCGTCTGCTGATAATATACTTGGGACGACGTTTGATCTCATCATAAATACGGGAGATGTAGTGGCCTATAATGCCAAGGCTGATCATTAATATGCTGCCAATGATCAGAAGCAGGAGGATCACAGTAGTAAAACCTTCCTGCGCAGTGCCGGTGAAATAGCGGTACAGTGACTGTATGCCAAGTACAAGGGAAAACACCAGCATGATCCAGCCAAGCAGTGTTACAGCCTGCATGGGTGCACCGGAAAAGGAAGTGATATTCCGGATGGCATACTTGGTAAGGCTCCACATGGACCATTTGGAGGTTCCGACTGTACGTTCCTGCACTTCGAAAGGAACCTGGATGCTGCAAAAGCCGATCCAGGAAGAAAGGGCTCGGAAAAAGGGAGCACGCTCTGGCATGGCAAGCAGGGCATCTACAGCCTGTCTGTCCAGAAGTTTAAAATCGGAAGCGTTTGCCATATCAATATGGGTAAGCCTGCTGATAATAGCATAAAAGCCGTTGGCACAGAGATGGTGGAAAGCACTTTCCTTTCCACGGGAAGTCTTGACGCCTTCCACGACCTCGTAGCCCTGTTCCCAGAGGTGGTACATTTCTATGATCGTGCAGGGAGGATGCTGCAGGTCGCAGTCCATGATAACACAGCATGCCCCTTTTGCTTCTGCAAGCCCTGCGAAGATGGCAGACTCTTTGCCAAAGTTCCGGGAAAACGAGATCCCATGTACTTCCGGATTGTCCTTTGAAAGCCTGATGACCTCCTGATAGGTTCCGTCCCGGGAACCGTCATCTACAAAAATGATCTCAAATGGAATCTGGCTTTCAGAAAGGATTTTCTTTACTGTCTGGAAGGTTGTCTGTATCATGGCTTCTTCGTTATAGGAAGGAATGATCACAGAAAGCGTTTTATTGGAAGGATTCATAATATACCTCTTTTTCTGATTGGCTACAGTAACAGTATACGCAAGAAAAAAAAGAAATGCAATGTTATCCTTGGGAAAGAGGAGCTGGCAGGCTTGAAAGAACAGGAACAATCCTCTATAATTGTGAATGTATGATACAGAGTGAGATGGCACAGGTCTGAGTAAAAATGACAGACAGTAAAAGACAGGATGGAAATATGCCGGAAACGACAAATTATGAAAAAAGAAAAAAGATCGTAAAGCTCCTGACAGCATTCTACCTGATCCCCTTGGGGATCATGGTTCTGTTTAATGCGGGGAACAGTCTGCTGAGGACTACATATTTTGACCTGTATAAGGACATGGAAACGGCAAAATATAAATGGGACGATCCAATTCTTCTGCTGATCGTAACAGGAATTGTCTTATTTCTCCTATACAGACTGTCGGTAACGGAATGGTTTCAGCGGACAGGGAAATTGTCTCTGACAGCGTTGCTGTTCGGAACAGGAGTAAGTCTTGTGATCGTACTGCTTGTCAGGGGAACGGCAATTTGTGATGGAGAGACAGTAAGTGAGATCGCCGTCAGTTTTATGAGGGGAAATTATGATGCATTCAGGCAGGGCGAATATCTGTATAATTATTCGTTCCAGATTGGTCTTACAGCGTTTCTTGAAGTGCTGTATCACCTGGCAGGAGTAGAAAATTATCTGGCTTTTCAGATCATAAATGTGGCAGCTGTTGCTATCATCCTGTTTTCTCTGGATCAGATCACGAAAGAGCTTTTCACGGAGAATGTCAGGAAGCTGGAGTCGGTTCTGTCAATGGGAATGCTGCCGCTTTTCCTGTTTTCTACCTTTGTGTATGGAGATCTGATCGGCTGGGCTTTTGGAATGCTGGCAATCTGGCAGATGCTCTGCTATCTGAAAAGGGATGGGGGGAAATATCTGCTCAGGATAGCAGTATTGCTGGCATGCGGCATCGTGATCAAATCCAATATCAATATTGTTCTTGTGGCAGTGGTGATCGCTGTTTTACTGAATTGCTTCCAAAAGAGAAAATATAGACATTTGCTGTATATACTCCCCATGATCTTACTGCCGGTGATGTGTAACTCTGCAATAGAGGGTGTTTATGTACAGAGAGCCGGACTTGACAGATACCCGGAGGGGATTCCCAAGCTTGCATGGGTGGCTATGAGTATGCAGGAGGGAGATGAAGGCGGGTATGCCTGCGGATGGTACAATGGTTATAACTGGGCGGTATATGGGCAGAACGGATTTGACAGGACTGCTACAGAAAAAGCCTGTATGGAAAACCTGAAGCAGTCACTGTCACGTTTTTTGCATGAGCAGAAATATGCGCTGAATTACTTCTATAAGAAGTTTACTTCTCAGTGGAATGCTCCGGATTTTCAGGCAATGATCAGTAATGAGTGGTGCACCAGGCATTCTCTGCACACGACAGGGATCGTAAAATGGTTTCTGTTTGAAGAGGGAAGGGAAATTTTGCTTTTTGTTATGAATGGATATCATTTTCTGATATTTTTGCTGACAGGGACTTATTTTGGTATCGAAGTGTTCAGAAAAAGGGACTGGGATCTGCCTAAGGCATATTTTATGCTGAATATTTTTGGAGGCTTTCTGTTCCATATGATCTGGGAGGCACAGTCCAGGTATGTGCTTGGATATTTCGTATTGATGCTGCCGCTTGCGGCAGCAGGTCTTGCAGACATTCTTGATAATGTCAGGGAGAGAAAAGAAAAAAGAAAAGAAAAACTGGCACAGGCTGCCAGATGATGGAGGATATATATGAAACCACTTGATACAGACAAAACATATCTAATTACGGGAGGAGCCGGATTTATCGGATTTTCCCTTTCTAGGGAGCTTCTGAAAAAGGGAGCCAGAGTCATCGGGCTTGATAATATGAATGATTATTATGAGGTATCGCTGAAAGAAGACAGGCTGGCGATCCTGAAAGAATACGAGGGCTACACCTTTGAAAAGGGAGATATTGCGGATAAGGAAGCTGTTCACAGGATATTTGAAGCCTATCATCCTGATATTGTGGTGAATCTGGCAGCCCAGGCTGGGGTCAGATACAGTATTACCAACCCGGATGCTTATATTCAGTCCAATCTGGTAGGCTTTTTTGAAATTCTGGAAGCGTGCAGACATTTCGGGGTGGAGCATCTGGTATTTGCTTCCTCCAGCTCTGTGTATGGTGGGAACAAGAAGGTTCCCTTTTCTACAGAGGATAAGGTGGATCAGCCAGTGAGCCTGTATGCGGCTACGAAAAAGTCCAATGAGCTGATGGCTTATGCCTACAGCAAATTATACGGGATATCGTTGACCGGACTACGCTTTTTCACTGTGTATGGCCCCATGGGAAGACCGGATATGGCATATTTTAAATTTGCAAAGAAGATCATGGCAGGAGAACCGATCCAGATTTATAATCATGGGGATATGAAGCGTGATTTTACTTATATTGATGATATTGTGACCGGAGTGGAGAACATTCTCTGCAATCCGCCGGCACAGGATGAGAACGGTGCAGCTTATAAGATCTACAATATAGGAAACCATAAGCCAGAGAAGCTGATGGATTATATCAGTGTATTGGAAAAGTGTCTGGGAAAGGAAGCAAAGAAGGAATTCCTGCCAATGCAGCCGGGAGATGTATACGAAACCTATGCGGATGTCAGTGAGCTGATGAAGGATTTTGATTTCAAGCCATCCACAACTATAGAAGAGGGATTGTCCAGATTTGCAGAGTGGTTTTTGCAGTATTACGCATAAATGTATGAAATACTGCATAGTATATGATGAACCACAGGGAAAGAATGCGATTCATTAAGATTTTATTAAAGTTTCTGAAGGAAACCTTAATACGCATGGAAAGCTCTTTTCTATTTTAGTGAATGTGCTATGATGAGATTGCAGATGAGAGTTATGGAATCTCAAAGGAGTGTGAAAATTATGAAAAAATGGAGAAATATAGTAGTAGGAGGCTTGATCACAGCGTTATTTGTCTTTTCACTCAGTGGATGTGCAGAAAAAGAAACAGAGAGTGGGAGTCAGGAAAACGCAGCGGATAATGTGATCATTACGGAGACCGGGGAAACTCTGGTACAGGAGCAGCCAACGGAGGAACCAGAGGCTGCAGCGACACCTGAAGCACAGAGTGATCTCCCGGCGCCGGATGTGGTGCCGGAGGAAATGCCACAGGAGCCGGAGCAGGAGCAGGTGATCTCTGAGGAGGATCAGATAGAAAGTAAAGGCGGTCATCTGCAGATCGTGTTTATGGGAGACAGTATTTTTGATAACAGCAGGGATGGTACCGGAATTCCCTACCTGACATCGGAAGCCTGTGATGCAGACTGCTACAATCTGGCTATCGGAGGAACCTGTGCAGCAATTGAAATTGATGAAAAATATGAAAATGACCAGTGGACATCCAGAAGCCTTGTGGGAATCGTAAAGGCAATGAGAGGAGATATTCCGACAGATATTTTTAATGGCACAAGGGCAGGGGAAATCTTAAGCAGCGGAAATGTGGATTTTTCAAGGACCGATTATTTTGTTGTAGAATACGGCATGAATGATCTTCTCCGGGTTACCCCTATAAGTAACTCGGATAATGACTTTGATATCAGAACCTATGTAGGGGCGCTCCGCTATGCAGTTTCCAACCTGAAGGAGTTAGCGCCTGATGCAACGGTGATCCTTTGTGCGCCGAATTATGCCATGTTTTATAATGGGGATAAATTTATCGGTGATGGCAATACCCTGAATACAGGCTATGGCACGCTGTTTGACTATAAGGGAAGCTGTGAGTATGTGGCAAAGGAGCAGGGAGCAGAATTCTTTGATGCTTATCTGGATCTTGGCATAGACGGGTACACGGCAGAAGAATATCTGGAGGATGGTGTGCATCTGACAGAGGCAGGAAGAAGGCTGTATGCGGATGCTCTTTCCGAGATGATCCTGTCTATTGAGGAGACAAAAAATAATTAAGCAATAGTGTATATATTTGCTTTTGGAAAGCGCTTTTTGACGATTTTATGGGCATCGTTCAAGAAGCGCTTTTCTTGACCATTCCTTTATATCGTGATACCATAAACATTATGGGTCGGTAGGCGATGGAAGCTGCTGACAAGAGGGAAAAGGAGTAAAATGGTCAGCCTATGAAGGAAAAGATCCAAAAGAAGGATATCGTTATATTGACCATCCTGTGGCTTTCCTATCTTGCTTTTAACGGAATCCTGCTGGCAGGGCATGAGCTGTGGAGAGATGAAGCCAATGTCTGGCTGATCGCCAGGGAGCTGTCAGTTCCGGAACTGTTTGCGCAGATCAGGTTTCAGGGGCATCCCTGTCTGTGGTATCTTCTGGTGATGCCATTTGCCAAGGCAGGACTTCCCTTTCAGACGATCAGCGTACTCAGTTATGTGATCATGGGAATAACGGCAGGAATATTTGTATACCGAGCACCGTTTTATCCGGTGACGAAGCTTTGCTGCTTATTCAGTCCGGTATTTTCCTATTATTATTCTGTGGTAGCGAGAAATTATTGTCTGATCGCCCTTTTTCTGGTAGTATTGGCAGCTTTTTATAAGGATTGTAAGCGGAAGCCGGTAGTCTGTGGTCTGCTGCTTGGACTTCTGGTACAGGCAGATACGATCGCACTGGCACCAGCAGGACTGATCTCCCTGATGTGGCTGTGGGAAGCAGCATCAGAAAGTGTCCATAAGAAACAGAAGAATGCGTTTATGCAGGCAGCAAAGGGATTATGGATTCCGTTTGCCAGTCTGATGCTGTGGATCTATGAATTCTACGGGGTGTCAGACAGTCCGGAATATCAGATGCAGGATATGGGATTTACTTCACTGCTGACTGAAATTAAAAATTTTTCCCTTCATATTCTCTCCAGAATGACAGGAGCAGGAAAGACAGCAGATCTGCTGTTAATTTTACTTTTTCTCGCAGCAGGAATCTGGCTTGGTATAAAAAAGAAAAATTTCTTCCCTGTGATCGTGGCAGCAGGCACTTTCCTGTTTGAGGCACTGTTCAGTGTGCTGGTGTACCAGCTTCATATCTGGCATTATATCGCAATAGTATTTGCTGTGATCTGGTGCTTCTGGATCCTTCTGGAAACGGATGGAGAGAGCGCTGGTCAGGCAGGAAGCACAAAAGAAGCTGCACGTATTCTGCCGGAGATTTTCCTGATCATCATCTCGATACTGATGTTTGTACAATGGAACAGTGCAGAGGAAAGCTCAAGCCTTCAGAATGCTTTATCCGGGGTATATTCCGACGGCGTAAATGCAGCGTCCTACATCAGGGAAAATGTACCGGAGGATTCACTGATCATCAGTACGGATGTATCGGAGGCATCCACAGTGCTCGCCTATCTTGGGAAGAAATATCAGTTTTATTATGCGGGAAATAGAAGGATCGAAGCCTTTGCAGATTATACAGAGGAACAGAAGGGCGGGATCGAATATGCGGATCTTCTGGACTGGGCAGGTGCTAATTTCCCAGATAAGAAAAGCTTTTATATTTTAAAATGTGAGCAGAACTGCATCAGCAGCTTTGAACCTGGAGAAGAAAACAGCAGGATCTGCTATGAGACAATGACAGACACAGCGAAGGGAGAAGCCTATACGCTGTATGAAATAGAAATACCATAAGTGAGAGGATCACCATGGACAGAAAATATGACAAAATTATAATCGGAGCCGGTCTGTATGGTCTGTACGCGGCGAAAAGGTGCAGTGATAAGGGTGAAAAGGTGCTGGTGCTGGAATATGACAGAGCACCCTTTCAGAGAGCAACCTATATTAATCAGGCCAGGGTGCATATGGGCTATCATTATCCAAGAAGCCTTACGACAGCGGTGAAATCAGCAGGATATTTCAGACGGTTTGTAGAGGACTTTGGATTTTGTATTCATGACAGATTTGAACAGATCTATGCCACGTCAGGACGTTTTTCCTGGACGAATGCGGAGCAGTTCATGGAGTTTTGCAGGGCAGCAGGGATCAGGTGTGAGGAAGTGGCGGTTTCCAAGTATTTTCAGACAGGAATGTGCGATGGAGCCTTCCTGACAGAGGAGTATACTTATGATGCCGGGATCCTTCAGAAATATTATGAAGAGCAGCTTTCTGACAGGAATAACGTAACATTTCTCTTTGGGGCAAGGCTGAAAAAGATCCTCCGGAAAAATGACATGTTCGAGGTATGGATGTGCGATGATATATACTTTGAGGCTCCTTTTGTACTGAATGCCACGTATGCATCTGTTAACCAGATCATTGAGAAGACGGAAGGGATTGACCAGGAGAAGTTTAAAATAAAGTATGAGCTTTGTGAGATCATTCTTTGTGAGCCCGGTGATACACTGAGAGGAACGGGGATTACCGTTATGGATGGACCGTTTTTTTCCATCATGCCGTTTGGGAAAACCGGACTGCATTCACTGACCAGTGTGACCTTTACGCCGCATGTGACAAGCTATGAAGAGCTGCCGACATTCCAGTGTCAGAGGGAAAGTGAGGATGGCAGGCCGGAATGCAGGCCGGAGGCACTTGGCAACTGCAATACCTGTATTCATAAGCCGGACAGCGCATGGCCGTATATGTCGCATCTGGCAGACAAGTATCTGAAACCGGAATATGCCTATACTTATAAGGAATCCCTGTATTCCATGAAGCCGATCCTGAAGTCATCGGAGGTAGACGATTCCAGACCGACTGCAATCCGGGTACTCAGTGAGAGCCCGGTCTTTATCAGCGTGCTGTCAGGAAAGATCAATACCGTATACGATCTGGATGCGTATTTATAAAAAGACAAAGCGAGGAAATGAATGTGACGGGAAACAGTAAAAAAGAAAAAAAGTTTATTTCTCTGGTTGTGTATCTGCATAATGTGGAAGAATATATCCGCTTTTTCATGCGTTCTATTATTCCGGTGTTTGAGGATAACTTTGAAAAGTTTGAGATCGTATGTGTAGATGATGGCTGTACAGATGGAACAATAGAGAAATTAAAAGGCTTTCTGGAGGAAAACCAGGTGAATGCCATGGTCAATATCATCCATATGAGCTATTTTCAGGGGATCGAGAGTGCCATGAATGCAGGCCGGGATCTTGCTATTGGTGATTTTGTGTATGAATTTGACGATGTATTCATGGATTATGATCCGGATATGCTGCTCCGGGTGTATGAAAAGCTTCTTGAGGGAAATGATATTGTGGCTGCCAGCAGTAAGGGGAAAATGCGGCTGACATCACGGATCTTTTATTCCCTGTATAATATGACAAGCAGGGGTGGCGGCAGGATCGGACCGGAAACCTTCCGTATTATTTCGAGAAGGGCAATTAACCGGATTAAGTCGATAGGACAGTATATTCCATACCGGAAGGCTGTATACAGTAATTGTGGACTGAATGCAGCAACCATGTATTATGAGAGCAGGGATGAGAAGGCGAGGATCACGAATGAGACGGTAGCCTCAGAAAGAACATCACTGGCACTGGATTCCTTTATCTATTTTACTAATGTGCTGGAGAGAGTTTCCATGGTCATCTGCTGCGCCTTTTTGGTGTTTACAGTAGCCATGGGGATTTATCTGGTGTCAGATCTGTTTAATTCCCATAAGCCGGTGGAAGGCTGGTTGTCAACCATGGGCTTTCTGGCGCTTGGTTTCTTTGGTGTATTTGCACTGCTGACCATTATTCTGAAGTATCTGTCAGTACTGCTGAATCTGATTTATAAGCACCAGAGATATCTGGTTTCTGATATTGAGAAAATTGCAAGGAAATAAGGAAAATACGATGAACAGAGAAGTAAACAGCATCAATCTGCTTTTTCCGGTCCTGAATGAAAGACTGCGGCTGCAGAAAGGGATTGAGGCAACGATAGCCTATGTCAGGGAACATGTGAAAATCCCCTGCAGGCTTACCATATTGGATAATGGATCTGAAGATGAAACACCGGAGATTGGAAAGAAACTGGAAGAAGCTTATCCGGAAGTAACCTATGTCAGAGTAGGGGAGAGAGGCGTTGGTGTAGCATTCCGGAAGGGAATCGAGCTGAATGACTGCGATATTGTGGGATATATGGATATTGATCTTTCCACAGATCTGAAATATCTGGGAAAAACGATAGAAATGTTTCAGCAGGATCCGGAGCTTCAGTATGTAAATGGGACAAGATTCAGTAAAGAATCTGATACCAAAGGGAGAAAATGGTACAGGAAGATCACCTCTATGGGGCTGGTGTTTCTGCTGAAGACAATATTTCATATGAAGGCAACAGATGCACTCTGTGGATTTACCTTCTTAAGGAAGGAAGAAGCAGAGCAGCTGGTTGCAGAGAGCAGTCAGGACAATGGCTGGTTTTATACGGTAGAATTTCTGCTCAGAGCAGAACGGGATGGTATGAAGATCTGCGACATGCCGGTAGAATGGCAGGAAGATTATAATACCACGGTAAAGGTCTTCAAAACAATTAAAAACTATATCATACAGATTCACAGATTACGAAAGGCATTGAAGTCAGAAAAGAAAGGGGCATAAAAATGCTGAAAAGAATTGATTTATCCAGGGATTTTCAGAAGCATAGAGAGGAATATTTAAAGGCGATTGAGGCTGTCTGTGAGGAAACAGCCTTTTCCGGTGGGAAATATGCAGATCGGTTTGACCGGGAGTTTGCGGAATATGTGGGAGTTCCTTACGCAGCGGGTGTCAATAATGGTACCAGCGCCCTGCACTGTGCGATGGCAGCACTTGGTGTAGGACCTGGGGATGAAGTGATTGTTCCTGCAAATACCTACATTGCAACGGCCTGGGGTGTCAGCTACACAGGAGCAACACCGGTATTTGTGGACTGTACGGCAGATACCTGGGAGATTGACCCAGATAAGATCGAAGAAAAGATCACAGATAAGACAAAGGGGATCATCGGAGTCCATTTATATGGACAGCCTTTTGAATTCAGCAAAGTGAAAGAAATTGCTGACAGATACGGATTGTTTGTTGTAGAGGACTGCGCACAGGCACATGGAGCTGGTTATGAAGGAAGAATGGCAGGAAGCCTTGGTGATATTGGCTGCTTTTCCTTTTATCCCGGCAAAAATCTGTATGCCTTCGGGGAAGGCGGCAGTGTGACCTGCAAAACACAGGAGCATTTTGATACAGTCACAACCATGAAAAATCAGGGATGTCATGTGAGGTATTATCATGACATGATCGGTTATAATTACCGTCTGGAGGGAATCCAGGGGGCAGTTTTGAGTGTGAGCCTGAAATACCTGCCGGAATGGACAGCACGAAGACGTGAGATTGGGAAACAGTATTTAAGAGAGATCTATAATCCGCTTATTATACATCAGGCACATCCGGATAAGACAGATCCGGTATTCCATCTGTTTGTCATCCAGGTGGAGAACCCGGAGCACTTCTTGGCCTATATGCAGGAAAAGGGAATGGAGTGTAACAGACACTATCCGGTTCCCTGTCATCTGCAGAAGGCCTATGCTTCGCTGGGATATCATGAGGGGGACTGCCCAAATGCAGAAAAACTGGCAAAGCACTGCGTAACCTTGCCTCTTTTCCCTGAGATGACAGCGGACGAGGTACAGCTGGTAATAGATGCCTGCAATGATTATACAGGCGAGTAAAGGAAAGCCTTAGCATGAAGAAACAGGAAAAAAATACAGCACTGGAGCTGGAGGAATTTGTTAAGGAAAAAGGAGTACAGTTTGGAAAATTTGTTTCTGGATGGCTGACACCGAAACGGTTATTCTGGTTTTTACTGGTCGTTTATCTGCTCAGTCTGGTTCCATTGCTCTGGATCGGATTTTATAATTATCCAAGTGCAGATGATTACTCGATTGGAAGTGATTGCAGACAGGCATTTGTAAATACCCATTCCCTGCTGGTGACAGTCTGGGCAGGGATCGTGCGTGCAGCAGATGACTGGCTGAACTGGATGGGTTATTTTACTTCCAATTTTCTGATGGCTCTGCCCCCCAATACCTTTGGGGAAAGGGCTTATGTGTGGACCAGTGTGATCATGATCGGGGCACTCAGTCTTTCTACAGCGTATTTACTGAAGGTGATCTTCTGCAGGGTATTTCATACTGATAAGTATCTGGCAGGCTCAGTGATACTGTTGATGTTGTTCATCACGGTGCAGCGTATGCAGGGCAGGGTGGAGGCCTTTTACTGGTACAGTGGTGCTGCTAATTATATTCTGGTGCATAGCTTCTGTATGTGGTTTTATGGACTGCTGATCTCGGCTATTTATGATACGGGAAAGAAACGAACTGGAAAGCTGGTGGGGGCATCTGTTCTCGGATTTCTGGTGGGAGGTGGCAACCAGATGACGGCTCTGAACGGAGCAGTTGTGCTTCTGGCAGTGATTCTGTGTGTCAGCCTGCAGAAGAAATGGAGGGCTTGCAGAGCTTTCTGGTGGCCCATAGGACTGTATTATCTGGGATTTCTCTTAAATGTGGCGGCTCCTGGTAACTGGGTACGGGCAGCAGATGCCACAGGGATGAATCCGGTAAAAGCCATTTTTGTATCCTTTTATTATGCATTTGATTACTGTATCAATGAATGGTCCGGTTGGCCGGTGCTTTTCCTGGTACTGATTTTGATACCTTTGTTTTATGATATGGCGGGAAAAACAGATTTTTCTTTTCCATGTCCGCTAGGTGTGATAGCCTTTGGGTTCTGTCTTGTGGCAGCGATGATGACACCGCCTCTGTTTGCAGTAGGGAGTATGGAAGCACAGAGACTGCAGGCGCTGACTTATACGATGTATATTCTGGTGGTGACACTGGGAACCGGATACACAGCCGGATGGTTCCGGAAAAAACTGGATCAAAAAAAACAGAATCAGCAGTTTTCCGGGAATACAGCAATGTATATCCTTTTCTGTCTGCTGTTTTTTACGTTTGCTTCAGCTCTTGCGGTTATACCAACACCACACTATTTTACTTTTTCTTCAGCTATTACAGATCTTGCAAACGGATCAGCAAAGGCCTATGGAGAGGCCAGAAAGGAACGTATTGCGGTCTATGAAAGCGGAGAGAAGGATGTGGTGGTAAAGGAACTGCCGGCGCAGCCAGAACTTCTGTATTTTTCTGATATCCAGGAGGATCCAGAGTTCTGGGAGAATAAAGGGATGTGCAAGTTTTATGGATTTAACTCTGTAAGATTGCAAAAAGAATTAAAGTAAACCAAAACGGTCACATAGACAGTAATTGAGAATTATGTTACAATCAATATAATTGATTAATCGGAAAGGTATAGGTATAGCATGAAGAAAGCACTGATTATTGGTGCCGGTCCGGCGGGACTGACAGCAGCTTATGAGCTCCTGACCAAGGCCAGGGATATAGAGGTGGTGGTTTTTGAGGAGAGTGACTGCTTTGGCGGTATTTCCAAAACAGTAAATTATAAAGGAAACCGTATGGACATGGGAGGACACCGTTTCTTCTCCAAGATTCCGGAGGTAAATGAATGGTGGGACAACATGCTTCCTATGCAGGGAGCGCCGACCTACGATGATATTGTATTAAAGCGGGAGATGCCTGTGCATAAGGGCGGGCCGGATCCGGAGAAGGAAGATCGTGTTATGCTGACAAGACACCGTGTTTCCCGTATCCTGTTTGATACCAAGTTTTATGACTATCCGATTTCCTTAAAGCCGGAAACCTTTAAGAACTTTGGTGTGCTGACTACCCTGAAGGTAGGCTTCAGCTATCTGGGATCCATGTTCCATAAGCTGCCGGATGATAATCTGGAAAATTTCTATATTAACTGCTTTGGCAGGAAGCTGTATTCCATGTTCTTTGAGTACTATACAGAGAACCTCTGGGGACGTCATCCCAGTGAGATCGATGCTTCCTGGGGTGCACAGAGAACCAAGGGACTTTCCATTATGGGAATCCTGAAGGATTTCTTTGGCAAGCTTTTCAAGGTAAAGAACCGTAAGGTCAATACCTCCCTGATCGAGGAATTCAAATATCCAAAGCTTGGTCCGGGACAGCTCTGGGACGTAACTGCAGCTGAGGTTGAAAAGCTTGGTGGTACGATCATCAAAAATGCAAAGGTTACGAAGCTTCACAAGAATGCGGATAATGTGCTGACCTCCCTGACCTATGAAAAGGATGGACAGGAGTTCACCATGGAAGGTGATTACTTCATTTCTTCCATGCCGGTGAAGGATCTGGTTGGCGGTATGAACGATGTACCGGCAGAGCCCGCAAGAATCGCCAAGGGACTTCCTTATCGTGATTATATGACGCTTGGCGTACTGGTACCTAAGATCAATCTTGTAAATAAGACTAATATTAAGACCATTAACAATATTGTTCCGGACTGCTGGGTCTATGTGCAGGATCGCAATGTAAAGCTGGGACGTTTCCAGATTTACAATAACTGGTCACCATATATGATCAAGGATCTGGAGCATACCGTATGGATCGGCCTTGAGTACTTTGTCAATGAAGGCGATGAGTACTGGAATATGACTGAGGAAGAGTTTGCAAAGATCGGTGTTTCTGAAATGGTGAAGCTTGGTCTGATCGACAGTCCGGATGTGGTACTGGATGTCCATATGGAGAAGGTGAAGAAGGCCTATCCGGCTTACTTTGATACCTATGATGAGATGGACAAGCTGATTGAATATCTGAGCGGTATTGAGAATCTGTACTGTGTGGGGAGAAATGGACAGCACCGCTACAATAATATTGATCATTCCATGGTTACTTCCTTTGAGGCAGTTAAGAACATTATAAGCGGAACAAAGGATAAGAAGAATATCTGGAGTGTAAATACCGAGCAGGAATATCATGAGACCTCCAATAACGAGGATGAGAAGAACCAGGCCGAGGTCGACTGAGGCTGAGAAGGCAGAGTAAATAAAAGTGGCGCTGACAGGACATCTGTTATGATGAACTGGCAGCGCCTTTTTTTGAAAGGTTATTTTATTTCTTGCGGAACAGGGACTGTCTTGCACCGTGATTTGCAGCTCTGTGCTTTAAGGTATCATCTACCATGTCCATACGGAGTCCGGCATCAATGAAATCACAGTACTTACAGAACTGATAATCACTCCGGCTGGTTTTGATCGCCTGGCGGAGCTTCCTGTATTCCTCACTGCTCCATGCTTCCTTTAACGGGGTTTTAGTAAGATCAGCAAGTGTGGTAGCTTCGAAATTGTCACAGCAACAGATGCCCATGCGGCCATCCGGGAAGATAAACATATCGGTATAGGGCATTAAGCAGGTTTCCTTGATGATCTTCTGGGTATTCTGCTTGTTTGGAGCACTGCCGGCACGGTTTGTAAGGACTGCATCCATATAACGCATCTGGATCAGAAGCTCTACATCCTTGAACTCATCTGGATGGGACTTCGCATAATCATAAATTTCCTGCACATTATCATGAAGCTTCATGTCGCGGCAGTAGTTGTTGATGATCAGCTGGTTTACGTAAGGGATGATCTCCTTGACCTTATCGATGGTGAGCAGGAGACCGTTGCTTGAGAGGAAAATATAGCTGTCAGGCAGCTGTTCCCTGCAGTATTTGTGGAATTCCACGATCCTGGTATCCAGGAAGGGCTCATTGTTTCCATACAGTGTCAGATGACCCTTGTAGCCCCAGTCGTGGAGCTGATCAATGATGCTGTAGAACAGATCCTCATCCATGCGCTTATAGGGGCGCTTTTCAGCGTTCTTGTTGGCAGTACAGAAGGAACAGGTGCTGTTGCAGCGGTTGATCGTTTCCAGGTTGACTACAAGCGGCTGAGGTGTTTCCTCTGCGTTCAGGAAATACTGGATATACTGCTCCTGCAGCTTATTCCTGGTAAGAAACTGTAATTTTAAGTAACTTTCGGAGGAAAGCCTGGGAAAATGCTTCTGCAGATTCCAGCCAAGTGCACCGCCGAAATTGTGAAATCTTACTGACATAATAAACTCCTTTATCGGTACATAATATATAAAATGTACAATCTAACCTAATTATAGTAACATTGATTGCAGACAGCGTCAAGCAAGAAGAAACAGAGACTGGTGCTTCCGGAGAAAGTAGTGTAAAATAGAACCTATGGAAAATACAGGTATGAATCAGAAGGAAAAAAGAAATCATTATATAGAAGCGGGATATCTGCTGCTTTCGGCTTTTGCCATACTGTTTGTGGCCAGCAGATCCTCCCTGCTGTATCCCTGCAATGACTGGAACGATGCCAACAGTTATTTTTCCGTAGGAAAAGGACTGTTCTACGGAAAGGTGCCATACAGGGACATTTTTGATCAGAAGGGTATGTATTTATACTTTTTTTATGGACTGGCCTATCTGCTGTCGCATACGACCTTTGCCGGTGTTTTTGTGCTGGAGCTTGTGCTGGCGGCAGCAGATCTGCTTAGTATTTACCGGATCCTGTCACTGTATCTGAAAAAGGATCCGGCACTTCTGTTAAGTCCGCTGCCACTGGCGGCAGCTTTTGCATCAGACAGCTTTTATTATGGAGGAAGCGCGGAGGAGATCTGTCTGCCGTTCCTGCTTGCCGGATTTTATCTGATCCTGCATTATTTTAAGGAGGAATATCCGGAAAAGGTCATGGATAGTAAGACACTGCTCTTTGGCGGGCTGCTGGCTGGTATGGTAGCCAATATCAAGTTTACCGTGCTTGGCTTTTTCTTCGCATGGATGATGTGCATTGCCATTGCTTTTCTTGTGAAAAAGGATCTGAAAGGTGCTGTTAAGGCCTGTGGAATTTTCCTGCTTGGCATGTTTGTTCCCTTTGTTCCGTGGATCCTTTATTTTGCCCTGCAGCATGCGCTGTATGACTGGTACTGGGGCTATGTGTATATCAATGTATTTGCATACAGCAATCTGAACGGGGAAGGACCGGGACTTTCAGAGCGGGTCTATATACTGGCGAAGTTGCTTTACTGGGTGATCCGTAAAAATCTCTGCTATTTTGCATTTGTGATACCGGGTGTTTTATGGTATCTTCTGCAGGGAAAGAAAAAACGGATCCTGCCGGCAGTTAGCATGATCTGTCTGTGCTTTTTCCTGTTTCTTGGTATTTATGTGGGAGGCAGTGAGCTGCCTTATTATGCGCTGCCGTTATCCGTGTTCACGCCGCTTGGATTTATATTGCTTGGAAAAGTGCTGGAATGGATTTATGGTTTGTGCATAAGACAGAGAGAAAGTGCACAGATGAGCGTAAAAACGGCAAAAAATATGCGGTATGGAACCTTCCTGATCTGCGGTGCAGCCATTCTTGTTATTATGGAAGTGCTGCTCTGTAACCTTTCCATGAATTTCCCTTTTCATAAGGTAAAGAAGGAAGATCATTTTTTGTATAAGCTGGCAGCCGTTGTAGAGCAGGAGGAAGCTCCGACGCTCTTAAATATCGGTTGTCTGGATGCCGGACTGTATACGGTATGTGATATTGTGCCTACCTGTCAGTGGTTTCAGACGCAGACCGTCATTATGGATACGGTGCTCAGTGAACAGGAGCGTTATATCAGAGAGGGACAGATACAGTTTGTGCTGGCCAGGGATTCCTACCCGGATGTGATCTTTGAGAGGTACGAATTGGCAGCAGAAGAAGACTGGACGGAAAACGGACAGGACTTTACCTATTATCTGTTCCGGAGAAAGGATTAGGAAATGATCGTATTGCAGATACTGATGCTGATCTTCTGCATGGTTATTCTGCCATTTGGGATTGGCGTGCTGCCGGGACGGTGGCTAAAAAAAGAGGACAGGACACTGACGGGGATCTGGATCAGTGGCTATCTGGTACTGTTTGCCCTGTTTGAGCTGGTGGGAATCCCGGTGGTACTGTTTACTGTTTATCATGGATTTTCGAGGCTGTGCCTGATTTTTGGGCTTCTTGCAGGAGTGGGATTCCTTGCAGGAGTGGTGCGGCTGCTGAAGAAGAAGGAAGACTACAGCAGTCTTTTGGAAGGCAGCTTCCCTGAAAAGAGGACTGTAGAAGAATGGGTCTATTTGGTGCTGTTTGCACTGCTGCTTGGATTTCAGCTATATATGGCGTTTACCAGAGCATCCTTTGACGGGGATGATGCGTATTATGGTGTGCAGGGACTGATCGCCCAGCAGCAGGACACCCTTTACCGGATCAATCCCAATACCGGCAGAAGTGCACCATTAGATATCCGGCATGCGCTGGCATTGATGCCGATCTATGAGGCATTCCTTGGGGAAATGAGCGGGATCCATGCAACGATCATTGCACACAGCGCAGCACCGATCGGTCTGATCCTGCTGACCTACGCACTGTATTTTCAGATTGGAAGGAAGCTGTTTTTGGGGAAAAGAACAGAGATACTGCGGTTTCTTATTCTGATGGCACTGTTCCAGATTTTTGGAAATGTGTCTATTTACACCAGTGAGACCTTTTTCCTGACAAGAACCTGGCAGGGCAAATCCCTGTGTGGAAACTTCATGATCCCGGCGATCTTCTGGCTGTATCTGTGTATGTTCCGGGGAGAAGCACAGCAGAAGCTGTTTTTCCTGCTGGCATTTTTAAATCTGGCATCCGGTATCAGCAGCTCCCTTGGGGTATTGCTTACCTGCCTTCTGACGGCGGGACTTGGCCTGCTTCTTGCAGTCAGTAAAAAACGCCTTGGGATTCTGGTAAAAGCCTGTTTATCCTGTGTACCCGGAGCAGCATATATGCTGATCTATCTGATTGCCAGCCATATGTGAGAGGAGTCTGTCGTGTTTGGAATTTTTATGGAAAGTCTTGTGATCTTCAAGCTATATACGGGACTGAAGCTTCTGTTTGTATTGACACTGGTGTCCTTTCTTTATCTCCTGGTCACAGAAAAGGATAAAACGATCCGGCAGCTGTTTGTATATGCACCGGTGCTGATCCTGGTCTTATTTCTGTTCCCGGTGAGCCGGAAGCTGTTTGTGGCCATGGGGCTGGATGGGGAGACCTATTACCGGGTGCTTTGGACGATTCCGATGGGGATGATCACCGCTTACGGAGCTGTGAAGCTGACAGGCAGGCACAGAAGGATCGGCCTTCTTGTCAGTATGGTGCTGATCATACTCTGTGGCAGTTATGTATACAAAAGTGATTATATTTCCAAGGCGGAGAATTTATATCACATTCCGGATACAGTGGTGAGGATCTGTGACCTGATCCATCCATCTGATGCTGATCCGGATGTACAGGTGACAGCTGTATTTCCAGAGAAGCTGGTGCATTTTGTGAGACAGTATGATTCGGATATCAGAATGCCCTACGGACGGGAAATGATCGCCAGCCAGTGGGATTACTATAATAAGGTTCACGAGGCCATGGAAGAGGACGAGGTTCTGGATCCGGAAAAGCTGGTAGAGGCCTGCAGGGAAGAGTACTGTCAGTATATTATTCTGGATAAAAGCAGGGAGATGACAGGAAATCCGGAGAATGCCGGCTTGACACTTGTGGAAGAGATAGATGGTTATCTGATCTATCTGGATCCTGTTTCAAAGGCGGCGGCAGAAAGCTTTGCGGTATATTATGAAGAGGATGATAAGTAATGCTGTTTAATTCCTATATCTTTGTATTTTTGTTTTTTCCGGTGAGCCTTTCCGGTTACTGGCTGTGTGTTAAAGCTGCGGAAAAGAAGGGAAGAAGCTTTTTGCCTTCTCTGTTTCTGGTGGCAGCATCCCTGCTGTTTTATGGTTATCTGAAGCCGGCATATCTGCCGGTTCTGCTGGTAAGCCTTCTGGTGAACTTTGCCTTTTACAGACAGATAGAAAAAAGGAAGGAAAAGAAAGCATTTCTGGCAGGGGGGATATTTCTCGATCTGCTGGTGCTTGGCATTTTTAAATATACGGGAAGCACCTTTGTACCACTGGGGATCAGCTTCTTTACCTTCAGCCAGATCGCATTTCTGGTGGAGGGATACCGGGGAAGCCTGAAAAGGACGAGCCTTCTTGATTACAGTGTGTATCTCACTTTCTTCCCTAAGATCATGGAAGGCCCAATAGCACTTCCGACGGATTTTCTGCCTGCGTATCAGGAGAGCGGAAAAAAGGGATTTTCCATTGAGAATCTGTATCGAGGGCTGACGCTGTTTATTCTTGGACTGTCGAAGAAGGTGCTGCTTGCAGATACGCTTGGAAAAGCAGTAGATTTTGGATACAGCAATCTATCGGTACTGAATACACCGGATGCACTGATCGTCATGCTGTCCTATACCTTGCAGCTTTACTTTGATTTTTCCGGCTATTGCGATATGGCAATGGGAATTGCAAAGTGCTTTTCTATTTCGCTGCCGTTAAATTTTGATATGCCCTACCGGGCAGAAAACATCATGGATTTCTGGAAACGCTGGCATATCACACTGACCCGTTTCTTTACGAAATATCTGTATATCCCGCTGGGAGGAAACCGGAAGGGAAGAATCCGTACCTATGTAAATACACTGGTGGTATTTCTTGTGAGCGGTATCTGGCATGGGGCAGGACTTACCTTTGTGATCTGGGGTGGCATGCATGGCGTACTGTATGTGATCACAAGATGGCTGCATGACAGGAGGAAGGACAGGGCTGTGGCATCAGGAAGAATGGAGAGAAGGGGGGATTTCCCATCCGGGATCAGAAAGCTCTACTGCACGATCCTTACTTTCTTATTTGTGAATGCGGCGTGGGTATTCTTCCGGGCACCGTCTGTGGATGATGCGCTGGCACTGTTTAAACGGATGGGAAGTCTTACCTTTACCAGGATAAACTGGAATCTTGCCGGAAGCTTTAAACTGGATGAATTCTGGTACGTGATCAAGGTATTGCATCTGGATTCCTGGCAGTATGCGCATTACATACTGATGGTATTGATCCTGGCAGTGGCACTTGTCCTTTCCATGAAAAAGGAAAGCGCTGTAAGAATGGCAGAAAAGATAAAGCCGGGAGCCCTGTCCACGCTGGTACTGGCAGTACTTTTACTATGGTGTGTGCTTGGCTTTGGCGGTGTCAGCTCCTTTATTTACCTGAATTTTTAGAAAGAGAGATTTTGAACGATGAAGCAATCAGCCTTTCGGAAAGCAGTGGCAGGACTGCTTGGCATCTTTATTCTGGGCTGTATACTGGCAATGACGTTGGTCATTATAGTAGATCCTTTTTTCCATTATCATAAGCCGTTGAAGGGCTTTCCGTATTTGATCGACAATCAGCTTTCCCAGAATCCGGGGATGGCAGAACATATGGAATATGACAGCGTGATCCTTGGATCCTCCATGACCGTAAATTTTCAGACAGACTGGTTTAAAGAGCTGATGGGACTCAATACGATCAAGCTGAGCTACAGCGGTGCATATCCGAAGGATCAGTCCAATATCATGAAGATCATCTTTGACAGCGGCCACGAGGTAAAAGAGGTTTTTCTTGGTATTGATGTGATCACCTATATGGGTGGTGTAGATGAGACAAAGTATCCTATCCCGGAATATCTGTATGATGACAATTATCTGAATGACATAGAGTATGTACTGAATAAGGATGTGATCCTGAATTACATCCTGAGGCCTATGGCAGATCCGGATCCGACGAATCTCTCAAATGTATATGCCAGCTGGTGGACTGAGGAATATTATAATAAAGAATGGGTGCTGCATAATTATGAAAGTCCTCAGCCTGTGGAGGAGGAAGCACCGGCAGAGGAATATCTGCCCGGGACAAGGGAAAATCTAGATGTTAACATCTGTCCCTATATTGAACAGAATCCGGATACCAAGTTTGTGGTATTTTTTCCGCCGTACAGTATTCTGTTCTGGAATGATGTGGTTGTTGGAAATCATCTGGAGGCGACTCTTGCACAATACCGGTATCTGGCAGAGCGTCTGAATGCCTATGATAATGTGGAGGTCTATTTTTTCCCGGACAGAGAGGATATCATCCTGGATCTGAATAACTATGCGGATTACAGCCATTATCATCCAAGGTATAACAGGTTTATGGCAGAGTGCTTTGCAGATGGCAGCACAGGACTTGTGGCAAAAGAGGGATCAAAAAAGGGAAAGACGATTGATGAATATCTTTCCCACATGAAAACCATTGTTCAGAATTATGATTTTGAGGAGCTTCTTTCTGGTGAGTAGTTATTCACTAAAGGAAGCTTCTTCTGTTGCATTTGCAGTGCCTGTTGTGGCATTGATGATGGCGGCGATGCGGTCTGCAAGCTTTTCGCGTCCAGCCTGATTGACATGCATATAGTCGCGCATGTATTCTTTGTAATTATCCTCGTTGATCGTGCCAAAGTAGTTATCGATAAAGGATACGCCGCAGTCCATGGAAGCATCGATCTCTTTGAGGAGATAGTGGTTCAGGGTACCATTGCCAAGATCTGTGGTAGTGCCGTTGTGAAGGTTCCCGTCCTCGTCCATGTACTGGGCATAGGTTGGTGACATTACGAAAATACGGATGTATGGCCAGGTTTCCTGAATATTTTTAAGGGAAATACGCAGACCACCGGTAAAGGCAGTTACATCGTAGGCATTATCCGGATTATCAGAGGGAGTGCCATTGTTATAATCGGTGCTGTCGTACATGATGATCAGGATATCAACCTTGGACATATCTACTGTTTTCATTACATCTACAGCTTCCTGATAACGGGGATCAGGCTCATCTCCGGCAATGGAATTGATGGCTGTCAGGTCACCGCTGCGTAAGCTTTCTACTACATAGTATAAATTGAAGTGATCCTTTGTATACTCCGGATTGTAAATGGCATACCTGCAGGCAGCAGAAGAATCCGGGAAGGAACAGTCATATACAGTAGAGTTTGTCTTACCTGCGATCAGGGAAGCAAGGCCGTCGCCGCTTCTGTCATCAGCAAAGGGATTATTGCCGAGGCAGAGGATCGTCGTCACGCCGTCATCCTCATGACCTTCCAGTCTGGAAGAATCCATGGGAATGATCATATCATTGGTCTCGATGTCAAATTCGGAGGTATCTTCATTGGGATCGATCTTCTCGAGCTTTGTACCCTGATTCCATTTCACCAGGCGGTAAACAGAGAAGCCGCCGATAAAGAGGATGACTGCCAGCAGGATCAGGTGAAGACCAAGCTGGATATGTGGCTGTCTGCCGGAGCCGGCAGCTTTTTCTTCCGAGGGAGGGACACTGTCCATATCGACATCCTCGATGTCATCGCTTTCATTATCATTATCAGTATCAGACGGACTCCTGTCTTCATTATCAGATGCATCATTGTCTGTATCGTCATCATCAGCCTGAGCATCTGGAATACTGTCCATTTCCAGATCCAGATCTTCAATTTCAGGATCAGGCAGCTCCTGGGCTTTTATTTCTTTTTTCATTGATAATCTCCTGTTCTAAGGGAATGTACCCTGCTATTCTACTATTATTCTGCCTAAAAATCTACCTAATTCATAAAAAATTAATATACTGGCCAGAGGGGATGTGATAGAATAGTAACGTATTTCAAAAACGGACATCCGGTAATAAGCATCCGGTGGAAGGTGAGAAGGTTATGAAAGATCAGAAAAGGAAGTTTCAGATCAAAGATATTCTGATGCTTCAGATTGTTTTTTTTATCTACAGTATTAACAGTGTAGTTGCGAAATTTGCATCGGCGCAGGAGCCATTTAGCCTGAATTTTATTCTGCTTTACGGACTGGAGCTGTGTGTACTTGGCGTTTATGCGATCCTCTGGCAGCAGCTGATCAAGAGAATGGAACTGTCGGTTGCCTATTCCAATAAGGCAGTTGTCCTTTTGTGGGCCATGGTTTTTGGGGCACTTTTATTTAAAGAACAGATCACACTGACAAAGGTGGCAGGCATTCTGCTTGTGATCGTTGGGATCGTGGTGCTGAACAGTGAGGAGGTAAAGGAATGAATACACATTTACTGATCCTGATCCTGTCTGTGGTAGTGGCATCCTTTTCACAGATCCTGTTAAAGAAGAGTGCACAGAAAACCTATCGATCCATAATCTACGAATATCTGAATCCTTACGTGATCTGTGGATATGGAATGATGTTTCTTTCTATGTTCCTGACGATCATCGCCTATTCCGGTATGGACTTTACCAATGTGCAGATCGTGGAAGCGACCGGATATATCATGGTGCTGATCCTTAGTTATTTCTTCTTCCATGAGAAGATCACCAAAAGAAAAGTCCTGGGAATGGCGCTGATCTTTGCAGGAATTGCTGTGTATTACTTGTGATGTGCTTTGTTGGCTTTTTCGGCAAGCAGAACCGTGATGGGAAGCTCGTCAGAATTTTCTGCCTGCAGTTCCCGGTACCATTTGCTGTACTTGTACATCCGGTAGGTTGTCTTCAGGCCTGACAGTTCGCTTTCATTGGCACATTTCTGAAGAAGTGCTTCCCGTTCTCCGGGATCAAGATCAACATAGTCCAGGTAGGAGATACGAAGCTCCGTGAGCGGATCTGTACACCTTGGACAGATCATCTTGTGACCGGTCAGCATCATGATCCGGTGACATTTTTTGCAGTAATGCATATACATCATATAAAATTCCCCCTTTTATAAGTTGTAAATCTGATTTAATATTATATTTTTTTTACAATCTTTGTCAATGGATAAACCCGTGAAAACAGTTAAGATTTTGTTAAGTTATCGTATAAATTAGCAAAAATGGGAAAAATAGACTATGTTTTTTCGGCACTCGGGAAAAGACGACAGCAGAAATTTAGGGAAAATGACATTAAGTTTTTTTTAAGAATAGCAAAAAGAGAAAGGAATTGTGCTTACAGGGTGAAAATGATATACTAAAATGTAATTATTTTGGGTAAATGCTGTCCGAAGCAGACGGGCTGGACAGAAGCTGGAGGATTAAAACTGGAATGAGCAGACTTTTTTTACATAATAAGAAGAAAAAAAAGCGGGCAGGAAATGTCAGGAAGTCAGGAAACAGATCCATGGAGTGGATGGATTTTGATGATGACATGGAAGAGTATGAGGACGAGTGGGACGGAGAGACTGACGAATATGAAGACGAATATGAAGACGAATATGAAGACGATGAATTCGATGAATACGAGTCCGATGATGATTATGATGAGATAGAAGAGGACGAAACAGAAGCTGCATATGATGAGGATGAGTATGCGGAGGACGACGAGGACGACGAGGATTACGAGGACGACGAGGATTACGAAGACGACGAGGATTA
>NZ_JAXXXI010000028.1:0-34918 GCF_037359455.1 Suilimivivens sp.
AAGAACACGGCATGGAAAAATACATGAAATTTACCATGTACAAAAAAGAAACGACAGATAAAAAATACCATGAGAATCCGTATCGGGCTGTAAATTTTGCAAAAGATGCTGATGGAAATCTCTTATGCCCAAACGGTCGGAAATTTCTCTTCAAGAGAACACAGCATGTAAAATATAACAAATATGGGCGGACCGAAGAACTGTATGAATGTGAATCCTGCGAAGGATGTCCGTATAAACAAGAATGCTGTCCGAAAGCACAAAAGAACCGGACAATCCGAATGAATCAGGAATTAACCGCTATCCACCAGGAAGTGCTGCAAAATCTCGAATCCATACATGGTGCCCTCTTGAGAATGAACCGAAGTATTCAATCCGAGGGAACTTTTGGTGTATTAAAGTGGGATAAATCGTATAAAAGATTATTTCGGAGAGGCGAGAAAAATGTAATTCTCGAGCTCACACTGATTTCATGTGGATTCAATCTTTATAAATATCATAATAAAAAGCAACGACAGACGAAAGCTGCATAAAACTCAAGCGTGATTAGCTGAGCTTTATTAAATGCACCATTTTTTATACCCAAAGATGCAGACCTGTTCAAAAATAGAAAAAATTCATACAAAGAAACGCCAAAACCGACGTTTGCCGGAGTTGGCGTTTCTTAATTAGGGACTTATTTTACAGCTCCTTTTTGTGGGCAATATCTTAATCTGTTTTCCTGCCAAGACGGGAGCGGACGATCGTAAAAGCCGGGATGACCAGAGAAGGAATTCCGATGTATCCGATAATGGTGGTTCCCTTCTGGAGCAGGGCTTTCATACCAAAAGAAGCTCCCAAAGCAGCAAGGCCAAGGAGAATGACGGTGATAACAGCCCGGCGCAGCTGCACATTTTTAATGTAAGAGAAAAGCTTGTTAAATCTTGCACATCCGGCGCCGGCCAGTCCGGCAGCACTTGTGAGGACTGCGAGTGTCATCAGAACAACAAAAAGGATAGTCAGCCAGGAAAAGCCAAGTTTTCCGAGTACAGCCATAATGGGCACGGCTACGACACCTGGATTGCAGAGATCCGGGATGACTGTAACATAGCAGAAAAGAGTAAAAGCGATGGCAATCATCAGAACCACAGTGATGACATAACCTGCAATGATCGCTTTTCTGGTTTCCTCACGGCTTTTTAATATATCTGCTACTGACATGACGTTAAAGCAGATCGTGGACTGGAAGCAGCCATACAAAACTGCACTGAAAACAGCATAGAGAAGATTAGGCTCTTTCGTGCTGACAGGGGCAGAGGTAAGTGCAGCGCCAAGGTCATACTGACCAAATACAAGACTCAGAACGGCGATCAGAATGACAACAAAAACGATGGCATACATCATATATTTGGAAGCAAGGGAAAGAAGCTTTGATCCATACAGACATAGCAGTGCAGAAATAATGATAGTAGGGATTGCAGCAGCCCAGTAGCTGAAGCCGAAACTCATAAGTACGTTTGCTTCGCCTGAGAAAGCAAGACCGCCGGCACACATAACGGTGGCAAGGAAAAGAAGATCATAGATGATACTGATGAATTTGCCAGCCTTTTCTCCGTAGCAGGAAAGGACAAAGGGCTTATAGCTGGTTGTATTGTGGCTTCTTGCATATTCTGTCATATAGAACATGACACCGCCGGTCACCAGCATGGCAAGCAGTGGCATGACGAGACCGATCCAGCCATATTTTACATAGTAGGTGACACTGAAGGCACCGGTAGCAAAGCCGGGACCAAAGTGGCCGCCGAGCCATACAGCTGCGACGCCAAGGTAAGATGAAGCAAAGATGTTTTGTTTTTTCATTGGTTTTTCTCCCTCATTATTAATTATGATCAAAAGATGTTCTTGCTGCGAGAGCATCCTTAAAATCCTGAGCCATCTGGATGTGAAGTGGATGCGTCAGATAGTCATTAAGATGTTCACTGCTGTCAAGCTGGACAACTGCCATGAGATCGGCATTGGAATCCCGGTCCACACAATTCCTGAAAACGACCGGGTCTGTGAGAAAAGGCAGCAGCTGATCCAGCTTTTCGTAGGTTTCACGGATACTGGCTTCCACAGCATCAAGATCAGTTCCGGGTTTGAATTTTAACAGAACACAGTGTGTCATATTGGTTTTCTCCTTTTTGCGTAGTATACTTATGTATAATTATACAAACGGATTATACTGCAAGGGGAGTAGGCCAACAAGTATCCAAAAGGGTACCATTGGCACGAAATAAGGGAAAATGAACTATACATATATTGTAAAATGCAGTGATAAAACCTTCTATACAGGCTGGACAAATGACCTGGAAAAGAGAATAGAAATGCATAACAGTGGAAAGGGAGCCAAATATACGAAAGCACGGCTGCCGGTAGAGCTGGTGTATTATGAAGCTTTTGACACAAAAGAAGAAGCAATGAGCCGGGAGTGGCATATCAAGAGGCTTTCCCGGTCAGAAAAACAGAAGCTGATCGAAGCAGCAGACTTAAAGAAGCTGTGATCTGATCAGGAACCTGCATTGAAAGTCAGAGGAGTAGATAAGAGCTTTTGAAAAGGAATACGATCTCCTTCTGGAAGAGCTGGAAGCTGCGGATATTCTGGAGAAACATTTCAATATTTCATAAGAGGGGACAAAGAATCATGATGAAGTACAAGGGAAGCTATTTTCGTTTACTGACATGGCTGGCAATACCTATATGGGCTATGTATTCATGGCAATCTGGAAAGCAGCTGACGGAGAGATCAAAGTAGAGGATTTCAAGAAGGTAACCCAGGAAATGATGGACCGTCCCCTTGTGAAAATCATAAAGGGCGGAAATGACATGAACCGCAAAGAGGATGTGGAAAAGATGAGCAACATGCTCCACGCTGCGGATGCCTGGCAGAAGGCACATCCGGAGTATGCGGAAAAATCCTGGGATTTCCATTTCGATGAAACAAAGCACAAAGACGGGTTTTATTATTACTTTACCAGATGTCCTATGGAAACTTATGCAAGGGAGCATGGCTTTATGGAGGTGCTTCCAGTATGCTGCGATCTTGATTACTGTACAGCAAAGCTGCGTCATGCCAGGCTGATCCGGGATAAGACACTGGCAGATGGCTGTGATATGTGCGAGTACTGGTTTGTAGGCGATCAGGTGAAGGATCCGCAGTAGGGAAAAGAGCGGAAGCTGCATCAAAAGAATCTGGAAGACAAGACGGAAAACAGGATAGGAAAATAAGATATAAAATAATACAGGAAAAGTGAAAAGGAAGTGTCGGTAATAAGTGCCGGGGCTTTCTTTTTTGTATGCTTCTGTGAAGGCTGTCTGAGGAAGTTTTTGACGGAAGGCATAGGCAGAAATGGTGAAAAATGATATGATATAAAACAATGGATAAACGAAAGAAAGGCAGATCAGAGATGCTTGGAAATACAAAGGGAAGACTTCTGAACAAATATGTACCGGATTATGTGCTGTACGATCTGGAGACCACAGGGATTTCCTGCAATTATGATGAAGTGATTGAAATATCTGCTATCCGGGTCAGAAATGGCAGCGTGGACGAAGAGTTTTCATCTCTGGTGAATCCGGGGCGACCGATTCCCTATGCAGCAAGCAGCGTCAATCATATCACAGATGATATGGTGGCCGGATCACCGGACTTTGCAGAGGTCTTACAGGAATTTCTTGATTTTGCTGGGGATGATGTACTGGTCGGTCATAACATCAATGGCTTTGATATGAAATTTCTTTACAGAGACTGTGAAAGATTCTTTGGACAGATGTTGGCTAACGATTATGTGGATACCCTGAAGCTTTCACGGATCTGTATTCCGGGACTTTCTCATTACAGACTGGGAGATCTGGCAGAATATTACGGATTTTCAACAGAAGGGGCACATCGTGCACTGAATGACTGCCGGATGAACCAGCAGATCTATGAAGAACTGGGAAAGGTACTGCGAAATGCCGGAAAACCATATGCAATGAGGGAAAGAGCTGGAACTGGTGCCAGAATGACTGGAAATGAAGGAGTTGTCTTGAACGGGGAAGGAATTAAAATCTGCCCGGTATGTGGACAGATCATGAAAAAACGGAACGGAAGATATGGGGAATTCTGGGGCTGCACAGGCTTTCCTCTTTGCAGACATACGGAGAAAATCTGAATATGGAAAAATTGCATGACAGGGATATCAGGGAGCCCCTGTTCGAATTCCTGGAGGAAACCTATGGAAGGATCCGGATTCTGGAAGAAAAAACCATGGGGAAATCCAGAGCAGATATTGTTATGGTGACACCGGAGTACCTGTATGGGATCGAAATCAAGAGTGATGCTGATACTTACGCAAGACTTGCCAGGCAGGTAAAGGATTATGACAGCTATTACGATTATAATATAGTAGTTGTGGGATCCAGCCATGCGCTTCATATTGAAGAGCATGTTCCGGATTACTGGGGGATCATTACCGTCGAGGTAACAGAGAACTGCTTTGATTTTTATATTCTCCGAAAAGCTGCGGCGAACCCGAAGATGAAGTGGAAACGGAAACTGGAAATTCTCTGGCGGCCGGAGCTGGCCCAGTTACAGGAATGGAATGCCATGCCGAAGTATAAGGAGAAAAGCAAGTCTTTTGTGACAGAAAAGATTCTGGAACGGATTCCAGAGAAGATAGATGAAGAGACGCTGAGGCAGCAGATCAGTGAGCTTCTGATGGAAAGAGACTATAATACTGTAGCGGAAACGCTGGCAGAATACCGAAAGGGAGAAATCCAGAAAAGACTGGAAAAAGAAGAGGATCCGCAGAAACGGGTGGAGCTGCTGGCACAGCAGATGGCCAGTAAAAAACAACTGAGAGGAAGGAAAAGACGCAGACGGACCAGAAGAATGTGGTAATGGACTGTGCAGAGGAGGAAAAGAAAAATGAGCTTGATCAGTGGAATTCATCATGTGGCATTCAAGTGCAGAAATGAAGAGGAATATAAGGAAACCATACATTTTTATAAGGATGTACTTGGCCTTACTGTGGCAAGAAGCTGGGAGACAGGCACCATGCTGGATACAGGAGAAGGCCTGATCGAGATTTTTAACAATGGAGAGGATCCTAAGGAACAGGGCGTTATCCGGCATTTCGCACTGGAAACGGAGGATGTGGAGTCTTGCGTGAGAGTAGTCAGGGAAGCGGGCTATGAAGTGTTTATAGAACCCAAGGATATCGTGATCACATCAGAGCCGCCATTCCCGGCAAGGATCGCATTCTGCAGAGGACCCCTTCAGGAAGAAATTGAATTTTTTCAGGAAAAGAAATAGAGAAATCGTTTGAAAATCGGATTGACGATTCAGAGCCGGAGTGTTAAGATAGAGCTACAAAATAGAGTGTTATCGTATAAACGGTTCACCTGTTAATAAGTTTATCAAAAAAGCAACCTACTTGTGGTGAGGGCGGTTGCTTTTTTGATGCCTATGTTTCTGACCGGTTTGTATGATACTTATAATTGTGACAATTTTATGGATGCGTGTATACTCCACCAAAACCATGGCAGAATAATCAGAAACAGGAGGTTTTTGAGATGGTAGAATCTGGAAAAAGAATGGAACAGCTTAAGTCATATCTGCGCAGGTTATCTGAGGGAGAGATCCTTGACAGTGTCCGTGCGGATTTTATGAGAGAATTTAAAGACGTAGATGCTGTAGAGATCATGGAAGCAGAGCAGCAGATGATCAAAGAGGGGATGCCGATTACAGAGGTGCAGAAGCTCTGCGATATTCATTCAGCCCTGTTTCACGGCGCCACGCTGGAGGAGAAAATTGCGAATGCGAGACAGCCGGTGGATGTGACATCTCTTCGGGAAGAAAGAGCAGAGAAAACCAGGAAACTGGTGGAGACAACGGGACATCCGCTCTTTACGCTGACACAGGAAAATGAAGCGCTTGAGAAGGTTATTGCCAGAATCAGAGAGCAGCTTGACCGGAAAGTGACAGAGGCAGCAGGCACTGGAACAGCAGTAAATGGCAGTAGAAATACAGGAGAAAATGCAGTCAGCAGGGAACTTTTATCAGAAATCCGGGAGCTTGCGATCCATTATGCCAAGAAGGGGGATCTTTTATATCCTCTGTTGAAAGTAAAATATGGAATATCAGGTCCGTCTGATGTGATGTGGACGACAGATGACGAGATCCGGGATGAATTATCCGGCCTTGCGAAAGCAAAGGGACAGGATGAAGCGTGGAAACAGCGTATGGAGCGTGCCATGACACGGGCAGAGGAAATGATCTACAAGGAAGCCAATATTCTGTTTCCTAACTGTGCAGTTCATTTTACAGAAGAAGAGTGGATCGGAATCTATCAGGATGCGAAGGATTATGATGTCTGTCTGTCGGTTGAACCAAAGAGCTGGGAGAGGGCAGAGAAGATCCTGCAGGAGAGAACAGCGTGTCAGAGAGAATCCGATGACGGGGAGATCGTGATGGCAGGCGGGCATCTGGAAGTAGAAGAACTGGAAGCCATGCTGAACACGATCCCGATGGAAATTACCTTTGTAGATGTGGAAAATAAAAACAGGTTTTTTAATGAAGGACATAAGGTATTTAAGCGTCCTGCCATGGCGCTGGGGCGGGAAGTATTTTCCTGTCATCCACCGAAAGTGGAGCAGCAGGTACGCCGGATCATTGAAGAGTTTCGGGCGGGTACGCTGGATGAGGTGCCGGTGTGGATGAATAAAAACGGCAGGATCATGCTGGTGAAATATATGGCAGTCAGAGACAGGAATGGCCGGTATATAGGTACTCTTGAACTGGTACAGGACATGGAGTTTGCAAGAGAGTATTTTGAAAGAAAACATGACTGAAGAGGCAACAGGAATGACAAAAGAAGTGCAGGCAAATAAATACGAAATTGATATGTGCAACGGAACGATCATGGATAAGCTGATTTCGTTTTCCCTGCCGCTGATGCTGTCAGGGATCCTGCAGCTTTTGTTTAATGCAGTGGATATTGTAGTGGTTGGACGCTTCACCGGCAGTCAGGCGCTGGCGGCAGTGGGATCCACTACTGCCCTGATCAATCTGTTCATCAACCTTTTTATCGGTGTTTCTCTGGGAGCCAATGTGCTGGCCGCCAGATATTATGCAGCAGGGAAGCAGAAGGAAATGTCAGAAACAGTACACACAGCGATGCTGTTTGCCCTGATCAGCGGATGTGTCATGGTTCTTGCAGGACTGTTTTTTTCGAGAGGTGCACTGGAGCTGATGGATACACCGGATGATGTGATCAGTCAGGCAGCTCTTTATATGAAGATCTATTTCATGGGAATGCCCTTTTTCATGCTTTATAATTATGGGGCTGCAATCTTAAGGGCAGTAGGTGATACGAAGAGGCCGCTGCTGTTTCTGGTTATTTCAGGAGCAGCCAATGCGGCTCTGAACCTGCTTCTGGTCATTGTCTTTTCCATGGGAGTGGCGGGAGTAGCAGTCGCAACGGTGATCTCCCAGTGTATTTCCTGTGTAATGGTATTATCCTGTCTCATCCGGACAGAAAGCAGTTATCAGCTTTCTCTTAAAAAGCTTCGGATCCGCCCGGCTTATCTTCTGCAAATCTTTCAGGTGGGGATCCCGGCAGGAATCCAGAGTACAGTGATCACCTTTTCTAATGTGCTGCTGCAGTCTTCCGTGAATTCCTTCGGTTCTACGGCGATGGCGGGCTATACTGCAGCCAACAATATTTTCGGATTTCTGTACACGTCGATAAACTCTGTTTCACAGGCATGTATGAGCTTTACCAGCCAGAATTATGGCGCAGGGAAGAAAAAGAGGATGGATCTGGTGCTTCGGGACTGCCTGATCCTGACGGTGGTGATTGGACTTCTGATGGGCGGAGGTGCCTATCTTTTCGGACCGGAGCTGTTACATATTTATACCTCTGACGAGGCAGTAATTGCCTGTGGCATGGAAATTCTTCTTTATACTACGGTCACGTATTTTCTGTGTGGGATCATGGATCTGATCCCGGGAGCACTGCGTGGAATGGGACGGTCTGCAGTGCCAATGCTGCTGTCTGTTATCGGAACAGTAGGAACCAGGATTATCTGGATCTATCTGATCTTTCCGGCACACCGCTCTCTGGCAGTGCTGTTTATCTCCTATCCGGTTTCCTGGCTGGCGACTATCATCATGCAGGCTGCCTGTTTCTTCTTTGTAAGAAGGAATGTTCACAGTAAAATGAAATGATAAATGTTTTTTCATTTACCCCTTTTTTTAGATTGAAAAAAGGGGTAAAATATTCTGATATAGTGTATGCGGGAAAAGACAGAAGAAAGACAGGCAGAATACTGCGGCAGAAAGGATCATGATATGTCAATTGACAGAGTGAGGGAATATTTTAAACAATATGGAATGGGAGACAGAATACTGGAATTTCCGGTATCCAGTGCGACGGTAGAGCTGGCGGCACAGGCACTTGGCTGTGAACCATGCAGAATTGCCAAAACCTTATCATTTATGGTAGGGGAGGAGCCTGTTCTTATTGTCATGGCAGGAGATGTTAAGATCGACAATGCAAAGTATAAAGCTAAATTTGGGAAGAAGGCAAAAATGCTGACAATGGACGAGGTAGTAGCGCTGATCGGCCATGCTGTTGGCGGAGTATGTCCCTTTGCAGTAAATGAGGGTGTTAGCACATTTCTGGATGAATCATTGAAGCGTTTTCCTACGGTATTTCCTGCCTGCGGAAGCAGTAACAGTGCCATTGAACTGAATATGGAGGAGCTGGAAAGGTTTTCCCGCAGTAAAGAGTGGATTGATGTAACTAAGGTAATATAAGGGAGATAGGATAAGCTATGTCAGAAAAAAGAGGTTCATTTAAAAGCAGCTTTGGGTTTGTTGCAGCCTGTATTGGTTCGGCAGTGGGAATGGGAAATATATGGATGTTTCCAACAAGGGTATCACTTTATGGAGGAGGCTCCTTTCTGATCCCATATGTTGTTTTTGTAATCCTTATTGGATTTACCGGTGTGACAGGAGAAATGAGTTTCGGACGTGCGGCAAGATCGGGTCCGGTAGATGCTTTTGGTATTGCCTGTGAGAAAAAGGGAAAAAGGAAGATAGGAGAAATACTGGGAATGATCCCCGTGCTTGGCTCTCTTGCCATGGCGATCGGCTATACAGTAGTCATGGGATGGATCCTGAAGTATACAGCAGGGGCATTTACCGGTTTTTCCATGGATAGTGCAGAGGAATATGCAGCAGCCTTTGGAGAGATGGCATCGGCATTTGGAAATGATGGATGGCAGATCATAGCGCTGATTCTTTGTATGGTGATCCTGATGCTCGGTGTGGGGCATGGAATAGAAAAAGCTAATAAGGTAATGATGCCGGCATTCTTTATACTGTTTGTGATCCTGGCAGTTTATGTAGCCTTTCAGCCTGGGGCAAAGGAAGGGTATCAGTATATTTTCCGTATCGATCCGGCAGCCTTAAAGGATCCTGCAACATGGATATTTGCCCTTGGACAGGCATTCTTTTCCCTGTCAGTAGCAGGAAATGGAACCCTGATCTATGGTTCGTATCTGCCAGATCAGGAGGATATCCCGGCATCTGCAGGAAGAGTAGCGTTTTTCGACACGCTGGCGGCTCTTCTGGCAGCTCTTGTGATCATTCCGGCAATGGCCATGACAGGGGCACAGCTGGATCAGGGAGGTCCGGGTCTTCTGTTTATTTATCTTCCCAATCTGATCCATACCATGGCAGGGGGAAGCGTGATCATGATCGTATTTTTCGTAGCGGTATTCTTTGCAGGAATGTCATCCCTGATCAATCTGTATGAGGCACCGATCGCCACAGTACAGGAGAAGCTTAAGCTTGGAAGAGTGCCAGCCTGTGCGCTGGTTGGTGGCATCAGTGTGATTATTTCCCTGGTCATCCAGGGAATCGTATCAGACTGGATGGATGTGCTGTCCATTTATATCTGTCCTCTGGGAGCAGGACTTGCCGGGATCATGTTCTTCTGGGTTCTAGGAAAGAGTTACGTGGAGGAGCAGGTTAACAGGGGAAGGGAAAGGAAATATACGAAAGTATTTTATCCGGTCTGTAAATACATTTATATTCCGGTTTGTATTCTTGTACTGGTTCTTGGCATTGCACTGGGAGGAATTGGCTGATGCAGATAATGGACTATATCAATGCCCACAGAATGGATGAGAATCCCTGCGAATGTGTGATCCTGCCGGATGGCAGCGTGGAGGAGCCGACACCCTCCCACATCGAAAAGCTGGCACAGATAGCTGGAGAGGATAAGATTTCGATCAATAAAAAAATGGACAAAAACATGGAGCCGCTTCTTTTTATGGTGGAATATACAGGCTGCATGCTGGTGTGGCAGACACGGGTGGTTGTGCCCTCCAGTCCTACCGCCAAACAGGAGGAGGCGTTGGAAACACTGTACTTTGCAGCAATGCTCTCGCCAAATTACCTGCGGGAACAGGTGGGGGAGAATTATGTGGAATGTGTAAAAAGAAGCAGGAATGAGCAGAAATAATGTAGTTGTGAAAAGCGGAGGAAACTCAGATGAAGGTATTAGTTGTAGTGGATATGCAGAATGATTTTATTGACGGAGCACTGGGAACAAAGGAAGCAGAGGCGATCGTTCCTTTTGTAGCAGATAAGATCAGAAATTTTGATGGTATGGTTCTGTCAACCAGAGATACTCATTTTGAAAATTATCTGGAAACGCAGGAAGGAAAGAATCTGCCGGTAAAGCATTGTATTAAAGGAACCAATGGTTGGCAGATCAGAAAGGAAATAGCAGAGCTGGTTTCAGAAGAGCCTGTTGATAAACTGACATTTGGCAGTGACAGACTGCCGGAGAGACTACGGAAGCTGGCAGATCAGGAGCCGATAGAAAGCATAACACTGGTTGGACTCTGTACGGATATCTGTGTTATTTCCAATGCCATGGTAATAAAGGCATTTTTCCCGGAGGTTCCCATTATTGTGGATGCAAAGTGCTGTGCAGGTGTTACACCGGAAAGTCATACACAGGCGCTGAATGCCATGAAGGTATGTCAGATCCAGATTGAGAATGAATAAATATGTGGAAGATCAGACAGATTTTTGATGGTGAATATGGCTGTGAAGAAAGGATGCCAGGAGAAGAAATGAAATGCCTTGTTGTGCTGGAGAATGAAGAGTGCCTGACAAAAGAGGTTATGGCAGAAGACAAATTCCTGACAGAAAACGGTCTGAATGAGGGAGATATCTGGCCGGAACAGTGATATTTTGGCGCCGGCTTTTTGGTGTAGCTTTATACTTCGAAAATTGACGAACAGACGGTTGATAAGTATAATATTTATATATTTGCAGAGCGTAAGAGATGGTGGGGAATTATGGGGATTTTCACAAAACCGGAAGTGGTGATTCTGAAAGGAACCAGTGATGCACAGGCATATCTGGAAAAGTTGGAATTGCTTCAGAAAAAAGCAGAAGGAACTGCACTTGAGCAGATCCAGAAGGAAATTGCAATTACAAAGGCAGGTATCCAGGGAGAAGAGAATATACTGTTTGAACTGAAAAACAGTAATATGGATATGTATGTGCTTCAGGATATTTATCTGGAAACCGGAGATGGTCTTGGAGCACAGATTGATTTCATTGTTGTAACAGCAAAGTTGAACTTTATTATTGAATGTAAGAATCTTTTTGGAAATATCGAAATCGATTCCAAAGGAAATTTTATCCGGACTATGGAATATGGTGGAAAGAAGCACAGGGAGGGCATTTATTCACCTATTACCCAGAATGAACGGCATATGGCTGTTTTAAAGGAATGCAGGGCAGAGAATAGAAATTTCCTGATGGGAGCATGGATCAGAAAGAATTTTGATCTTTGGAATAAATCACTGGTGGTACTGGCAAATCCCAAAACGATTGTAAATGACAGATTTGCCACAAAAGAAGTAAAGAATCAGGTGATTCGGGCAGACCAGTTAATTGGAACTATGAAGAAACTGATCAGTGAAAACAGGGAGCTTCCATCTACGAAAAAGGAAATGAAGGAGATTGCGGAAAAAATCCTGAGAAGAAACAAAGAGCAGCGCAAGGATTATGCTGAGAAATATGAAAAACTGGCAGAACAGACAGAAGACATATCAGAAGCAAATGACAGTAAAGCGGAAAGCATGAAAGCAGAGGAAACAGAGAATATTGTTTCTGGGGTCTGCCCCAGATGTGGCAGGGAACTGGTACTTCGAACTGCAAAAAAGGGAGACAAAGCAGGAATGCAGTTTTATGGGTGTTCCGGATTCCCAAAGTGCAGATATGTCAGGAATATGACAGAAAGCTAAGAAAGGTACAGTAGCAGATGACAGTGTTGGAATTCTTTGAAAATCTGATGCATCACATTGTAGAGGTTGCAATCCTCGTGTTTGAATTTATCGGTGTGATCGTAATTATCATCTCCGGACTGAAGGGCTTTTATTTTTATCTCCGCCGCAGACCGGATATGAAGCTTGCACTTGCGCAGGGGCTTGCCGTTGGACTGGAGTTCAAGCTCTGCAGTGAGATCCTGAAAACAGTAACAGTCCGGGATTTTAAAGAGATTGCTACAGTAGCGGGCATCATAGCGCTCCGGGCGGCACTGACATTTTTGATCCACTGGGAGATCAAGGAAGAGAAAGCAGAAGAAAAGGTGGAAGAGAAGACAACAAAGGAGTAGGCATGATCAAATTAGGATCCCATGTGGGAATGGCGGGAAAGGACATGTTCCTTGCTTCTGTGAAGGAAGCAGAAAGCTATGGTGCCAATGTCCTGATGCTCTATACAGGAGCCCCACAGAATACAAGACGAAAAGAAATCAAAGATCTGAATATCGAAAAAGGATGGGAATATGCGGCGCAGGCAGGCATTAACGAAATCGTTGTGCATGCGCCGTATATTATAAATCTGGCAAATACTGTGAAGCCGGAGACCTTCACACTTGCTGTAGAATTCCTGGAAAAGGAAATCATAAGGACTGCAGCTATGAGAAGTAAAATACTGGTGCTGCATCCCGGCTCCTGCCTGGATGCGGGTGTGGATGCCGGAACAGCCCAGATCGTTAAGGGATTAAATCAGGTGCTGGATCAGAATGAGGACGATGTTTTCATCGCACTGGAAACCATGGCCGGCAAGGGCAGTGAGATCGGCAGAAGCTTTGAGGAGCTTGCCAGGATTTATGAGGGGGTTCATAAAAAAGAGCGGCTCAGGGTATGCTTTGATACCTGCCACGTGAATGATGCCGGATATGATCTTTCACATGATTATGAAGGAGTATTCCAGCACTTTGATGAGGTGCTTGGACTTGGACAGATCGCAGTATTTCATATCAATGACAGCATGAATCCCTGTGGTACACATAAGGACAGGCATGCTAATATCGGAAAAGGATACCTTGGGGAAGAGGTACTGAAAAAGCTTGTCCACGATCCGAGATTTGAAGAAATACCGAAGATCCTGGAAACACCATGGCTGTGTGAGGAAGGTTCTGATAAGAAGACAATCCCGCCTTATAAGGAGGAGATCCGTCAGCTTTTAGGATAAGGGTAAAAGAAGGGAAGAAAACTAATTGGTACGGAGAAGATATATTCCGCTTAGAACAGCACACCCGGGAATGATCCTGGATCAGGCGATCATTGACAGAGCCGGTCGTGTGCTGATCGCAAGGAGAACACCACTTGAGGATTTTCATATTGAGGGTCTGAGAAAAATGGGGGTTGGCGGCATTTACATCCGTGAGGGGGAAGAAGATCCTGATCAGGAGGTAGAAAAAGAAGAACAGTCTCTGCCGGCAGCACTTCAGAAAACTTATGACAAGGTTAAAGTAAGGGATCCTGCCAGGGTTAAAATTTCAGAAAGTGTGCGGAAACGTGTGGCGCAGGGAGTACAATACCTGTATCAGGATACGAATTCTGCAGACTTTACCAATGCGTCCAGGAGTATCACAGATGATCTGCTGAAGGCTATTGAGGATAATGATGCAGTGGCGGTGGATATCGGTGCCCTACAGGTCAGTGATGAGTATACCTTTAAGCACAGCGTGGATGTGGCTACCATGGCCATGATCGTAGCAAGAAAATATGGACTGAATGATAATCAGGTCTATCAGATCGGTATCGCCGGACTTCTGCATGATATTGGAAAATCCAAAATCCCGAATGAAATCCTGAATAAAGCGGGTAAACTGACAGATGATGAGTTTACCATTATGAAAATGCACTCCACTTATGGCTATCATATCCTGGAGCCGAAGAAGGATATCTCGCAGGAGGTCAAACTCGGGGTACTGCAGCATCATGAAAAGATGAATGGAAAGGGATATCCCATGCAGGTGACCGGGGAGAAGATCCACCTGTTTTCCAGGATCATTTCAGTAGCTGATATTTATGATGCACTGGTGACAGAACGCCCTTATAAGAAACCCTTTTCTCCAAGGGCGGCAGTTGAGATGATCATGTCCATGACGGAAGAACTGGATATCAAAGTAATGAAATGCTTTATGGAAAGTGTGATCCTGTATCCGGTTGGCAGTGATGTCATGCTGAGTACAGGCGAAATGGCAAGGGTAGTAGAGAATCTGTCTTACGCTGTACTGCGGCCCAAGGTACTTGGCCTGCAGAACGGCAAGGTATATGATCTGGCCAATGATGTAAAGTGTGCGAATATTATTATTCTCTGACAGAAAGGCGATGGAATTATGTGTACGGCGGCAACTTATCGTACAAAAGATTTTTATTTTGGAAGAACACTGGATTATGAATTTTCCTACGGTGAGGAAATAACAGTGACACCAAGGAACTATCCTTTTTCTTTCCGGTATCTTCCGGAGAAAAGAAAGCATTATGCAATCATAGGCATGGCTCATGTGGAAGAGGATTATCCATTATATTATGATGCAGTCAACGAAAAGGGACTTGGCATGGCCGGGCTCAATTTCGTAGGGAATGCTGTTTATGGAGAAGTAAGGGAAGGAAAAGAGAATGTGGCAGTTTTTGAACTGATTCCATATATTCTTTCACAATGTGAAAATGCAGAAGAGGCAAGAGAACTCTTAGGAAAAATACAGATTACAGATACCAAATTCAAGGAACAGCTCCCAAATGGCAGACTGCACTGGATCATTGCAGATGAAAAGGAAGCCATTACTGTGGAGTCAGGCACTGAGGGACTTAAGATCTATGAGAATGCGCCAGGTGTCCTGACTAACAATCCACCCTTTCCCATGCAGATGTTCCAGCTGAACAATTATATGCAGCTCTCAAGCAGGCAGCCGGAGAATCTGTTTTCTGACCAGCTTTCCTTGGAAACTTACAGCAGAGGGATGGGAGTCCTTGGACTTCCGGGAGATCTTTCATCAGCATCCCGTTTTGTACGGGTGGCATTTACAAAGCTCCATGCCAGATCAGGAGAAGGGGAAGCAGACAGTGTAGGACAGTTTTTCCATATCCTTGGAAGCGTTGAGCAGACGAGAGGATGCTGCGAACTGGAGAATGGCAAATACGAAATTACCATTTATACCTCCTGCTGTAATGCAACAAAGGGCATCTATTACTACACGACTTATACGAACCGGCAGATCACGGCGGTTGACATGCACAGGGAGAAGCTGGATGGCACAGAACTGATCCGCTATCCCATGCTGGAGGAAGAACAGATCCGGTTACAGAACGCATAAGGGCTGCTGCCGGCAGAATATACACAGAAACTTATGAAACAGAGGCAGTGTATAGAATGAAAGAAATACAGATCAGAAAATACGGGGAAAAGGATATTCCTGCCATGGTGAAAATCTGGAATGAAGTGGTAGAGGATGGCATTGCATTTCCCCAGTTAAAGGTACTGACAGAAGAAAGCGGCAGAGAATTTTTCGCACAGCAGACATACTGCGGCGTAGCAGAGGATGAGGCAGGAGAAGTACTTGGTCTCTATATCCTGCATCCAAACAATGTGGGAAGATGCGGACACATCTGTAATGCCAGCTATGCGGTAAGCAGAGAAAAAAGAGGGCTGCACATCGGGGAGAAGCTGGTCAGGGACTGCATCAGACAGGCTCACGAAGAAGATTTCCACATTCTGCAGTTTAATGCTGTTGTGGCTTCCAATGTCCATGCAAGACATTTATATGAAAGAATAGGATTCCATCAGCTGGGAATCATTCCGGGAGGCTTTCTGTTAAAGGATGGCACATATGAGGATATCTGTCCTTATTATATAGAGGTCTGAAGAAAAAAGGGTAGCGGTGGAGATACTTTTTCGCTATAATGAGACAGAGAGATAAAGAGATGAAGCTGCGAAAACAGCAGAATGGAGGCATTATGGAAATCGTATGTTTGGATCTTGAGGGTGTACTGGTACCGGAAATCTGGATCGCTTTTGCAGAGGAGACAGGGATCCCGGAGTTAAAGAGAACAACCAGAGATGAGCCTGATTATGATAAGCTGATGAAATACAGGATCGGCATTTTAAAGGAACATGGACTTGGACTGAAGGAGATTCAGGAGACTATTGAGAAGATCGATCCTCTGCCGGGAGCAAAAGAATTTCTCGATCAGCTCCGCAGCCTGACACAGGTGATCATTGTCAGTGATACGTTTTCCCAGTTTGCAGGACCGCTGATGAAGAAGCTCGGCTATCCGACTATCTTCTGTAATTCTCTGGTAGTGGCACCGGATGGAGAGATCACAGACTTTAAGATGCGCTGTGAAAAGTCCAAATATACGACAGTAAAGGCTCTGCAGTCTATCGGCTATGATACGATCGCAAGCGGTGACAGCCACAATGATCTTGGCATGATCGAGGCCAGCAAGGCGGGCTTCTTGTTCCGCACAACAGATGCGATCAAACAGGAGTACCCGCAGTATCCTGCCTTTGAAACCTATGATGAGCTGCTTGCAGCGATCAAAGAAGTGATTGCCTGAAGAGGGACAGACAGTATGAATATAGAAACAGTAGCAATCATGGGAGCAGGTGCCGTAGGCAGTTATTTTATCACAGGCCTGATCCCGAAGCTTGGAGACCACCTTATGGTGATCGCAGAAGGAGAGAGAAAAGAACGTCTGACAAAGGAAGGCATCATTGTCAACCATGAAAACTGGAAGCTGAATGTGAAGACACCGGAGGAAGCAAGGGGAGCAGATCTGCTTCTGATCGCCACCAAATACGGTGCACTGAAGGAAAGTCTTCCGGCTGTTGAAAAGATCGTAGATGATCATACGGTTGTAATGAGTCTTTTAAATGGTGTAGACAGTGAAGAGATCATCGGAGAGCGGATCGGAAACCAGCATATGGTATATTCCATGATGAAGATTGCTTCTGAAAGAGATGGTAACAGCATTGTGTATGATCCTTCTGTAACACAGGGTGTTTTCTTCGGGGAAGCAGACCGGAAGAGAAGTGAGAGGGTAGAGGCTATCGCAGCACTTTTTGAAGGAACCGATATCCGCTACACGATCTGCAGCGATATCATCCGGGATATCTGGTTTAAATATGCACTGAATGTAAGTAAAAACCTTCCGCAGGCAGTCTTAAACTGCAGCTTTGCAGGCTACAGTGCCAGTGAGCATGTGACATTCATAAGCCAGAAGCTCCGGGATGAGGTTGTGGCTGTAGCAGCAGCGAAGGGCATTGATATCAGTGATGAGGACAATACCCTTGGAAAGAACAGTGCCATATCCGGAGCAGCAAGATTTTCCACACTGCAGGATCTGGATGCAAAGCGTCATACAGAGATTGACATGTTTTCTGGTGCCATGATCCGTATGGGACAGGAGCTGGGAATTCCGACACCTTATAATGAGTATACCTACCATGCCATCAAGGCACTGGAAGAGAAAAATGACGGTCTGTTTTCCTGAAGACCGAAGAATCCTGCTTGCAGGATTCTTTTTTTTGTGTTTTACCTATTGACATGGTAGGCGAATAGGAATACTATCTCCATAGATGAAAAAAGGAGGAACACCGCACAATGGTAATTTCTTCAAAAGGAAGATATGCACTGCGGATCATGGTCTATCTGGCAGGAAAGCCGGAAGGAGAATATGTACCGCTGAAGGAAATATCCGAGAAGGAAAATATTTCGCAGAAATATCTGGAAAGTATTGCGACAGTCCTGTCCAAGGGACATCTGATCGAGGCAGCAAGTGGTCATAAGGGCGGCTATCACCTGTCAAGGAAACCGGAGGAGTACAGTATAGGAGAGGTACTCCGTATGACAGAGGGAAGTCTGGCACCGGTGGCCTGTCTGAAAGAGGATGCGGGGCATTGTGATCAGGCAGATCTGTGTTATACGCTGCCAATCTGGCAGGGACTTGCCGATGTCATCAATAATTATCTGGATTCCATTTCCTTAAAGGATGTGGCAGACAGTGCACAGAATATGGAAAACAGTCAGGACATTCCTGACAAGAAGGAGGAGTAATTATGGAAGAAAAGCATTTGCTTACGGTGAAGGATCTGCATGTAAATGTGGAAGATAAAGAGATCCTGCACGGTGTGGATCTTACGATCAATAAAGGGGAGACTCATGTACTGATGGGACCGAACGGAACCGGCAAATCAACCCTTGGCTACGCCTTGATGGGAAATCCGAGATACAGTGTCACAGAGGGTGAGATCTGGTTTCAGGGAAAGAATATAACAGAGGAAGCAGTGAATGAGAGAGCAAAGGATGGTATCTTCCTTTCCTTCCAGAATCCGCTGGAGGTACCGGGTGTTACCTTAAGCGCCTTTATCAGAAGCGCCCTGGAGCAGAAGACCGGCAAGCGGACCCGCCTCTGGGATTTCAAGAAGGAGCTGGCAAGGACCATGGAAATCCTGCAGATGGATCCTTCCTATGCAGAGCGTGACCTGAATGTGGGATTTTCAGGTGGTGAAAAGAAAAAGGCAGAGATCCTGCAGCTTCTGATGCTGAAGCCTTCCCTTGCCATTCTGGATGAAACCGATTCCGGTCTTGATGTGGATGCGGTCCGCACTGTTTCAAGGGGAATCGAGGAATACCAGAAGAACTGTGACGGTGGTCTTCTGATCATTACCCACAGCACAAGGATCCTGGAGTATCTTTCCGTGGATGATACCCATGTGATGGTAGAAGGAAAGATCGTAAAGACAGGAGATGCATCCCTGGTAGATGAGATCAATGAAAAGGGATTCAAAGAGGTAACATTATGAAAGAAAAAAGTCATGTAGAGGATATAGACAGAAGCATCTATGATTTCCGGGATGAAGAGAAGGATGCTTACCGGATCAATGCCGGGCTGACCCCTGAGATCGTGGAAAAGCTGTCCAAAGAAAAGCATGATCCGGCGTGGATGGAGCTGTTTCGTCTGCAGTCCCTGCAGATTTATAATCAGATGCCGGTTCCAGACTGGGGACCGTCCATAGAAGGACTGAACATGGATCAGATCGTGACCTATGTCAGACCGAATACCAAAATGCAGGCCAAGTGGTCTGATGTACCGGAGGATATCAAGAATACCTTTGAACGTCTCGGTATCCCGGAGGCAGAGAGAAAGTCCCTGGCAGGTGTCGGTGCCCAGTATGATTCTGAGCTGGTCTATCATAACGTAAGAGAAGAGGTAGCAGCGCAGGGGGTTGTTTATACAGATATGGAAAGTGCCCTGAACGGTGAATATGCCGATATGGTGAGGAAGCACTTTATGAAGCTGGTCAAGCCAAATGACCACAAATTTGCAGCCCTTCACGGCGCCGTATGGTCAGGCGGTTCCTTTGTTTATGTACCAAAGGGTGTATCCGTAGAGATTCCGCTGCAGTCCTATTTCAGACTGAATGCACCGGGAGCCGGACAGTTTGAGCATACCCTGATCATTGTGGACGAGGGAGCAGATCTGCATTTCATAGAAGGCTGTTCTGCACCGAAGTACAATGTAGCCAATCTCCATGCAGGATGTGTGGAGCTGTTCGTAGGAAAGAATGCAAGACTGCGTTACTCCACGATTGAGAACTGGTCCAAGAACATGTACAATCTGAATACCAAGAGAGCACTGGTAGAAGAGGGAGGAACCATCGAGTGGGTTTCCGGATCCTTCGGTTCCCACGTATCCTATCTGTATCCCATGAGTATCCTGAAGGGAAAGGGTGCCAAAATGGAATTTACCGGTATTACCTTTGCCGGAAAGGGACAGAACCTGGATACCGGTGCCAAGGTCGTACACAGCGCACCGGATACCAGCTCCTATATGAATACCAGATCCATTTCCAAGGATGGAGGGATCAGTACCTTCCGTTCTTCCGTAGTGGTGACAAAGGAAGCAAAAAATGCCAAGTCAGCGGTTTCCTGCCAGTCTCTGATGCTGGATTCCATTTCCAGGTCAGACACCATACCGGCTATGGATATCAGGACAAAGGATGCCAATATCGGACACGAGGCCAAGATCGGCAGTATCAGTGACGAAGCAGTATTTTATCTGATGAGCAGAGGCATGAGCGAAGAGGATGCAAGAGCCTGCATCGTCAGTGGATTTGCCGACAATGTTTCCAAGGAACTCCCGCTGGAATATGCAGTGGAGATGAACAATCTGATCCGCCTGGAAATGAAGGGCAGCATCGGATAAGGGAGGATAATAATGGAGCAGAACAGAGAGATCAAGATCAATCAGCTTCCTTCCAAAACCTGGCACTGGCTTCATATGAATGAAGCTGTTGTTACGGTGCCGGAGAAGATGGAAGAAGCAGCTATCAAAATAGAAGAAACAGATCAGCTTGTAAAAGTAAAGGTGGCAGCAGGGGAAGGCAGCCTTCCTATGAAAGCAGAAGCCGGAAAAGAGATCACTGTCGTAGAGCAGCTTGGCAGTCCGGAAGAAAAGGAAACTGGAATGCTGAAATTCCACACGGAGCTGGAGCTTCAGGAAAACAGTCATATCCATCTGATCCAGATATGTATGCCCTCAGAAGGACAGACACTGATCAATAAGGTTACGGCAAAGGCAGAAAAGAATGCCAGGGTATCTGTAACTCAGCTTTTCCTTGGAACAGGGAATACCTACAGTGAAGTGAATGCAGGACTTCTTGGCAGGGAATCGGATCTGACAGCAAAGATTGGATATTTCCTGCAGAAAGAGCAGAAACTGGATATTAACCTGATCGCCGATCACAGAGGGGAAAAGACGACCTGTGATATTACGGCAGAAGGAACCCTGAAGGATAAGGCACAGAAGCTCTTCCGTGGAACCATTGATTTCAAAAAGGGCGCCTGTGGAGCGAAGGGAAGTGAGGTAGAGGAGGTACTGCTTCTTTCAGATGATATCGTCAATAAGACCATACCGCTGATCCTCTGCGCAGAGGAGGATGTGGAAGGTAACCATGGGGCAACTATTGGTGAGCTAGATGAAGAGACACTGTTTTACTTTGCAGCAAGAGGCATAGGCAGGAAAACAGCAGAAAATATGATGGCAAGAGCAAAGCTTGAAAAGCTCTGCCCTGAGATACCGGATGAGGAAACCAGGCAGCTTGTGATGGAGCAGCTTGAAAAGCTTATGCCTGAGACAGCAAGGGAGGAAAATGCAGATGAAGCGTGATTACAGAGAAGATTTTCCCCTGCTGATGCAGAATGAGACAGCCTATCTTGATAATGCGGCAACAGCCCAGCGTCCGGCCTGCGTGATCGAGCGGGAAAAAGCCTTCTACGAAACAGAGAATGCCAATCCCATGAGAGGGTTCTATCCTTTAAGCCTTGCAGCGACAGAAAGCTATGAAGAGGCGAGAAAAACCGTGCGTGATTTCCTGAACGCAGCCCACACAGAAGAGATTATTTTTACCAGAAATACAACAGAGAGCCTGAACCTTGTGGCATACAGCTATGGCCTTACCAATCTGAAGCCGGGAGATGAGATCGCCGTATCCATTATGGAGCATCACAGCAATCTCCTGCCATGGCAGATGACAGCCAGGATGACAGGGGCAAAGCTCCATTTCCTTGAGTGTGAACAGGATGGCACCCTTACAGAGGAAACCCTGACAAAGGGGATCCACGAAGGAACGAAGCTGGTAGCTGTGGCACAGGTATCCAATGTCCTTGGCTGCCAGAATCCCATAGAGGAGATCTGCAAAAGGGCACATGAGGTGGGAGCGGTCGTTGTCGTGGATGCCGCACAGAGTGCACCCCACATGCCGATCGACGTGCAGAAGCTTGATGCTGATTTTCTGGCTTTTTCCGGACATAAGCTGCTTGGTCCCATGGGAATCGGTGTCCTTTACGGAAAGCGGGAGCTGTTAGATGCCATGCCGCCCTTCCTGACCGGCGGTGAGATGATCGAGTCCGTGACAAGGGAGGGAGCGGTCTTTGCGGAGCTGCCTCACAAATTTGAAGCTGGTACGGTGAATGCAGCCGGGGCAGCAGGCCTTGCTGCAGCAATCGAATATATTCAGGGTATTGGCTTTCCTGAGATCATGGAAAAGGAAGAAGCGCTGACCAGACAGGCCATGGAAGGAATCGCAAAGCTTCCTCATGTGAAGATTCTCGGGTCGGAAAGACCGGAAAACCATACCGGTATCGTAGCCTTTACCATAGAGGGGGTGCATCCGCATGACGTCAGTGAGATCCTTTCCTCTGACGGGATCGATGTAAGAGCCGGTCATCACTGTGCACAGCCGCTGCTGGCCTATCTGGGGGACAATGTGGCAACAAGAGCCAGCTTCATGTTTTATAATACCCCGGAAGAAGTGGAAAGGCTCATTCAAAGCGTAGCATCCATTAGAAGGAGAATGGGTTATGGAGAATAGAAATTTTTATAATGAGATACTGACAGAGCATAATATGCGTCCGGAATTCAAGCATGAGCTGCCGGATGCCAATATTGTTCTGGAAGGAAAAAATCCAAACTGCGGAGATGATATCTTCCTGAAGCTGAAGGTAGAGGACGGTGTGATCACAGATGGTGCCTTCACCGGAGACGGCTGTGCCATTTCCAGCGCATCTGCGGATATCATGCTTGGCATGATCATTGGAAAGACAAAGGAGGAGGCTCTGCAGCTTGGAGAGCTTTTCTTAAAGATGATTAAGGGAGAAGCCTCTGATGAGGAGATCGACCAGCTTGAAGAAGCATCGGCTCTGAAAGATATCGCTCATATGCCTGCCAGAGTCAAATGTGCGGTTCTTGGATGGCATACGCTGAAGGAGGCGCTGAAGGATCAGTAGCTGCACGGAAAAAATAACAGAAAACATGCTTATTGATTATGTTTCTCAATAACAAAAAAAGAATGGAATCTTTGGCACGGAGACGCTATAATAATTTTTTATAAAAAAAGAAAGGTACGGTGCAAAAGATGAAATTAAACCTTAAGAAAATTGATGGAAAAAAGACCGGTATTTTCGCAGCCGGTGTTCTCTTTGGAACAGCGGGGATTAAAATTCTTTCCAGCAGGGATGCCAGGAAAGTTTATACCTACTGTACAGCTGCAGTACTCAGAGCGAAAGAATGCGTCATGAAAACAGCAACCAATATCCAGGAGAATGCAGAAGATATCTACGCAGAAGCACAGCAGATCAATGAAGACAGAGCTGCTAAATATGATGAAGAGTATTCTGCAGAAGCAAAGGCTGAAGAAGTGTCAGAGGAAGCTGCAGGCGAATAAGTAAGGCTATGAGATTTATAATAAAGCATGAAATCAGAGGCAGGATGCGGATCCATATCCTGCAGAGCAGAATGAGCTTTGAACAGGCGGATATCCTGCAGTATTATCTGGATGCAAAGGAACAGGTCATAAATGCAAAGATCCAGGAGCGTACTGCAGATGTAACGGTCAGCTATCAGGGAAGCCGGGAGGAGATCCTTTCTGTGCTGGAAGCATTTACCTATGAAAGGGCGCAGGTGCCGGAGGTATATCTTAAGAATTCCGGCAGACAGATGAACCGGGAGTACTGGGACAGGCTGGTCAACAAAACAGTGATCTATTTTGGAAACAAGATCTTTCTTCCCTATCCGATCCGGGCAGGGATCACCATGACCACTTCCGTAAAATACATCTGGAAGGGATTGACGACTCTTGCCAGGCGAAGGATTGAAGTGCCGGTACTGGATGCCACAGCGATTGGTGTATCTATTTTTAGAGGTGACATTTCTACGGCAAGTTCCGTAATGTTTCTTCTTTCACTTGGAGAGATCCTGGAAGAATGGACACATAAGAAATCAGTCGGAGATCTGGCACGGAGCATGTCCCTGAATATCAGCAAGGTATGGCTTGTCCGTGATGGGCAGGAAATTATGGTTCCTGTTACCGAGATCAGGAGTGGGGATCCTGTCAGGGTACATATGGGAAATGTCATTCCCTTCGATGGCTGTGTGATCGAAGGAGAGGCTATGGTCAACCAGGCATCCCTGACCGGAGAATCCGTTCCAGTCAGAAGAGCAGAAGGCAGTACCGTTTATGCCGGAACAGTTGTGGAAGAAGGAGAGATCACCTTTAAGGTAAAGGAGGCAAACGGCTCCAGCAAGTATGAGAAGATCATGGCGATGATCGAGGAGTCCGAGAAGCTGAAATCCTCTCTGGAAAGTAAGGCAGAGCATCTGGCAGACAGACTGGTGCCGTATACCTTCCTGGGAACCGGTCTTGTATGGCTGCTTACCAGAAATATGACAAAGACGATCTCCGTACTGATGGTAGACTTCTCATGCGCACTGAAGCTGGCGATGCCTCTTTCCGTATTGTCAGCGATCCGTGAGGCAAGCACCCATGATATTACGGTAAAGGGCGGCAAGTATCTGGAAGCCATGGCAGATGCCACAACGATTGTCTTTGACAAGACAGGAACACTGACCAAGGCGCAGCCTACAGTAGTAGAAGTGATTTCCTTCAATGAGAAGTTACCGGATGAGCTGCTTCGTATCGCAGCCTGTCTGGAAGAGCATTTCCCTCATTCCATGGCCAAGGCCGTGGTACGGGAGGCTGAGAAAAAGCATCTGGTACATGAGGAGCTGCATTCCAAGGTGGAATATATTGTAGCCCATGGAATTTCTTCCATGCTGGAGGATAAAAAGGTAGTTATCGGCAGCTACCATTTTGTGTTTGAAGATGAAAAGGCACAGATCCCGGCAGAGAAGCAGGAGCTGTTTGATCATCTGTCTGCAGAGTATTCCCACCTATATATGGCGATCGATGGAAGGCTTGCAGCTGTGATCTGTATTGAAGATCCGCTCCGTCCGGAAGCAGCAGAGGTGGTAAAGGAGCTGAAAAAGACCGGAATCACCAAGGTTGTCATGATGACAGGCGACAGTGACAGGATCGCAAGGACGATCGCAGAGCGTGTCGGTGTGGATGAATATTATTCTGAGGTTCTGCCGGAGGATAAGGCGGGCTTTGTAGAGAAGGAAAAGGCAGCCGGACGGAAGGTGATCATGATCGGAGACGGTATCAATGATTCACCGGCTCTTTCCGCATCAGATGTGGGAATTGCCATCAGTGACGGTGCCGAGATCGCACGGGAGATCGCAGATGTGACCATTGGCGCAGATAATCTGTATGAAGTGGTTACATTGAAGAAGCTGAGCAATGCACTGATGAAGCGGATCCGTAAGAACTATAAGGTGATCGTAGGAATCAATGCAAGTCTGATCGTCCTCGGCGTAGCCGGTGTGTTCCTGCCTACGACATCCGCACTTCTTCATAATACCTCAACGCTGGTGATCAGTATGAAGAGCATGAAAAATCTGCTTGGAAAAGAAGAGAATGAAGAGGAAGCTGCTCACGGGGAAATGAATCTGGAACTGGCAGTACAGTAAAAAGAAATGAGAAGGAAATATAACAGGCAGGCGGAGCTTTGGCTCCGCCTGTTTTCCATATATGAGATTTACTGCATCCGGAACTGTCTGGGTGTCATGCCGGTCAGCTTGCGGAACATGGAAGTGAAGTGGCTGGCATCAGCAAAGCCTACACGCTGTCCGATCATCTGGATCTGCAGCTGCCTGTTTGTCAGAAGCAGCTCTTTGGCACGGCTGATCCGGTAGAAGGTCAGGTATTCATAGACAGAACAGCCAAGGAACCGAAGGAAAAGCCGGGACAGATACTGCTGGGAGACATGCAGGGAGGCAGCAATCTGTGAAGCAGTCAGCTCTTCGTTGAAATGTACAGCGATCAGCTGCAGGGCAGGTGCAATATAGGACTGGTACAGAGGATGATCCTTGGCAGAATTGCCGCCGTTTTTGTCAGAAAGCAGGAGCATGAGGTGGTAACCTGTGACCGACAGAGCAGCGGTATCAACAGGAGATGCAGCCATAAGATCAGCACCTTCCCGGATCAGCTCCCGGATCGTTCCGGTATCAGAGGAAGGAAAGAAACGTACCTTGTCCTGGATCAGAGACGGAAAGGTATCTGACAGGGTGCCGGTGAAGGTGACAAAGGTGGTGATCCAATCCGCACCTTCTGCATGGTAGGAGTGAGGAACAAAAGGGGCGATCAGAAGTCCATCACCCTCTGTAAGCAGGAATGTCCTGCCGCAGGCAGCAAATGAGCCACAGCCCTGTTCAGTTTGTAAATAGTGATAGAGTGGATAACCCTCCGGTCTGTCCCAGGGCTCCTGATGCCAGTCAAAACCTGCGGAATCAAGCGTAAAAGGCTCTTGCAGAGGAGTGTTCCTGAAAAAAATAGGCATAGTACTTCTCCTGTTTCAAAATGTTATAGTTATTAGTTTATCATGTTACACACGAAGCTGTAAAGAACAGTTATAATCAGCATTAAGAGAAGCTGTAAAGAACAATAAAGGACATAAGGAGAAATAAATATGGCAGGTAAATTTCAGAGAATTTTGTATGGCGGGGATTATAATCCCAATCAATGGCCGGAGGAGGTCTGGAAGGAAGATATGAGAATGTTCCGCAAGGCCGGTATCAACAGTGCCACGATCAATGTTTTTTCCTGGGCGAAGCTTCAGCCCTCAGAAGAAACTTATTATTTTGATGAACTGGATAAGATCGTAGACATGCTTTCTGCAGAAGAGGATGATATTGTCATGGCAACCTCTACAGGTGCCCTTCCTGCATGGATGGTAAAGCGCTACCCGGAGGTGGCAAGAACTGATTATGAAGGCAGACATCATAAGTTCGGACAGCGTCATAATGCCTGTCCTAATTCCCAGGTTTACCGGAAGTTTATGGTCAGCCTGACGGCAAAGCTGGCAGAACGCTATGCACATAACCCTCATATTACCTGCTGGCACATCAACAATGAGTACGGCGGAGAGTGCTACTGTGAGAACTGTGAAAAGGCATTCCGTGTCTGGTTGAAGAAGAAATATAAGACAATCGAGGCTGTCAACAAGGCATGGAATACTGAATTCTGGGGACATACCTTCTATGATTTTGATGAGATCGTACTTCCAAATGTCCTGGGTGATGGAATCGGGACCGAGGATACTGCATTTGCAGGTCTTTCTATTGATTATAAGAGATTTAATTCCGACAGTCTGCTGGAAAACTACTGCATGGAGAGAGATGCCATCAAGGCAGTCAATCCGGATGCGCTGGTGACCACAAACCTGATGGGCACATACAAGGGACTCGATTATTTCAAATGGGCGAAGGAAATGGATATTGTTTCCTGGGATAACTATCCGGCACTGGATACCCCCTGGAGCTTTACAGCCATGACCCATGATCTGATGAGAGGATTAAAGAAAGAGCCCTTTATGCTGATGGAGCAGACACCCAGCCAGCAGAACTGGCAGAAGTACAATTCACTGAAGCGTCCCGGACAGATGCGGGCACAGAGCTACCAGACGCTTGCGCACGGAGCAGATACCATTCAGTTTTTCCAGCTCCGCAGAAGTGTGGGCGGCTGTGAGAAATTTCATGGTGCGGTGATCGCCCATGCAGGAACAGAGAATACCAGAGTATTCCGTGAGGTATCGCAGCTTGGAGAAGAACTGGCAAGACTTGGCAGGGATATCCTTGGAACAGAGAACCGGGCAGAAGTAGCCATGATCTTTGACTGGGACAATTACTGGGGACTGGAATATACAAGCGGACCTTCTGAGGATCTGAAGTACGTGGATCAGATCCATCAGTATTACCGTTATTTCTACGAGCACAACATTCCGGTAGACATGGTATCAGCAGAGGATACGTTTGCTGGCTACAAGGTAGTGGCAGCGCCTGTTCTTTATATGGTAAAGGAAGGCATGAAGGAAGCACTGACTGCTTTTGTAAAGCAGGGTGGTATCCTGATCCTGACTTATATGAGCGGTATCGTAGATCAGTCTGATAATGTATATCTTGGCGGATATCCGGGTTCCCTTCGTGAGCTTGCCGGCGTGTGGGTAGAAGAAATTGATGCCCTGTTCCCGGATCAGAAAAATCAGATGATCTTTGCAGATGGCAGAGAGGCGGAATGCGGGCTTGTCTGTGATATCATGCATCTGGAAGGTGCAGAGGCACTTGCTGTATATGGCAGTGATTTTTATAAGGACAGTCCGGTTGTAACAAGGAATACCTATGGTGCAGGAAGCACCTATTATATAGGAAGTGATCCGTCAGAGGAAGGAATAGAAATGATCCTTGACAAAGTCAGGGAGGAGGCCGGTATCAGCGGTGCATCTGGGGAGAAAGCCAGACTTGAGATCGTCAGCAGGTGGAATGGCGAACAGGAATACGGCTTCCTGATGAATTTCACCGATCAGGTGCTGCCGGTTCCAGAGAGGTTTGCAGGAAAAGAAGACCTTCTTACAGAAAAGGTTGTTGAAAGTGGTGAAACCATGAAGAAATATGATGTAAAGATCGTAAAGATGTAATAGAAGAGTTCCAGGGCTCCTGCCATACGGCGGGAGCCTTTTTTGAGGAGGCTTTTTCCTTCATTTTTATAATGACACAAAATAGAGGAAATGCTATAATAAGACTGCTTTACTGGGTTCACCGGCACAAAACGGGGAAAACTGTATAAAGTGAATAATAAAAGGACTTCTGTTTTATGAAAATAAATGTGAATGGATATGAAATTGCCTATCAGATAACCGGAGAGGGCGAGGATACGGTAGTGATCCTGCAGGGCTGGGGTACGGAGCTTGCTACCTACAATTCAGTAGCGGCCTGTATTTCAGACAGATACCGGGTAGTGCAGTTTGATTTCCCGGGCTTTGGGGCAAGCGATGAGCCAAGAGAACCCTGGGCGGTAGAGGATTATGCAAAGTTCTTTCTGGATTTCATGGCTGCTCTTGGCATTCAGAAGGCAACACTGATCGGTCATTCCTATGGAGGAAGAGTCATCATACGGCTGGCAGCAAGAGAGAGCCTGCCCTTTACCATAGAGCGGATCGTACTGATCGACAGTGCAGGGATCCTGCCAAAGAAAACCTGGAAACAGAAAATGAAGATCAGACGTTATAAGGTGCTGAAAAAGGTCGTAAACCTGAAGCTGGTATATGCCATCTGTCCGAGACTGATCGATGAATGGAGGAACCGTCAGGGATCAGCCGATTATCGGAATGCATCGCCCATGATGCGCCAGTGCCTTGTGAAGGCAGTCAATGAGGACCTGACAGAGCTTCTGCCAAGGATCAGACAGGATACCCTGCTGATCTGGGGAGATCTGGATACGTCAACACCGATCGCTGATGCGAAGCTCATGGAAGAAAAGATCCCCGGGGCAGGTCTTGCAGTGATTCCCGGCACCGGACATTTCAGCTTTCTGGAGAACCCGGCGCTGTTCCGGAGCATTATGCAGGCATACTTTGCCTAGACGGGGAATAAAACGAAAAGAAAGGTGCTTTTACCATGATAACCATTACAGCCATCAGTATCCTCTGCGCCGTGCTGACACTGCCGGCATTCTTATATGTGCTGCGCTATAATCTGCATATGTTCCAGTTAAACGGGTACAAAAATGGAGAACATATCCACTGGCTTAAGAAAAATGTAAGCAGACAGTATCTGCTGATCCTGATCGGGATCTCCGGCATCCTAAGCATGTGCCTGCCGGGTATCGTGACATTGCTCCTGCAGACTGCCGCAGTCCTGATCTGCATGAAGTATTATCTTTATCTGAAGAAAACCAATACCAAGAAGAAGCTGGTCTATACAGCCCGTGTGAAAAGGCTGATACTGACGGACAGCATCCTGGTGATTTTACTGCTTGTTCTGACAGGAGTATTTCTTGGAGTCAGCAGGATTGCCGGTGCGTTTGCCATTCTGACTATGCTGCAGATCATTGCACTTGTGATCGTAAACTGGATCAACAGGCCGGTGGAGGGCATGATCAACCAGCACTACATCAATGATGCGAAAAAAAAGCTGCGGAGTGTGCCGGATCTGACCGTGATCGGTGTGACCGGAAGCTATGGCAAGACCAGTGTGAAATATTATCTGGATACCTTATTAAAGGAACATTTCGAGGTGCTGATCACACCGGAGAGCTACAATACCCCCATGGGTGTTGTCAAGACGATCCGCAGTTCCTTAAAGCCCTCCCATCAGATCTTTATCTGTGAAATGGGTGCCAGACATGTAGGGGATATCAAGGAGATCTGTGATATCGTTCATCCTGAACACGGGATCATTACTTCCGTAGGCCCCCAGCATCTGGAAACCTTCTTTAATATGGACAATATTGTAAACACCAAGTTTGAGCTGGCGGATGCCCTGCCGGAGGTGGGGCTTCTTTTCCTGAACGGGGATAATGAATATATCAGGAACCACAGTGGTAAATACAAAAATAAGATTTTTTATACTACTGGAGAATGGGCGAAGGCCAGGGAGCTGGAAAGCCAGATCGAAGAGGGAGAGGTTCCCCAGTATTATCAGACAGGGGACGTGAAGCTTTCCCGTACCGGTACGGAGTTCACTGTGACAGCTCCGGATGGAGAGAAGGAAACCTTCCAGATGAGGCTTCTTGGTGAACACAATGTGATCAATGTGGCAGGTGCTGTTGCGGTGGCGAATACACTTGGTATTCCGCTGAAGCAGCTCAAGGTTCCGGTCCGCCGGATCCAGCCGGTCGCACACAGGATGCAGCTTCTGGAAAGAGGAAATTATACGATCATTGATGATGCGTTTAATTCCAATCCGGTAGGCTCCCGGGCAGCTGTAGAGACATTGAAGCAGTTTGAGGGAGTCCGTATCCTGATCACACCAGGCATGGTAGAGCTTGGAGAAAAGGAAGAGGAATACAATTACAAATTCGGTACCTATGCGGCAGACTGCTGCGATTATATCCTTTTAGTAGGGGAAAAGCATACAGCCCCCATCCACAAAGGGGTACTGGAGAGCGGATTTTCACAGGAAAGATGCAGAGTATTTGAAAAGCTGGAGGATGCTCTGTCATTTGCATATAGTATTAAAGCTGAAGGCCATAAATTTATTCTGCTGGAAAATGACCTTCCGGATAATTATTAAGGAGGCAGTTCATGAAAACAAGAGTGGCAGTAATGTTTGGTGGAAAGAGTGTGGAGCACGAGGTATCCGTCATCTCCGGAATCCAGGCGATCATGAGTATGGATCAGGAGAAATACGAGGTTATTCCCGTATATCTTACCAAGAAAAATGAAATGTATGTAGGCGAGGAGATCGGCAAGATCGAGGCCTATAAAGATATTCCGGGACTTTTGTCAAAGTCACAGAGAGTAATCCTTGTGAATGAGGACGATCACATCGTGCTGATGCCCTATCCGGTGAAGCTGTTTGGCAAAAAGAGCATAGAAGTGGATATTGCATTCCCGATCGTACATGGAACCAATGTGGAGGACGGTGCCCTGCAGGGCTATTTAAAAACGATTGGTATTCCCTTTGTAGGCTGTGACGTGACGGCCTCTGCCCTTGGCATGGATAAATACGCATCCAAGGTGGTGCTGAAGGAGAATGGTGTTCCGGTGCTGGATGGCTACTGCTTCACTACATCCGATTATGCGGAGATCGACAGCATCCTTGATAAGGTGGAAAAGGAGATCGGCTATCCGGCTATCGTAAAGCCAGTAGATCTTGGCTCCAGTGTGGGGATCAGTGTGGCGAGAAACCGCAGTGAGCTCACCAATTCCATTGATGATGCGTTCCTTTATGCAAGAAAGATCATCATTGAGCATGCGATCACAAAGCTCCGTGAGATCAACTGCGCCGTACTTGGAGATGAAAATGAGGCGATTGCTTCCGAATGCGAAGAGCCTCTGCATACCAAGGATATCTTAAGCTATGAGGATAAATATGTAAGCAATGCCAAGGGCAGCGGCTCAAAGGGCATGGCAAGCGTGTCCCGTAAGATCCCGGCAGAGCTCTCTCCTGAAAAGAGAAAGGAAGTACAGGAGCTGGCAGTAAAATCCTTCCAGAAGCTTGGCTGTAATGGTGTAGCCAGGATCGACTTCATGATCGATGAGGAAAATGGAAAGCTTTACTTTAATGAGATCAATACCATTCCGGGCTCCCTGGCCTTTTACCTGTGGGAGCCTGTAGGGATCAGCTATCCGGAGCTTCTCGACCGGATGATCCGGCTGGCATTAAAGAGAGTAAGGGAAGAGGAAAGCATAACCTTCTCCTTTGATACCAATATCCTGAACCAGAATTCCCTTGGCGGAGTTAAGGGCGGCAAGATGGGAAAGCTGAAAGCACCCTTGCAATAAGAACAGAAGAGGAGAAGACAGATGAGACAGAATAGTAAAACAAGAAATATGGCAGTCACAGGCATGCTGGTGGCAGCAGGCCTGATCATTCCTTTTGTTACCGGACATGCTTTCGGCGTTCCCGGTACTGTGCTGCTTCCCATGCATTTACCGGTATATCTGATGGGAATGCTCTGCGGACCACTTTATGGGCTGATCGGGGGCATCATTACACCAATCCTGTCCAGTATCCTGACCGGAATGCCGGCACCTTACCCGATGCTTCCGGTGATGATCGGTGAGCTTGCAGTTTATGGACTCCTTGGCGGACTGTTTTATCATTCCGGAAAGCTGAAGATCTATCCGGCACTGCTTGCAGCCATGATCCCGGGCAGGATCGTGCATGGGATTATCTTCGCCATTATGATGTTTGCAGGAAATAAGCCGGTTACCTTTGCCAGTGTATTTGCCTCCAACATCGATGGGATCCCCGGTACCGTGATCCAGCTGATCCTCATTCCGGTATGTGTGAAGGTGTTCGAAAAGCTGATGGAAAGAGAAGGAATGCCCGGCCGGTCAGATGCCCTGCAGTCAGTCCGTGAGCAGGCAAAGCAGCTGATCGCAGAAGGAAAGGCTTCCTTTGTCGTGATCAGACAGAACGAGATCGTATATCAGGATCTTGGCAATGGCATCCGCCCGATCATGAAGGTGATGGAAAATAACCGTGAGATCCTGTTTGATGCGGTGATCGTAGATAAAATCGTAGGAAAGGCTGCAGCCATGCTGCTTACTCTTGGCGGAGCCAGTGATATTTATGGAGAGCTGATGAGTAAAGCTGCAGAGGAATATCTGACTGCACATGACAAGAAGATCAGCTATGGAAGATGCATCCAGGTGATCAGCAACCGTACCGGAGATGGCATCTGCCCGATGGAGCGTGCCGTGGCAGATATCGATGATCCGGTAGAGGGATATGAAAAACTGAAGGAAACCGTGAAGCAGCTTTCCAGAAAAGCCATTTAAGACCATATAACGGAAAAACATTTATTGCATAATGAAAACTTCTATGCTACACTCAAACTAAAGCATAGAAGTTTTCTTATTTTCGGACAAAGTCCTTTCTTAAGATCAGAAGCCTTCCTGCCAGGAAGCGCTCTGATATTCTAAAAGATCAGAAAATCCATGCTTTTCAATCCAACATTAAATTGAACAGGCAGGGGATTTTCAAAACCCATAGAAAGCTCCTGCACGCAAAGGAGGAATCATATGGGAAAATACGATATGTGCATGAAGACGTATCTGCAGGACAAAAGGCGGTTTGCGGATCTCTTCAATGGCAGCTGCTTTCAGGGAAGGCAGGTCATCCGGGCAGAGGATCTGGAGGAGGCTTCGGAGAACTATGTGGCCGCGGAGGAAAAGCAGCCAGGAAAGCCACTGCAAAAAGGAACGGAGATCATCCGTGATGTGAAAATGAGGTACCGTTCAGGGATGATCCTGCAGGTGCTGGCGGTAGAAAACCAAAGCTACATAGACTATGGCATGCCGGTTCGGTGCATGGGCTATGATGCTGCAGAGTACAGCAGACAGCTGAAGGAGAGAAAGCAGGAACGGAGGCTTCTTGCAAGGCATAAGGAAGAACATAAGAAAGAGCTGAAAACCACCATAGATGAAAGACTTTCAGGGATCCTGAGATCAGACAGGCTACATCCGGTTTATACGATCTGCCTCTACAGCGGGGAGGAACCATGGGACGGGCCAAGGAAGCTGTCAGATATGATGGAGTTTGATCCAGAGGATGAGAATCTGAGAGTGTTATTTGAAGAATACCATTTGCATCTATTCTGCATTAATGAACAGAATGGGTTTGATACATTCCATTCCGGTTTAAGGCATCTGTTTTGTGCGATGAACTGCCGGAAGGATAAAGAGAGGATGGCAGAGCTGATGAAAAATGAGGCTTATTCTCACCTGAGCAAAGAAACCTGGGAAGCGATAGCAGTCATGACAGACAATGCAGCAATGCTTCAGAAGAAGGATAAGTATAAAACAGAAAACGGGGAAGAGGAGGAGTACAACATGTGTCAGGCATTGGAAGAACTGATGGAGGATAACAGAAATGAAGGAAGAAGAGAAGGCAGAAACGAAGGCAGTTTAAAAAAGACAAAAACCGTAATCAAAAATATGCTGGATCGGGGATATGAAATAGAGGATATCTGTGCCATAGCAGGATGTGAGGCTTCTTTTGTAGAAGAGGTGAAAAAGGAGCTGCTCCTGCAGTGACCTGAACTAAAACTGGAATAACGGAAAAACATCTTGAGTTTCCACAAATTGCAATTCCAAAATGAAAAGAATGTCCCAAAGCACCA
>NZ_JAXXXI010000029.1:0-34502 GCF_037359455.1 Suilimivivens sp.
AAGTCATCCATGCTTCCAACAGTGTGGTTACCTTTTTATTGTGCATTTTTGAACGGAAAATGTCAAGACTGATAAAGATATAATTCCAGATCATGAACATAAAATGACCCACCCGTTAGGGGCGGATCATTTTAAAAGGAAGGTATAGAAAATTAGTTATGGGCTTCTTGGTTGTCTAAAGCAGCTTTTATAAAGCCTCTGAACAACGGATGTGGTCTGTTCGGTCTTGATTTCAGCTCTGGGTGAGCCTGTGTGGCGATGAAGAAGGGATGATCTGACAGTTCGCACATTTCTACGATACGCCCGTCCGGTGAAATGCCGGAAAGCTTCATGCCATGTTCGGTCAGGGCTGCACGGAAATCATTATTTACCTCGTAACGGTGCCTGTGACGTTCATGGATCATTTCCTCACCATACAGATTATAGGCAAGAGAATCTTTATTAAGAACACAGGGATAAGATCCAAGCCTCAGTGTGCCACCGATATCTTCCACACCATTCTGATCCGGCATCAGTGCAATGACGGGATGTGTGGTAGAAGGATCAAGCTCAATACTGTGGGCATCATTATATCCAACTACATTTCTTGCAAATTCAACAATAGCAAGCTGCATACCAAGACACAGGCCAAGATAAGGTACATGGTGCTCTCTTGCATACTGAATCGCATAAAGTTTACCGTCAATGCCTCTCGGACCGAAGCCGCCGGGAACAAGAATACCATTCACGTCACCGAGTAACTCTCCGACATTTTCCCTTGTAACAGTTTCGGAATCGATCCATTTGATGTTTACTGTTGTACGGTTGGAAATACCGCCATGCTTCAACGCTTCGACAACACTGATATAAGCATCATGAAGCTGAACATATTTTCCAACAATTGCAATATTCACCTCGTGGAGAGGTGTCCGCAGAGCCTCCACCATCGACTTCCAGTCTGTAAGATCCGGTTCTGGACAGTCCAGATTCAGGCATTCTAAGGCAACCTGTGCCAGGTGTTCATTTTCCATGGCAAGAGGTGCTTCATACAGATATTCCACATCCAGATTCTGAAGGACACGGTTATTGGGGACATTACAGAAAAGAGCAATTTTATCTTTAATATGCTGATCCAGTGGATATTCGCTGCGGCATACAATAATATCCGGTTGAATACCCATTCCCTGCAGCTCCTTAACACTTGCCTGCGTAGGCTTTGTCTTCATTTCCTGAGAGGCCTTCAGGTAAGGGATCAGAGTAACATGGATCAAAATGGCATTCTCTTTTCCAACCTCATGCTGGAACTGTCTGATGGATTCCAGAAAAGGCTGGCTTTCAATATCACCCACCGTACCACCTACTTCGATAATGGCAATTCGGATATCTTCATCTGTAAAGTTACGATAGAAACGACTTTTGATCTCATTTGTGATATGAGGAATCACCTGAACGGTACCACCGCCGTAATCACCACGACGCTCCTTTTGCAGAACAGACCAGTAAACCTTGCCGGTGGTAACGTTGGAATTTTTATCCAGATTTTCATCGATGAATCGCTCATAATGTCCAAGATCCAGATCGGTTTCTGTACCATCCTCCGTGACAAAAACTTCACCATGCTGGATCGGGTTCATCGTGCCGGGATCAATATTGATATAAGGATCAAATTTCTGCATGGTGACCTTATAACCTCTGGCTTTTAACAATCTTCCCAAAGAAGCAGCAGTGATGCCCTTACCAAGACCGGAAACAACACCGCCGGTTACGAATACATATTTTACTCCCATAATAACTCCTTAGTTTAGTATAAATACAACAGTTCCCTTTGCAGAAAAACCGTCAACAGCAGTTTTTCTGCATTTTTGAAAATAAAAAAGGGTGCTATCTGGCCTGAACCAATAGCACCTTTGCTTTGATAGAAAAATCATAGCACCCGCAGTTTTCACTGTCAATACGGTTTATTTATAAAAAATTGATATTTGTTCATCCCTTTTTTATGGAATAATCATATAACATGTGCTAAAATGTAACAGGTGCAATGGAAAAACAAGCGCTGCGAAGCAGCATTTGTTTTTATTATAAATATGGATGGATGGAAATTATGAGAGTGGGATTTGACAACGAAAAATACCTGAAGATGCAGTCAGCACATATTATGGAAAGGATCGAAAAATTTGGCGACAAGCTGTATTTGGAATTTGGTGGTAAGCTGTTTGACGATTTTCATGCATCCAGAGTACTTCCGGGATTTGAACCGGACAGTAAGCTCAGAATGCTCATGAAGCTTTCGGACAGGGCAGAGATCGTTATTGTTATCAATGCGGCTGATATCGAAAAGAATAAGATACGTGGAGATCTGGGCATTACTTATGATGAAGATGTACAGAGACTGATGCAGGAATTTGAAAGCAGGGGGCTTTATGTGGGAAGTGTTGTCCTGACACATTATGCAGGGCAGATCCGTGCGGCAGAATTTAAGGAGAGACTGGAAAAGAAGAATGTAAAGGTATATCTTCATTATACAATAGAAGGATATCCTTCCAATATCCCGCTGATCGTCAGTGATGACGGGTTTGGAAGGAATGAATATATAGAAACCACAAGACCGCTTGTTGTGGTAACGGCACCAGGACCGGGAAGTGGAAAAATGGCAACCTGTCTATCACAGCTTTACCATGACAACAAGAGAGGTATCAAGGCCGGATATGCGAAGTATGAGACCTTCCCGATCTGGAACCTGCCATTGAAGCATCCTGTCAATCTGGCATATGAGGCGGCAACCGCAGATCTGAATGATGTTAATATGATAGATCCCTTCCACCTGGAGGCGTACGGAGAAACAACAGTTAATTATAATCGTGATATCGAGATATTTCCGGTACTGAATGCAATCTTTGAAGGCATTTACGGAGAAAATCCTTATAAGTCCCCCACTGACATGGGTGTCAACATGGCGGGTAACTGCATTATAGACGATGAAGCCTGTAAGGAAGCTTCTTATATGGAGATCATCCGGCGCTATTATAAGGCTGCAGGAGATGTGGCAAGAGGCAAGGGAAGCGAGAATGAGGTATACAAGATCGAGCTTCTCATGAAACAGGCAAGGATTACCACTGAGGACCGGAAGGTGACGGTGGCAGCCAATGAAAGAGCAGAAAAGCTTGGCGTACCTGCAGCAGCGATTGAATTTGCGGATGGAAAGATCATCACATCCAAGACGACGTCTCTGCTTGGAGCAAGCGCAGCATTGCTGCTGAATGCACTGAAGTATCTTGGCGGCGTAGATCATGATACCCATCTGATCTCACCGGCAGCGATCGAGCCGATCCAGGAACTGAAGACCCGGTATCTGGGCGGTACGAATCCCAGGCTTCACACGGATGAGGTACTGATCGCACTGGCAATTTCAGCGACTACGGATCCGAATGCAAGAAAAGCACTGGAACAGATTCCTGCGCTGACAGGATGCCAGGTGCATACTTCTGTTATGCTTTCTGATGTGGATATGAGGACATTTAAAAAGCTGGGAGTAGATCTGACCAGCGAGCCGATATTAAAAGGAAAGAGTAAGTAATTTATGAGTGAGCAGAACTTAAACCAATATGAACCGGGAAACGGAAATAATTCCGGTCAGGGAGATCCGGGAAATAAAGGAAATGAAGGCAGAAACGGCTCCGGTGGCAGTGGAAAAGATCCCAAACGCCAGAGCATTGTCCTGTTTCTGATCGCAGCATTAGTGACACTGCTTCTGATGAGCAGTTTTATGAAGATGATGTCCGGAGAAACACAGAAGGAGATCAGCTACAATGAGTTTATCCAGATGCTGGAGGATAATAAGGTAGAGTCTGTTACCATCAGCACGGACAGAGTTAATATTAAACCAAAGGAAGAAGAAAAAGCAAACAAGCTGCTGTATCTGTATGGCAGTCCATCGGCTGTTACTTATTATACCGGTAAGATCGAAGATGATGACACGCTGACCCAGCGATTGCTGAAATATGATGTACCTGTCAAGGGAGAAGTGGCAGACAGCTCAAGTGTGATCATCAGTTTCCTTTTAACTTATGTCGTACCGATTCTTCTGATGTGGGTACTGCTCAGCTTCCTGTTCCGTAAGATGTCCAAGGGCGGCGGTCCCATGGGAGTTGGAAAGAGTACAGCGAAGGTATATGTACAGAAGGAAACAGGAATTACCTTTAAGGATGTTGCCGGAGAGGATGAAGCGAAAGAATCTCTGCAGGAAGTTGTGGATTTCCTTCACAACCCCGGAAAATATGCGAAGATTGGAGCAAAGCTGCCCAAGGGAGCACTGCTTGTAGGACCTCCCGGAACCGGTAAGACACTGCTTGCCAAGGCAGTGGCCGGGGAGGCAAAGGTACCGTTCTTCTCTCTGTCCGGTTCAGATTTTATTGAGTTATATGTAGGTGTAGGTGCTTCCAGAGTAAGAGATCTGTTTAAGGAAGCAACCAAGAATGCCCCCTGCATTATTTTCATCGATGAGATAGATGCCATCGGAAGAAGCCGTGACAGCAAATATGGCGGTGGCAACGAAGAAAGGGAACAGACACTGAACCAGCTCCTTTCTGAAATGGATGGCTTTGACACCTCCAAGGGAATCCTGGTGCTTGGTGCTACCAACAGACCAGAGATCCTGGATAAGGCACTACTGCGTCCCGGACGTTTTGACAGGCGTATTATTGTAGATAAGCCGGATCTGAAGGGAAGGGTAGCGATCCTGAAGGTGCATGCCAAGGATGTTCACCTGGATGACAGCGTGGATCTGGATGCGATCGCACTTGCAACAAGCGGTGCTGTTGGTGCGGATCTTGCCAATATGATCAACGAGGCAGCGATCAATGCCGTACAGCATGGAAGAGAATATGTGAACCAGAAGGATCTGTTTGAGGCTGTGGAGCAGGTGCTTGTAGGTAAGGAAAAGAAGGATCGGATCATGAGTCAGGAGGAAAGAAGGATCGTTTCCTACCATGAGGTTGGTCATGCACTGATCAGTGCTTTGCAGAAAAATTCCGAGCCGGTGCAGAAAATCACGATCGTTCCCAGAACCATGGGGGCTCTTGGCTATGTCATGCATGTGCCTGAAGAAGAGAAATATCTGCAGACAAAGGCAGAGCTTCATGACAGACTTGTCAGCCTGCTTGGTGGACGTGCTGCTGAGGAACTGATCTTTGGCGATGTGACTACGGGCGCAGCCAATGATATTGAGCAGGCAACCAATATTGCATCCAATATGGTGACCCGGTTTGGTATGAGCAAACGGTTTGGTCTGATGGGTCTTGCCACGGTAGAAAATGAATATCTTGGAGGCGGTGCAAGACTGACCTGCAGTGACAGAACAGCAGCTGATGTAGATACAGAAGTAATGGAAATCCTGAAGGAATGCTATGAGGAAGCCAAACAGATGCTTTCCGGTAACAGGGAGCTGATGGATAAGCTGGCAGCCCACCTGATCGAGAAAGAAACGATCAGCGGCAAGGAATTTATGAAGATCTACCGTGCTGAAAAGGGAATCCCGGAACCGGAGGAGAAGAAAGAGGAAGCGGATGATACAGAAGAATCTGGCAGAGCAGCAAAGCTGGAAGAGGAAACAGAGGCTGAGCTGAAGGCAGAGGAACGTACCCCGGAGGATTTCCTTAGACAGGAGCCTGCTGGAGATGAAGGTGAAAACGGATCGAGAGGAATCTTCTCAGGTGCCAGAAAATAAAGAAAAGAAGTGACTGCAGTTCATGCAGTCACTTTTGTAATAGGAGAAGTTATGTTTGATATTCAGGAAGAATTAAAGAAGCTTCCCAGGTGTCCTGGTGTCTATATCATGCATGATGAAGCGGATACTATTATTTATGTGGGGAAGGCGGTCAATCTCCATAATCGTGTCCGCTCTTATTTTCGCAAAAATATTGGAAGAGGACCACAGATCGACAAAATGGTAACGCTTATCAACCGGTTTGAATATATTGTGACGGATTCTGAGCTGGAAGCGCTGGTGCTGGAAAATAACCTGATCAAGGAACACAGGCCCAAATATAATACCATGCTGAAGGATGATAAGACTTATCCTTATATCAAGGTGACGATGGGAGAAGAATTTCCAAGAGTCCTGTTTTCACGTGAGATGAAAAAGGATCATGCTAAATATTTTGGACCATATACCAGTGCCGCAGCGGTAAAGGATACCATAGAGCTGCTTAACAGACTGTATCAGCTCAGAACCTGTAACCGGAGTCTGCCAAGAGACTGTGGACAAGGAAGAGCCTGCCTGAATTATCATATCAAGCAGTGTATGGCACCCTGTCAGGGAAACATTACAAAGGAAGCCTATGGAGAAAATGTAAAGAAAGCCCTGGATTTTCTGAATGGACATTATCAGGAGATTCTCGGAGAATTAAAGCAGAAGATGCAGACGGCATCTGATCAGCTTGAATTTGAAGAGGCGATCCGTTACCGGGATCTGTATAACAGTGTGAAGCAGGTAGCGCAGAAACAGAAGATTACAGACAGTGATGGAGAGGATAAGGATATCATAGCCCTTGCAAATGATGCGAACGATGCGGTAGTGCAGGTTTTCTTTGTCAGGGATGGAAAACTCATGGGACGGGAGCATTTTTATATGACACATGTGTCACAGACTCCAAGAGAACAGATTCTTTTGGATTTTGTGAAGCAGTTCTATGCAGGAACGCCTTTTATTCCCAAAGAGCTGATGCTGCAGGAGAAAATCGAAGATCAGGAGGTACTGGAACAGTGGCTGACCGGGAGAAGGGGAGCGAGAGTTTATATCCGGGTACCGAAGATCGGAACCAGAGAAAAGTTGGTAGAACTGGCCGCCAGGAATGCAAGTCTGGTGCTGAACCAGGATAAGGAACGGATCCGGCGGGAAGAGGGAAGGACGATCGGAGCGGCGAAGGAGATTGCAGCATTGCTTCATCTGGAGAAGGCAGACAGGATGGAAGCCTATGATATTTCCAATATCAGTGGTTTTGCCAATGTAGGCTCCATGGTGGTATATGAAAAAGGAAAGCCAAAACGCAGTGACTATCGTAAATTCAAGATAAAGAGTGTGTCAGGACCGGACGACTACGCCTGCATGCGTGAGGTGCTGACAAGACGCTTTACCCATGGCATAGAAGAAAGAGAAGAACTGGAGGGAACCGCAGAAAAAAAGGAAGTGGGCGGCTTTACAAAATTTCCGGACGTGATCATGATGGATGGTGGACGTGGGCAGGTAAATATCGCGCTGGCTGTCCTTCAGGAGCTGAAGCTGTCTATTCCGGTCTGCGGCATGGTAAAGGATGATAACCACAGGACGAGAGGACTTTATTTTAATAATGAAGAGATTCCGATTGACAGGAACAGCGAAGGGTTCAGGCTGGTCACAAGAATCCAGGATGAAGCCCACAGGTTTGCCATCGAATACCACAGATCTCTTCGCGGCAAGGCACAGGTGAAGTCGGTATTGGATGAGATCCCGGGAGTTGGACCGGCGAGAAGAAAGGCACTGATGCGCGGCTTCAAGTCTATCGAGGAGATCCGGGAAGCGGATGTTGAAACACTTTTACAGGTGGAAGGAATGAACCGGCCTGCCGCCCAGGGAATCTATGATTTTTTTCACCAGAAAAAATGAAAATTTTACGGGAGAAACATGGAAAGAGAAGAGAGCAGATTGTTGAGATTCCCCAGTTGATGTGGTAAACTATTTAAGATAACGGTCTTCCGTCTGTAAAGGCGAGAGGGGAAAGGCATGGAGGGAACGTATGGCAAGCGTAAAACTGGAAAGCATCATTGAAAAGATGAAGCTGGAAAATCTGACACCTGATATTGATATTTCGAAGATCAAGATTACCCAGCCTGATATTAACAGGCCGGCGCTGCAGTTAGCCGGTTATTTCGAACATTTTGAAGCAACAAGACTTCAGATCATCGGTTTTGTGGAATATTCCTATATAGAAGGACTTCCGGTGGCAAGAAAAAAGGAGATCTATGAGAGACTTCTTTCCTGTGAGATCCCGGCGATCGTGTTCTGCAGGGAACTGAAGCCGGATGAGCTGTTTACAGAGATCGCAGAGGCACACAAGGTACCGCTTCTGATGACCAAGAAAGCAACATCTGCATTTATGGCAGAGATCATCAGATGGCTGAATGTAAAGCTGGCTCCCTGTATTTCAGTACATGGGGTTCTGGTGGACGTTTTCGGTGAGGGTGTCCTGATCACAGGCGAAAGCGGTATTGGTAAGTCAGAAGCAGCCCTGGAGCTGATCAAGAGAGGACATCGTCTGGTTACAGATGATGCTGTTGAGATCCGCAAGGTCAGTGATGAGACGCTTGTTGGATCTGCACCGGATATCACCAAACATTTTATCGAATTGCGTGGTATCGGAATCATTGATGTGAAGACACTGTTCGGTGTCTCCAGTGTTAAGGATACTCAGAATATTGATCTGGTCATTCGTCTGGAGGACTGGGACAAGGACAAGGAATATGACAGGCTCGGACTGGAAGAGGAATATACAGAATATCTTGGAAACAAGGTAGTATGCCACAACATTCCAATTCGTCCAGGACGTAACCTCGCCGTGATCTGTGAGTCTGCAGCGATCAATCATCGTCAGAAGAAGATGGGATACAATGCGGCACAGGAGCTTTACCGCAGAGTACAGGAATCTCTGGCAAGAGGCAGAAGTGATGAGGATGAGGACGAATAGAAGCAACCTGTAAAGAATAGAATAAAGAGGGAGAATAAAAATGAAATACGTTTTTGGTGTAGATATCGGAGGAACTACTGTAAAGATCGGACTGTTTGATGTAGAAGGAAATGTACTGGACAAGTGGGAGATCCCTACAAGAACCGAGAATGACGGTGAGAAGATCCTGCCTGACGTAGCAGACAGTATCAGGGAAAAAATGAAACAGATGGATAAAGATGCGATCGCCGGTGTTGGTGTTGGCGCACCTGGTCCCATTGACGCAGGTGGTGTGGTACATCGTGCCGTAAACCTTGGCTGGAAAACCTTTAATGTAAAGGAAACACTGGAAGCACTGATCAATCTTCCTGTCAGAGCAGGCAATGATGCCAATGTGGCAGCCCTTGGAGAAATGTGGATGGGCGGTGGAAAAGGCTATAAGGATCTGGTTGTTGTTACACTGGGAACCGGTGTAGGCGGCGGCATCATTGTAGATGGAAGGATGATCAGCGGAAGTACCGGAGCAGCAGGAGAGATCGGACATATTCATGTAGATGATACAGAGACAGATGTATGTAACTGTGGAAACAAGGGGTGCCTTGAGCAGTTTGCTTCTGCAACCGGTATTACCAGACTTGCAAACAAGAAGCTTGCCTCTACAGACATGGATAGTGTTCTGAGAGGCGGAGAGGTTTCAGCAAAGACAGTATTTGATGCTGTAAAGGCAAGAGATCCGCTGGCTATGGAGGTAGCAGAACAGTTTGGAAAATATCTGGGAGACGCCCTTGCAGCAGTGGCAGGAGTTGTAAATCCGGAAGCCTTTGTTATTGGAGGAGGTGTGTCCAAGGCAGGAGAGATTCTGATCGATTATATCAGACCTCATTATGAAAAGAGTGTATTCCATGGATGCCGTGAAGCGAAATTTGCACTGGCAACACTGGGAAATGATGCAGGAATCTACGGAGCAGCTAAGCTGGTGCTGGATGCAGTAGCAGACAGATAATAAATATTAAGAAGCAGGTGCGGACATTGAGGGGATTTGGCGAAGCAGTTTATGAATATATCAGAGCGAATGTACCTGAAGAGGATATTCTGACAGAAGAACCGATGAGCAGGCATACAACATTCCGGATCGGCGGTGAAGCAGCATGCTTTATCCGGATCAGCAGTGAGGAACAGCTGCGGAAGCTGATCCCTTATTTTGAAAATGTCGGTATTGAATATTTTGTCCTGGGAAAGGGCAGCAATCTGCTGGTAGGGGATAAAGGCTATCCGGGAGTGATCCTTCAGATATCAGATGCCTGCCAGCAGATAGAAGCAGAAGGAAACAGGCTGCAGGTACAGGCAGGCGCTGCACTTTCAAAGGTGGCGCTTTTTGCCATGGAAAGAGGACTTGAAGGACTGGAATTTGCTGCAGGGATTCCCGGAACGGTAGGCGGCGGTGTGGTGATGAATGCTGGCGCCTATGGTGGTGAGATGAAACAGGTGGTGGAGAGTGTCAGAGTACTTTCTTCAGAGGGAGAGATCCTTACGCTCGACAATGACACCATGGAATTTGGATACAGAACCAGTATTATCAGAAACCGAAATTTTATAGTGCTGAGTGTGACTTTCCGGCTGCGGGAAGGAAACAGAGAGGAAATCCGTGCAAGAATAGAGGATTTTCAGAAGCGCCGTATGGAGAAGCAGCCTTTAAATTATCCTTCTGCGGGCAGTACGTTTAAAAGACCGGAAGGATATTTTGCCGGAAAGCTGATCATGGATGCAGGACTTCGGGGATTTCAGATCGGTGATGCAAGAGTATCCGATAAACACTGCGGATTCGTGGTAAATGTTGGCAAGGCAACAGCAAGGGATGTAACAGATGTGATTGAGGAAGTACAGGAAAAGGTCAGAGAACGTTTCGGAGTTTCCCTGGAAAGAGAAGTCATTTATCTTGGAAAATTTTAGCTGCTGTGTCTGAAAGAAGGATAATGACTGCAAAGATTAATTTATAAAAGCAGGGCTGTATAAGTACAGCAGGAGGAAATGGAATGCGCTTTGTTGTAGTGACAGGAATGAGCGGCGGCGGAAAAAGTACAGCACTCCATATGCTTGAGGATGTTGGATTTTATTGTGTGGACAATCTGCCGGTTCCACTGATCGAGCAGTTTGTAGAACTGATCGCCATGCCGGGAAGTGAAGTGGAAAAGGTAGCTCTCGGGCTTGATGTACGTGTGGATCAGCCTTTTGAAGATGCACAGAAGGCATTGGAGAAGCTGAAAAAGAATGGCTATAATTTCGAGATCCTGTTTATGGAAGCCGGAGACAGTGTCCTGCTGAAGCGGTATAAGGAAACAAGGAGAATGCACCCGCTTTCTCCTGGAGGCAGGGTTGAAGACGGTATCCACAAGGAGAGAAAGATCCTGCAGGATATCAAAGGGAAAGCCGATTATGTGATCGATACCTCAAATCTTCTGACACGGGAGCTGAAAGAGGAAATCGACAGGATCTTTGTGAAGAATGAAGAATATAACAGTCTGATGGTAACAATACTGTCATTTGGCTTTAAGCATGGGATACCGGCAGATGCGGATCTGGTATTTGATGTAAGATTTCTGCCAAATCCCTATTATATAGAAGAATTAAAGTATAAAACGGGAAATGATAAAGAAGTACAGGATTATGTCATGGATTTTCCAGAGGCAGGGATATTTATTGACAAGCTGACTGATATGCTGGAATTCCTGATCCCTAACTATGTGAAGGAGGGAAAATATCAGCTTGTGATCGGAATTGGCTGTACAGGGGGAAAGCACAGAAGTGTCACCCTTGCGAATAAGCTGTATGAGCGGTTGAAGAATAAGGGAAATTACGGACTGAAGATCGCACACCGTGATGTGCGGGCACAGGGGATTTGACCAAAGGCAGGAAATTTATGTCGTTTTCAGCAGAAGTAAAGGAAGAACTGGAAAAAATCATGCCGCAGGCAAGACACTGCAGACTGGCGGAGCTTTCTGCAATTGTAGAGTTTGGCTGTCATATAGAAGAAACAAATGGAGAAATACGGATTACGATCCATTCGGAAAACGATGCAGTTGCCAGAAAGTACTTTACATTATGGAAAAAAACATTTAATATAAGTACTGATGTTGCAAAAGCACTACAGGCTTTAAAATTCACGGGAGATAATGCGGGAGCAGGAAAGGGGGCAGATCCTGTCCTGATCAAAAGCAGCTGCTGCAAGAGAGCATATCTCCGGGGTGCTTTTTTATGTATAGGTTCTATGAGTAATCCGGAGAAGGGGTATCATCTGGAGTTTGTCTGTGAGACTGATCGTCAGGCTCTGCAGATACAGGAAGCTATACATAGCTTTAACATAGAGGCGAAGGTAGTCAGACGCAAGAAATATGATGTTGTGTATTTGAAGGAAGGTGCCGGGATCGTAGATCTTCTTAATGTAATGGGAGCGCATGTATCTTTGATGAATCTGGAGAATCTGAGGATTGAGAAGGAAATGCGCAATTCCATAAACAGACAGGTGAACTGCGAAACAGCCAATATCACGAAGACGGTGAATGCGGCCAGCAGGCAGCTGGAGGATATTCAGCTGATTCAGACACATATTGGGCTTTCGGGTCTGCCAGATCATTTAAGGGAGATTGCCCTTGTAAGACTGACACATCCGGAAAGTTCTCTTCAGGAGCTGGGTGGTTACTTAAATCCGCCGGTTGGAAAATCCGGTGTGAATCATAGATTAAGGAAGCTGAGTGAAATAGCCAGTCAAATTCAGGTTAAAGCTTAAAGGAGGAGAAATATTATGATTGAAAAGTCCATTGAAATCAAGATGGCAGAAGATTTTGATGCGCGCCCTATTGCCATGCTGGTACAGATTGCAAGCAGACATGACAGTGATATTTATCTTGCGACAGAAGGAAAAAAGGTGAATGCCAAAAGCATCATGGGAATGATGAGCATGCCTCTGAATCAGGGAGAGAGCGTAACTGTAATTGCAGAGGGAACTGATGAGCAGGCTGCTGTGGATGCCATTGGTAGTTATCTGAACGGCAAAACGGAATAGATGAAACTGAAATACGGACGCCACACTTGTCAGAGTGTGGCGTCTTTTGTAACATGGAAAATATAAAAGGATAGGAAAAGAAAAGCTGCCAGAGGCGGCTGGAGGATTTTATGAAGAAGAAAATGCTTTTTATTTACAATCCGAGAGCGGGAAAATCCCAGATCAGAAGTAATCTTCTTGATATGATAGATATTTTTGTGAAGGCCGGATATGAAGTGACTGCCTATCCGACACAGGCACAGGGGGATGGGATCAGGGCAGTTACAGAAAGACAGATCGGTTACTATGATATGATTGCCTGCAGCGGTGGTGATGGCACACTTGATGAAGTGGTGACCGGTATGATGAGGTGTGAAAAAAGACTGCCGATCGGCTACGTTCCGGCAGGAACGACTAATGACTTTGCCGGAAGTCTGGGAATCCCAAGGAGCATGGAAAAGGCAGCAAGAGTGATTGTGGATGGCAGAAGCTTCCGCTGCGATGTTGGTGGATTTAATGAGAATATTTTTGTCTATATTGCGGCATTCGGCCTTTTTACAGATGTTTCCTATGAGACAAGGCAGGACATGAAGAATGTGCTGGGACATATGGCTTATGTGCTGGAAGGCATGAGAAAGCTGTCGAAAGTGAGATCCTATACCATGAAGGTGACCTGTGGGGACAGAGCGATAGAGGGAGATTTTATCTTTGGAATGATCACAAATTCCCTTTCTGTAGGCGGTTTCAAGAAGATCACCGGTGACAATGTAAAGCTGGATGACGGTGTATTTGAAGTAACTCTGATCAAAAGACCCGGGAACCCGGTGGAGCTGAATACGATCATGGCAGCGATGGTGAACCGGAATATTGATACCGATCTGATGGAATGCTTTACAGCATCGGAGCTGCAGATTGAATCGACAGAAGAGATCGCATGGACACTGGATGGAGAATTCGGAGGACGGCACAGCAGAGTTGAAATCCGAAATTATAAACAGGCACTGGAGATCAGGGTGCCGGAGGAAGAATAAATAGCCCTATAAAAGGGAGGATGCCAGGTAAGCTGTCTTACCTGGCATTTATTATGAAAAAGTTATTATAAAATCAAGTAGATGTTGTTTTCTTTGTTTCATCTTATGCTCTTAGTATAAAGGGCAGAAATGTCTAAAGAATGTTGAGGCGTTGAAGTTTTTTTAAATGAAATGTTAATAAAATATGAACACCTCACATTTTTTCCGGTTCCGGATAATCTACACCAAAGGTTTCTACTGTGACAGCAGCGATCTTCTGATCCTCCAGGGGTCTGTCAGAATAGTCGGTAGGGGTCTCAGCGATCTTGTTCACAACGTCCATACCCTCAATGATCTTGCCAAAAGCTGCATAGGAGCCGTCCAGATGGGGTGCATTCTTGTGCATGATAAAGAACTGGGATCCGGCGGAATCAGGCATCATGCTTCTTGCCATGGAAAGAACGCCTTCTGTATGCTTTAAATCATTCTGGAAGCCGTTTGCAGCAAATTCACCTTTGATGCTGTAGCCAGGACCGCCCATACCGGTGCCCTGGGGATCACCACCCTGGATCATGAAGCCTCTGATCACACGGTGGAAGATCAGACCATCATAAAAGTTTTTCTGGATCAGGCTGATGAAGTTGTTTACGGAAACGGGGGCGATATCAGGATAAAGCTCTGCTTTCATGACATCTCCGTTTTCCATGGTAAAGGTTACAACAGGATTTTGTGCCATAATAATATTTCATTCCCTTCTTTTCAATTTTTGTAAACTATACTATAATAGTAAAATGGTATGGGATTTCATAGAAGGAAACCCACGTATTTATTCTACAGAATCCAAAAGGACTTTTCAATGCTTAAATATGTTGTGTTTGCAGTAACAGAGATGGGGAGACAGGTTCTTGACAGAAGCAGGGCAGAACTGGAACAGGTCTTTACCGGAGAAAAGACAGAATTTCTGATCGTTTCTGCAGCACAGACGGAAGAAGGCATTTTAAGGCTCCGGATGGAAGAAAGCCTGATCCTGACAGATGATCCTGCATATCTGAAGGCATTGCAGGCAGCAGGATTTTATACAGCAGGTCTCCATCATAAAGAAAATCAGGGCACCTTTTTTGAAGGAGCAGCTTATGTTATAGAGGAGATCGGTGAAATCACTTTTTCTGTGTATGATGAGATCTACAGGCGGCTTGCCGGGTTGCCGCTGATGATCACGAGGACGAAGCGACTTCTGATCCGGGAGAGCACGGTAGAGGATGTTCCAGAGTTTTACCGGATCTACAGGGATCCATCCATTACGAAATACATGGAGGATTTGTTTGAGGATCCCGAAGAAGAGATAGCTTACATGAAGGAATATATCCGTCAGATCTATGGATTTTACGGATATGGGATGTGGACAGTACAGCTTCTTTCCGGAGAAGTGATCGGCAGAGCAGGGCTCAGTGTGAGAGAAGGCTATGAACTTCCGGAACTGGGATTTGTGATCGGCTGTGACTATCAGGGACAGGGTTATGCAGAAGAAGCGTGCAGAGCGGTGCTTGCCTATGGAAAGAAGGAGCTTTCTTTTGAGCATGTACAGGCACTGGTAGAGGAAGAGAATCTTCCGTCCAGAAATCTGCTTATAAAGCTTGGGTTCCATTTCGATAAAAAAGTGAATGAGAAGGGAACTGAATACCTTCTTATGATAGATTGACAACATTTTGAAAGGAGTTTTTGCATAAAAATGAGTAAAGGGAAATATTATATTACAACGGCGATTGCCTATACATCAGGAAAACCGCACATCGGAAACAGCTATGAGATTGTTCTGGCAGACAGCATTGCCCGTTTCAAGAGAAAAGATGGCTATGATGTTTTTTTTCAGACAGGAACGGATGAGCATGGACAGAAGATCGAGCTGAAGGCACAGGAGGCCGGTATTACACCGAAGGAATATGTAGACAATGTGGCTGGCACGATCCGGAAGATCTGGGATCTGATGGACACCTCCTATGATCACTTTATCCGTACAACAGATGATTATCATGAAAAACAGGTACAGAAGATCTTTAAGAAGCTGTACAATCAGGGAGATATTTACAAGAGCTCCTATGAGGGACTGTACTGTACACCCTGTGAATCCTTCTGGACAGAATCCCAGCTTGTGGACGGCAAATGTCCTGACTGCGGAAGAGAGGTAAAGCCGGCAAAGGAAGAGGCATATTTTTTCAGGATGAGCAAATATGCTGACAGATTGATCGAGCATATTAACAGCCATCCGGAATTTATACAGCCGGTATCCAGAAAGAATGAAATGATGAACAACTTCCTACTTCCTGGTCTGCAGGATCTGTGTGTTTCCAGAACCTCCTTCAAGTGGGGGATCCCGGTAGACTTTGATGATAAGCATGTCGTTTATGTATGGCTGGATGCCCTGACCAACTATATCACCGGTATTGGCTATGACTGTGACGGAGAAAGCAGTGAGCAGTATAAGAAATACTGGCCGGCTGACCTGCACCTGATCGGAAAGGATATTATACGTTTCCATACGATTTACTGGCCGATCTTCCTGATGGCGCTGGGTGAGCCCCTGCCAAAGCAGGTATTTGGCCATCCATGGCTTCTGATGAACAATGACAAGATGAGCAAGTCAAAAGGAAATGTGATCTATGCAGATGAACTGGTAGATTTCTTTGGAGTGGATGCTGTCAGATATTTTGTCCTGCATGAGATGCCTTTCGAAAATGATGGAAATATCACCTGGGAGCTGGTAGCGGAGCGTTTTAATACAGATCTAGCCAATACCCTTGGTAATCTGGTGAACCGTACCGTATCCATGAGCAACAAGTATTTTGACGGTGTTGTTACCAATACCGGCATGACAGAGCCTGTGGATGAGGAACTGAAGAATCTGGCTGTGACAGCCTATGACAGAGTAGCAGATAAGATGAAGGATTTGAGAGTGGCTGATGCCCTGACAGAGATTTTCACCTTATTTAAGAGATGCAACAAATATATCGATGAGACAGAACCGTGGGTACTGGCAAAGGATGAAGCGAAGAAGGATCGTCTTGCGACCGTTCTTTATAATCTGACAGAAAGCATTCTGATCGGTGCTTCCCTGCTTGAACCCTATATGCCTACAACGGCAAAGAAGATCGCAGTGCAGTTTAACACAGAGATCAGAAGCTTTGAAGATCTGGCCGAGTTTGGAAGATATCCCTCTGGCAGCAAAGTAACAGAAACACCGGAGATCCTTTTCGCAAGACTGGATCAGAAGGCAGTTTCAGCAAAGATCGAAGAGATGGAAGCTGTAAGAACAGCTGCAGCAGAGAAGACGGAAAAGGAAGAGAAAGCAGAGGAAGGCATTGATATTGAGCCGAAGGCTGAGATTTCCTATGATGATTTTGCAAAGCTGCAGTTCCAGGTGGGCGAGATCATTGAATGTAAGGAAGTACCAAAGTCCAAGAAGCTCCTCTGTTCACAGGTGAAGATCGGAAGTCAGGTAAAGCAGATCGTTTCCGGAATCAAGCAGCATTATTCCGCAGAGGAAATGGTAGGCAGGAAGGTGATGGTTCTTGTGAACCTGAAGCCGGCAACCCTGGCAGGCGTTGTTTCTGAAGGTATGCTGCTCTGTGCAGAAGATGCAGATGGTAATCTGGCACTGATGACACCGGAGAAAAAGATGCCGGCAGGAGCAGAGATCTGCTAGAGGAAAAAGAGGACTCTCCGGCAAAAAACAGGAAGAGGGTTATATATGGTCAAAAAAGAAGAATTTGTATTTGACTCCAGGGACGGACAGAGTAAGATCCACGCGGTCAGATGGATTCCGGAAGGAAAAGTGATCGGGATTCTTCAGATTGTCCACGGAATGGCCGAATATATTGAAAGATACGAGGAAATGGCACACTTTTTCGCAGAAAAGGGAATCCTGGTTACAGGAGAGGATCATCTTGGACATGGAAAGAGTGTGGACGAAAAGGAAACCTATGGTTATTTCTGTGAACAGGATCCGGCGACGGTAGTTGTGCGGGATGTACACAGACTGAAAAAGATGACACAGGAGGACTATCCGGGAATCCCTTATATTCTGCTTGGACACAGTATGGGTTCCTTTATTACAAGGAATTACCTGTTCCGTTATGGCACAGGAATTCAGGGAGCAATCATCTGCGGTACCGGCTCACAGCCCGGCGTGGTGGTGAAATTCAGCAGGGCACTTGCTGCATTCCAGGGACTGTTTCTTGGAGAGAAGCATACAGCAAAACTGATAGATAAGCTGGCTTTTGGAAATTATAATAAACAGGTAGAAAAGCAGAGGACTTCATTTGACTGGCTGTGCCGGGATGAAGCAGTGGTTGATGCCTATATAGCTGATGAGCTGTGCGGATTCATTTTTACCGTAAACGGGTTCCGGACATTGTTTACCCTGCTGGATCGTCTGAACAAAGAAGAAAATCTGAAAAAAATGCCGGAAACCCTGCCGGTGCTGTTCATTGCCGGAGAGAAGGATCCAGTAGGAAATTATGGAGAAGGAGTCAAAAAAGCTTTCCGGGATTTCCAGAAGGCCGGACTGACTACTTTAAGCATGAAGCTGTATCCGGAGGATCGTCATGAGCTTTTGAATGAACTGGATAAGAAAAAAGTTTATGAGGATATTTATTCATGGATATTGGAACGGATCAAGGAGTATCAGTTATAAGAGGTGTATGTTTTTATGAAAAAATTGAAATTTTGGCTTTTGGGAATTTTCTGTATGGCAGTTCTGACTGTTACGGCAGGGCTGTGTATTCCTGCAACTGTCAGGGCTGCAGAGGCAGGACAGGGTACAGAAAATATCGATACAGAAGAGCTGCTTGGAGATGTGAAGGATAAGCTCTCCGAGGCAGTATCAGAAATGGATCCGAAGACAGTAAAAGAGATTTTCAGGTTTGCTTCCGAAAAGATTTCTGATGGAAGTCTGGACAGTGAAGAAGGGTTAAAGGCGGCTATTCAGGAAAGTGAAGAAAAATTCGGGATCATCATTAAGGAGGCCGATGCCAGAAAAGTGGTAGAAGCTATGCAAAAGCTGGAGAATATGGGCTTTTCTGCTGATTATGTACTGGATAAGGCAGAAACACTTTATGACAAATATGGAGCAGACTTTGTAGATCATACAAATGAAATTATCAGGGGTGCTGTGGAAAATGCAGTAAAGAATGCCGCAGAAAGCTTTTTCAGCAATTTATGGCAGTCCACGAAAAATTTTTTCGGTGGACTGCTTGGTGGCTTTCAGATAGCGGACAGGCAGTGAAAGGACAGTAAATGAGCGCAGGATTGCCGTGTGTGATTCGGTTTGTATCATCGGATGAATGGGAAGAAGCAATGGGACTTGCCTGGAAAACCTTCCTGGAATATGAGGGCGATGTTTATCCGCCAGAGGGAGTGCGCAGCTTTGAGGATTTTATCACCGACTCTGATCTGAAAAGAATGTTTGCGCTTGGAACCTATCAGATGATTGGAGCATTCTTCTCAGGAAAGCTGATAGGGATGATATCCCTGCGCAATAAAACGCATATTTCATTGTTGTTCGTGGACGGTGATTATCACCGGAGAGGGATTGGGAGAGCATTGATCTCGTTTCTTTCTGAGTATGTCAGGAAGGAAGAGGGACTTAACAGGCTGACGGTAAATGCGTCGCCTTATGGAGTTGGATTCTACCACAGACTGGGATTCCGGGATCTTGGTCCGGAGAAACAGCAGGATGGGATTATTTTTACTCCCATGCTTTTAGAATTTGACAGAGGATAAGGAGAAACAAATGGGAAGAATTTTTGGACTGGAAAGCCCTTTTATGAATTTTTTGAACAGAGTAGCAGATCTGATCTGGCTGAATATACTGACGATGATCTGCTGTATTCCGGTCGTAACGATCGGAGCATCTCTGACGGCAATGAATTATGTACTTTTGAAAATGGCAAAAAACGAAGAAGGATACATAACAAAGGCATTCTTTAAATCATTTAAACAGAATTTTAGACAGGCGACACTGATCCTGCTTATACAGCTTGTGATTTATGGAATCCTTGCGGGTGATCTCTTTGTTTTCCGTTATGCATCTATGGATTTCCCGGAATGGCTGCAGATTGCTGTGATAGCGGTGGGAATCCTTGTGACATTTGCGACTATATATCTGTACCCATTACTGGCAAGGTACGATAATGCAATTAAGGCAACCTATAAAAATTCTTTTCTTATGGGAGTGCTGAGTCTGCCAAGAACACTTCTCATGGTGCTGTGCTGGCTTATTCCTGTGATCGTGTTTTTCTTTGCTAATCCGATTCTGCCGCTTGTGTTCCTGCTTGGAATTTCAGGTCCCGGATATCTGAATGCACTTTTATACAGGAAGAGCTTTGAACGCTTTGAGGAAAAGGACGACGATACAGAAGAAGGATCCGGGGAAGCCGGGGATGAAGCTTTAGAGGAAGTTTCAGGAGAAATGACAGACCAGCATATGGAGTAGAGATGGAATCAAAAAAAAGGCAAATCTTACAGTGGTCGATTTTGGGAGGAATACTCGTCATTGTAGTGACGGTCATGCTCTGTGTCTCTTTTTCCAGGATCAAGAGAGAGGGCATTCAGAATTATGAAGATGTGATGACGAGTTCTGCATCCAAATATGCACAAAAAGTGAATATGGAATTGTCAGAGCTGCAGACAGCAGCTGATGTGGCAGCAGATGTCCTTTCCACGAGCAGCCATTATGGACAGAATCTGATCAAAGAGACGCTTATGGCGGTGCAGGAAAATACAAGCGCAGAAAAAGCAGTGTATTATAATGGTGGAAATACAGGATATGTATGGGACGGAACAGACTTTGCAACAGCAGATCTAAAAAAGGAGCCATATTTTGAACAGCTTGCCGGACTGTCAGAAACCAAGGTTTTCTGTATGAGAAATTCTGAGGATCTGAAAACGACAGAGCTGGTCATCATGGCTCCGTCAGGGGAGACTGGCAAGGGGAGCGTGCTCCTGTATTTACCGGTACGGAAGCTGGATAAGCTTTTCAAGATCAGTGTTGACTTTGGTTCAGATGCATTTGCTCTGATCATTGACAAGAATGGCTATATTGTTACTAGTGGAACCTATGAAAGTGACTTCCTGACAGAACTTAATTTCTGGAACAATTTTGCAGATAAAAATAAGGAGTCTGTTTCAAAGGCGAGAGTCAGACTGATCAATGCCATGACAGGATGTATAGAAGCTTCCTCCAAGGGGACAGGAGAAAAGAGGACAGTTGTATATGCACCTGTCCTGAACAGCGGATTCGATGTCATCATAGGTGTTGACCAAAGCTATGTTGACAAGAAGGAATCCAATTTCTGGAAGAGCAGCGGTGTAATGCTGACACAGCTTCTGCTTGTGCTGATCGGCTTCTTTGCCACCTTCCTTACCATCAGCTATACGACCAAGAAGAATGTGGCGGAGCATGACAGACTGCTCCGTGAGGAGGCGGATACCGACCTTCTGACAGGACTGACAAACAAGCTGGCAACAGAGAGAAAGATCAAAGAGTATATGAAAGAAAATCCAAATTCCCTCGGTATGATGTTTGTACTTGACATTGATAATTTCAAGAAGATCAATGATACGATGGGACATGCCTTTGGCGATGAGGTGCTGAAGACCCTTGGCAGAACGATCAGCTCCCTGTTCCGTGTAACAGATATTATTGGACGTACGGGTGGTGATGAGTTTACCATATTCCTGAAATTCCTGAAATCCGATGAAAATACACTGAAGGAGGCCAGAAAGCTGGTGCAGTTCTTCAAGGATTTCACCGCAGGTGAATATGTAAAATATTCAGCAACAGCAAGTATTGGTGCTGCAGTATTCCCGGAAAACGGAAGTGATTTTGATTCCCTGTACAAAGCGGCAGATAAAGCACTTTACAAGGCAAAACAGAGAGGCAAGAACCAGCTGGCATTTTATGATGACAGAGACAGAAAATAGGAATTGTACAATTTGTATATAAAAATATGCACATGATGTACAAACTGTCGAAAGCAAATGGAATCAGAAAGGTTTCTAAGCATTTCTCACAATGGAATCAGAAATCTTTGTGGAATAGTGGTATAGCTAATTTGGACTACGTCCGTTATACTAATCTTAACGTTGAAGTTGAACCTATTTTTCAAGGAGGCTAATGAAATGGCAAGTTTATCATTAAAAAATATCTGCAAAGTATATCCTAACGGATTTGAAGCAGTAAAAGATTTCAATCTTGAAATCGCTGATCAGGAGTTTATTATTTTCGTAGGACCTTCAGGATGTGGTAAGTCTACAACCCTTCGTATGATCGCTGGTCTGGAGGATATTTCTTCTGGTGAATTAAAGATCGGTGACAGAGTTGTTAACGATGTAGAGCCTAAGGATAGAGATATCGCAATGGTATTCCAGAACTACGCTCTGTATCCTCATATGTCAGTATATGACAATATGGCATTCGGACTTAAGCTGAGAAAGGTTCCGAAGGATGAAATCGATAAGATGGTTAAGGAAGCAGCTAAGGTTCTTGATCTGACAGCACTTCTTGACCGTAAGCCCAAGGCTCTTTCTGGTGGACAGAGACAGCGTGTTGCAATGGGACGTGCTATTGTTCGTAATCCTAAGGTATTCCTTATGGATGAGCCTCTTTCAAACCTGGATGCAAAGCTTCGTGTACAGATGCGTATTGAGATCGCTAAGCTGCATCAGAGACTTGGTACCACCATCATCTATGTAACACATGACCAGACAGAGGCTATGACTCTTGGTGATAGAATCGTTGTTATGAAGGACGGTGTTGTTCAGCAGGTAGATACACCTCAGAATCTGTATGAGAAACCCGTAAACCTGTTTGTTGCAGGATTCATGGGATCACCTCAGATGAACTTCCTGGATGCTGTTGTAGATGTTAAGGGTGATACAGCATACTTAAAGGTAGCTGGAAGTGAGATTCCTCTTCCTCCTGCTAAGTCCAAGAAGCTGATCGAGGGAGGATATGCCGGAAAGACAGTTACATTTGGTATCCGTCCTGAAGATGTATATGATTCAGAGATGTTCATTGAAACTGCTAAGTGCGTATTTGAATCTACTATCAAGGTTTATGAATTGCTTGGTGCAGAAGTTTACTTATACTTTGATTTGGCTGAGTTCCCTATCACTGCAAGAGTTGATTCCAGAACAACAGCAAGACCTGGCGATACTGTTAAGTTCGCATTCGATGTTGAGAAGATTCACGTATTCGACAAAGAAACAGAGCAGGTTATCACAAACTAGGAATAATCTATATGAGGGATGCACATTGCATCCCTCTTTTTACTTAAGGCAAAAATAAGTGAACGCCCGGGAGGGGATGCTTGTTTTTTGCTGATCGCCCAGATATGAAAAGAGAGGAATGAAAGCGGATGATATCTTCACAGGTAATAGCAACAAGTATTGAAGAGCTGCGTGCCATAACGAGAGTAGAACTTTGTGTCTATGATCCGGATGGAACTACGGTAGCGTCTACTTTCGATAACAAGGATATAGAAGCAGGACTGATCAGAAGCTTCGTGGAATCTCCGGCAGATAGTCAGGTGATTGGTTTTGATCATCTTCTAAAGATCATGGATGAGGGAGAACTGGCTTTTGTTCTTGTGGCAAGAGGAAGCAGTGATGATACTTATGTTGTTGGAAGAATTGCAGCAAGCCAGATCCAACAGCTCATGGCGGCTTATAAGGAACGGTTTGACAGAAATAATTTCTTCCAGAATCTTTTACTTGACAATCTTTTGCTGGTGGATATTTATAACAGGGCAAAGAAGCTTCATATTGAAGTAACAGTACCGAGAGTGGTGCTGATCGTGGAGACGGAGAAGGAAAGAGACAGTACGGCAGCAGAGTTTCTGGGGGGACTGTTTTCTTCCCAGTCAGGTGACTTTATTACCGCCATTGATGAGAGCAGTGTGATCCTGATCAAGTCACTGGAACCGGGAGAAGGCTATGAGACGGTAGAGCAGACCGCAAATATGATCGTGGATATGATGAATGCTGAAGCAATGATGAATGTAAGGGTTGCTTATGGAACGATTGTGCAGGAGCTGAAGGATGTGTCAAAATCCTATAAGGAAGCCAGCCTGGCGCTGGATGTTGGCAAGATATTCTATGTTGAGAAGAAGGTCAATGCTTATAGCAATCTGGGTATAGGAAGATTGATCTATCAGCTGCCGGTAAATTTATGCAGGATCTTTATTGATGAGATTTTTGGAGATGCTGACCCGGCAGAATTTGATGAGGAGATTCTGACAACAGTGAATAAATTTTTTGAAAATAACCTGAACGTTTCAGAAACCTCCAGACAGCTTTTTGTACATCGGAATACACTGGTGTACCGGATTGAAAAGCTTCAGAAGAGTACAGGGCTGGATGTCAGGACATTTGATGATGCCCTCACCTTCAAGATTGCCATGATGGTAGTTAATTATATGAAATATCTGGATCATCTGAATTATTAAAAGAATAGATGATAATGAAGGTAGAAATACCTTACAAGAGATAAAAAGTACTGAACAACCCGTATCTCTGCATATACATATATGTGGAGGGATGCGGGTTGAATTTATATGAAAAGAAAATTGTATATTTACATAGAACAAAAGGAGATGGAACGGTAGAAAACTGTGGCTTTGCTTCCTTTCAGTGTATTCCGGGAGGTTATAAGCTGGCAGTACAGCTCCGGTCGTTGCAAAGAACTGCAGGGGAAATGAAAATTTCGGAAGAAATCAAAGAAGAGGTATCTGTATATCTGGGTATGGCAGAGGAAGATAGGGACAATACTGCGGCAGGAGGAGCAATAGCGGGAAGACAGATAGAAATAGGGAAGCTGTCTGTCAGATGCAGCAGTGGAAACGGGATGTTCCGGTTTCCGGGTAATCAGGACGAGATCAGGATTAATAATAACAGGTATGCGGTCAGCAAAGCAACAGGGATCCGGATAATACGGCATGATGGATGGGAGGCTGCAGGCAGTTTCGGACAGGAGAAAACAGATGGGGATGGATTTTGCAAAGAGGACTTAATACTAATGCCGGATAAATGGGAGCAATTAAAAAAGCAGTATGAAATCCTGCATCCATTTGGTGATGAAAGAGAATTTATTTCGATCAGGCCGGCAGATTTTGTCATAATGACGCAGCAATATCAGAAGCTTGTCCATAACAGCTTCCTTCTCCATGGCTATTTCAACTACAGGCATCTTATACTGGGCAGGGATACAGGATCTTTTGGGAACGGTGATATCTGCTTCTGCCTGGGGGTTCCGGGGGTATTTTATGAAAGAGAGAAAATGGTAGCCATTATGTTTGGGTTTGAGGGCTTTGAAACTGAAGGGAAGGTCGAAGATGGAAAATTTGGATATTATCTGAGAAAAGTAGAAATTTGAAAAAAAAGATGTTATCATGTACATAGGTACCAGAGTCCATGTTTGATGGATAACGAAGGATTAACAGCTATGAAAATTGCGGTCTTGATCGGTGGTCTGCGTTTTGACAGTCAGCGCCGTATTATGAATGGAATATTGGAAAAGGCGGTCTTTGACGGGACAGATGTTTATATTTTTACCTGTGATTCATGGACCTATTCTTCTTTTTATTATACCAAAGGAGAAACTGCTATTTTCTCATTGCCGGATCTGAAAGATTATGACGGTGTGATCCTTCATGGTGACACAGTATATGACAAGAGTGTCATATCTGAACTGGTAAAAAAGATCAGGGAAGCAAGGATTCCCTGTATCAGCCTGAATGTAAAATATCCGGGAATGCTTTATATGGGTATGGATAATGCCAATGGAATTTACGGGATTGTGGAGCATCTTCTCCGGGTACATCAGGCGAAGCGCTTTGCCTTTATATCAGGACCGGAAGAGAATATGGATTCCACGGAGAGATGGGAGAGCTTCCGGAAGGCACTGGCGGACAATAAGATTCCCTTCGATAACCGCTATTTTTATTACGGTGACTATCATCCTGAGAGTGGGAAAAAGGCAGTTGGATATTTCTACGACCTGCCGGGAGCATTTCCGGATGCTATTGTGGCGGCTAATGATGAAATGGCATTAGGGGCTTTTTACAAGCTGAAGGAGCTGGGGTATGAGGTTCCAGAGCAGGTGCTCCTTACCGGGTATGATAATGCGATCGTTGGCAGGAACCATTCTCCAAGGATCACCAGTGTGGAGAGACCGGAGACAGAGCTTGGAGCAAAGGCATATGAAAAGCTCAGGGATGTGATCCTTGGGAAAGAGGGATCGGAAGAAACAACCCTGAAAAGTCATCTGATCTTTACCGAAAGCTGTGGCTGCCATGACAGTGAAGCAGAACCGGAGGAAAGCTTCCGGATGAAGATGATCACAGACAAGCTTCATGTGACAGAGTTTTCTGAGATCGTGAAATCCTCATCAGCAGATTTTACCGGGGCACCCACCTTTGAACAGCTGCTGGTAGAGATACGCAGATACATTAAACTGATCAATCCGAATGAGTTCTATATGTGTATGTGTGTGGTGGAGGACTCTTACCAGACAGACAGAAATTATGAGATTACGGGAAAAACACAGATAGAAGCACTGTCACAATATGCACCGGAAATCTGCATTCCGCTGATCTACAGGCGGGGAGAATTTGAGAATTATGGAAGATTCCCGGTAGAAAAGTTTCTTCCGGATAAATACACAGTAGCAGGAAAAGGCAGGTTCTACACTGTAGTTCCGCTGCATTATCAGGATCGCTGCTATGGTTACTGTGTTATCGGAAACAGCCGTCTGATGATGGACAGCGAGCTTTTCCATTTATTTATCATGAATATTAATAATGCCCTGGAGAATTTAAGAAAGCAGTCAATGCTGAATTCCATGGTGCACAGACTGAACCGGATGTGGATCTATGATACCCTGACAGAAGTATTTAACAGAGCAGGATTTTTCAAGTTCGCACCGAACCTGATCCGTGAGGCTATCGACAGGAAAGAGAATCTGTTTATTCTGTTCCTGGATCTGGATGGACTTAAGAGCGTCAATGACAGGTATGGTCATGACGAAGGAGATGCTTTTATCAAGGCAATGGGAATGATCCTGCGTCAGTTACATGGAAACGGGGAACTGGTGATGCGCTATGGTGGTGATGAGTTTGTCGTTATGTCCAAAAATTATACGGATGAGAAGGCGGCAGGCTATATCCGCAGGATCGAAAGAAGCATTGATGAATATAACATGACCTCCGGCAAGGAGTATAAACTGGGCGCCAGTATGGGGTACAGTCTGGTAGAGCCGGAAGAAGACATGAAGCTGGAGGATCTGATCGAAGTAGCAGATCAGGAGATGTATAAGGTAAAAAAAGCCAAAAAGGAAAGGCTGAAAAACCAGCAGCCGTAAGGCGTGTACCTGATACAGAAAAAATCAGGAGGGGCGGTTAAGCTCCTCCTGTTATTGTGTGTGCGGTATCTGCGCTAAAGGAAGCTGCCATGCGTTACCCTTCTGATTAACTCGGGGCAGGTGACCCTGCGGCACATGGAAAAATTCCTCTTAGTGCTGCTTTGTTCCCAACCTGACACGGTTCGTGGACATCCATTGCGCAGGACCCACCCTTCAGCGCCATCAAAAAGGGGCAGCCACAGCAGCTTCCTTCAGAGCAGATATGTATTACTTTAGTAGTATATGGGGTTTTCGAAGATTTGTCAACTTGAAAGGAAACAGGAAATGACTGAGCAGGAAAAGTATATGAAGGCGGCCATAAAGCAGGCAAAAAAGGCATACGCTCTGCTTGAGGTACCGATCGGCTGTGTCATCGTCCACGAAGGAAAGATCATAGGAAGAGGTTATAACCGTAGAAATACGGATAAAAATACGCTGGCACATGCAGAGATCACAGCGATCAACAGGGCGAGCAAAAAACTTGGTGACTGGCGGCTTGAGGGCTGCACGCTGTATGTGACACTGGAACCCTGTCAGATGTGTGCAGGCGCGATCGTACAGGCCAGGATCGATGAGGTGGTAATGGGTTGCATGAATCCCAAGGCAGGCTGTGGGGGTTCCATACTGAATATTCTGGAGGATGAAAGATTTAACCACCAGGTGAAGGTGACAAGAGGAGTTCTGGAAGAGGAGTGCTCCAGTATGCTGAAAGAATTCTTTAAGGGACTTCGGGTGAGAGTAAAGATGGAGAAGAAGCTGCGGATGTCGGCCGTGGCTGGAAATACTGCTGTGCAGCAGAAAGAAACAGGAGAAGAGAATGTTAACGAAGATAAAAAATAAATATATAGATACTGCATTTTTTAGATATGTACTGGTGCTTGCTGTTCCCATGATCATTCAGAATGCCATTACCAGCTTTGTCAGCTTTCTTGACAATATCATGGTCGGGCAGGTGGGAACAGAGCAGATGTCTGGTGTAGCCATTGTCAATCAGCTTATTTTTGTATTTAATATCTGTATCTGGGGCGGTGTGTCCGGCGCCGGGATATTTGGTACCCAGTTTTATGGTAAAGGGGATTATGAAGGGCAGAAGTATGCATTCCGGTTTAAAATGTATGCCTGCATCATTATCGCCGGGATCGCCCTGCTTTTGTTTGGATTCTTTGATACGGATCTGATCTCCCTGTACTTAAGTGACGGAGGAAGTGTGGGGAACACTGCACTTGCCCTTCAGTATGGAGAGCAATATCTGAGGATCATGATGGCAGGACTTGTGCCATTTGCTGTCAGCCAGGCCTATGTGAATACGATCAGGGAAACCGGGCATACATTTGTGCCGATGCTGGCGAGTCTGGCAGCAGTGGTAACCAATCTGGTGCTGGATTATGTGCTGATCTTCGGGATAGGAGGGGTTCCGGCCTATGGGGTGCAGGGTGCAGCCATAGCGACAGTGGCAGCCAGATTTGTGGAATGTGCCATTGTGGTGATCTGGGCACATACTCATCTGGAGCAGAACCCGTATCTGAAGGGAGTCTATCATGGATTCTCTGTTCCGGGACATATTTTGTCTGGCATTATTAAAAAGGGAACACCGCTGATGTTCAATGAAATGCTCTGGGCAGTGGGAATGGCTGTGATCGCCCAGTGCTACGCTGTCCGTGGCCTTGAGGTAGTAGCGGCACAGAATATTTCCTCTACCATAAGCAATCTGTTTAATATTGTTTACCTCCAGCTTGGCGGGTGCATTTCCATCGTAGTCGGACAGCTTCTTGGTGCAGGACGGCTGGAGGAAGCCAGGGATAAAGATAATAAGATGATTTTTTTCTGTGTGCTCTGCTGCATGGGAGTATCACTTATTATGATATTTGCAGGCCGTTATTTTCCGATGATCTACAAGACAGAGGACAGTATCAAGGAGCTTGCCGGCAGATTTATTATGATCTCCGCTCTGGTCATGCCGCTTTGTGCTTTTTCACATGCGTCCTATTTCACACTGAGGTCCGGGGGCAAGACTGGAATCACCTTTCTGTTTGACAGTGTTTATACCTGGGTAATTGTAATTCCGCTCGCTACAATACTTGCCAAGCATACAGCACTTACCATAGAAATGGTGTTTTTCTTTGTATCCTTTACGGAGATCATTAAGGTTACCATCGGTTATTTTATGATCCGCAGTGATATCTGGCTGCAGAATATTGTAAAGGAGCCGTAAACCCGTTTAAAATGTGAATGCTACTTATAATAACAATATTTTGATATTTGTGGCTTGTGTAATACTATATCTTGTACTATAATTAAAAACGTACATCGTTAGTACAAGGAGGGGTTTCATGAAGGTAATTAAGAGGAACGGGTCAGAGGTAGACTTTGACATCAGAAAAATTGTAGCTGCAGTTGCTAAGGCGAACAAGGCGGCGATCAGGGAAGAACTCACAGAGGAGCAGATCGAGGAGATTGCGGATTATATTAATTTCAAATGCAGCAAGATGAACCGAGCTATTTCCGTAGAGGAAATGCAGGATATGGTAGAAAATCAGATCATGGCACAGGGTGCTTTCAATGTGGCGAGATGTTATGTAAAGTACCGCTATACCCGTTCTCTTGTAAGAAAAAGCAATACAACAGATGACAGGATCCTGTCTCTGATCGAATGTAATAATGAAGAGGTTCTGCAGGAGAATTCCAATAAGGATCCGATCATCAACAGTGTGCAGCGTGATTATATGGCAGGAGAGGTAAGCAAGGATCTGACAAGAAGGCTGCTGCTTCCCCAGGATATCGTAAAGGCAGACCAGGAGGGGCTGATCCATTTCCACGATGCAGACTATTTTGCACAGCATATGCACAACTGTGATCTGGTTAACCTGGAGGATATGCTGCAGAACGGAACTGTTATCAGTGAGACATATATTGACAAGCCTCACAGCTTTTCCACAGCCTGCAATATCGCCATGCAGATCATTGCGCAGGTGGCCAGCAACCAGTACGGCGGTCAGAGTATTTCTCTGACACATCTAGTTCCCTTTGTACAGGTATCCAGAGAAAAGATCCGCAGGGAAGTGCTCGAGGACGCAGAGCTGATGGGCGATACCCCATCAGACGAAGTGATCAGCAGGGTTGTTGAGAGACGGCTCCGCAAAGAGATCGAAAAGGGTGTACAGACGATCCAGTATCAGGTGATCACATTGATGACCACCAATGGTCAGGCTCCGTTCCTTTCCGTATTTATGTATCTGAATGAGGCAAAGAGTGCACAGGAAAAGAAGGATCTTGCGCTTGTGATCGAGGAAATGCTGAACCAGAGGATCCAGGGAGTCAAGAATGAAAGCGGAACCTATATCACACCGGCATTTCCCAAGCTGATCTATGTGCTTGAGGATGACAATATCCATGAGGGAGATCCGTATTTTTATCTGACAGAGCTGGCAGCAAAATGTACTGCTAGGAGGTTGGTTCCTGATTATATTTCCGAGAAGATCATGAAGCAGCTCAAGGAAGGAAACTGTTTTCCTGTTATGGGATGCAGGAGCGCCCTGAATCCCTGGAAGGATGAGAATGGAAATTATAAATTCTATGGAAGATTTAATCAGGGTGTTGTAACCATCAACCTGGTGGATGTGGCACTTTCTTCCCAAAGAGATATGGATAAGTTCTGGAAGATCTTTGATGAGAGACTGGAGCTTTGCTATAAGGCACTGATGTACAGGCATAACCGTCTGAAGGGAACTCTTTCTGATGCAGCACCGATCCTGTGGCAGTATGGTGCGCTGGCAAGGCTGAAAAAGGGAGAAACGATCGATAAGCTGCTGTATGGAGGATATTCTACAATTTCCCTTGGCTATGCTGGACTCTGTGAATGCGTCAGATATATGACAGGAAAGTCACATACCGATCCGGAGGCAAAGCCCTTTGCACTGGAAGTGATGAAATATATGAATAAGGCCTGCGAGAAATGGAAGGAAGAAACCAATATTGCATTCAGTATTTATGGTTCACCTATCGAGAGCACCACTTATAAGTTTGCCAAGTGTCTGCAGAGAAGGTTTGGTATTATCGAAGGCGTGACGGACAAGGGGTATATCACAAACAGCTATCATGTGCATGTAACAGAGCCGATCGATGCTTTTTCCAAGCTGAAGTTTGAATCAGACTTCCAGGCTCTTTCCACAGGAGGGGCGATCAGCTATGTAGAGGTTCCCAATATGCAGGATAATATCCCGGCGGTACTCAGTATCATGGAATTTATTTATGACAATATCATGTATGCAGAGCTGAATACCAAGAGTGATTTCTGCCAGGAATGTGGCTATAACGGAGAAATCCGGATTGTAGAGGATGATGGCAAGCTGGTATGGGAATGCCCGAAGTGCGGCAACCGTAACCAGAATACCTTGAATGTGGCAAGACGTACCTGTGGCTATATTGGTACACAGTTCTGGAATCAGGGAAGAACGCAGGAGATCAGAGAAAGGGTGCTGCATTTATAATGAACTACGCAAATATTAAATATAATGATATTGCAGACGGAGAGGGCATACGTACCTCTCTGTTCGTTTCCGGGTGTACCCATCACTGTAAAGGGTGCTTTAATGAGGAAGCCTGGGATTTTAATTATGGAAAACCATTTACGAGAGAGGTAGAGGATAGGATTCTTGAGAGTCTTAAACCATCTTATATTGCAGGACTGACGCTGCTTGGCGGGGAACCCTTTGAACCGGCAAACCAGAGAGTGCTTGTGCCTTTCCTGAAACGGGTCAGAGAGCAGCTTCCGGACAAAAATATCTGGTGTTATTCCGGATATACCCTGGAGGAGCTTCAGGGAGAGAGCCGGGCACACTGTGAATGTACAGAGGAAATGCTGTCGCTTCTGGATGTACTGGTAGATGGAGAATTCGTGGAGGAGAAGAAGGATATCAGTTTGGCATTTCGTGGCTCTGCAAATCAGCGGATCCTGCGGATGAAGGAGAGGCAGACCTTTTAAGGACAGATACTCACAAAGATAATCATACAATGCTTTTTTGTACGTGGAATGAAAAATGCAACATTTTACAATAAAATGTTGCATTTTTGCGTTCACTATTAATATCGGCACTTAGGGAAATTACTTTATAGGGAAATTGAAATTTTTTAATTTGGTACGTTTATCCTCAATTGCCAAAATAAATTCAGGTAAGTGCTAACTCTGTTTCGACCTCTTTTACAAACGCAGGACTACATTCAGCTATTGCACAGATGTCTTCTGTTTTATACCCTCTGTTTATCATGTTCCGGATAACGATTTTCTGATCCTCAATTTTGCCTTCATTACGTTCATCCTGCATCAATTCTTGTAAAGCCTGGCACATATTAAATTCCTCCTTCTGGTTTTCTGTTTTATATAAATCCTTCTTCTGAAGCATAGCTGCGTTATCTGTCATGACAGCAATGGCGTCCCATGTATCTTCATTCAGATGAGAATAGGTCTCATCCTTCATCAGCTCAATCATTTTCTTCTTATTATTTCTGCAGTTTATGGCTTGAAACAATGGTTTCAGATCGGAGCGGAATGAGTCAAATACATGCTGCTCATTAATGCAGAACAGGTGCAGATGGTATTCTTCAAACAACGATTGCAGATTTTGGTTTTGAGGATCAAAAGCCATCATATCCGATAGCTTTCTTGGACCATCCCATGGTTCTGTGCCGCTGTAAAGACAGAGCGTATATACAGGATGCAGTCTGTCCGATCTTAGAATACCGGAAAGTGTTTCATCCATGCTGACAGCTGGATTTTTCAGCCTGATTTCGGAGTTCATGAGCAGTCTGCGTTCCTGTTTTCTTTCTTTCAGCTGCCGGCGTTACTCTGCGGCATCATACCCCATACACCGCACCGGCATGGCATAATCAATGTAGCTTTGACTTTCTACAGCAAGTACCTGTAAAACCATGCCAGATCCAAGTACCATTTTTACATCACGGATGATTTCCGTATCTTTTTGTCGTGTTTTCCCTGGCATCCCTTTATCTGTGATCACATAGTTTTCCGAAGCTTCCCGTAAATCTTCTGCCCGGATGATCTGCCTTCCCTGAAAGCAGCAGCCATTGAAGAGATCTGCAAACCGATCCTTATTCTGCAGAAACTCCTTCATGCAAGTATCGTATTTCCCCATAAAATTCCTCCTTTGCGCGCAGAGGATTCTATGGACTGTTGAAAATCCTATGCTTATTCAAAATAGTTTGGATTGTAAAGCATGGATTTTCTGATCTATAGAATGTCAGGCTACATCGGAAGGAAGTAACTGACCAAGAAAAGGGGATTTCCCTTTAACATACAGATCTGATTATTGCAATCATAGTATCTGTAAAAAGAAAACTTCTATGCTTTGAGATGATTCTAACATAGAAGTTTTCAAACTGCAATAAATGTTTTTTCGTTTCACTGATGATAAAAAGAATGCAACATTTTGTAATCAAATGTTGCATTCTTACGTTCACTAATAATATCGGCATTTGGGAAAATTACTTTATAGGAAAATTGAAATTTTTTAATTTGGTATGTCTTGGTATGTCTACCGATATCTAATCTCATCCAGATTCTTTTCTTTTTGCCTGTGAAATCTCGTTTGTTTGATCGATATAATTATGCCAGCCAAAAGCGTCATTGGATACCTGCCTGAACCTGTTCGACCAGAGAAGGATCACATTCCAAAAACCTGCAGATATTTTCACAGGAGACACCACCATCCAACATATTGGAAATGATGGTTCTGATCTTAGCTTCACTGTTCTGCTTTTCTAGGAGAATCCCCTCATTCATTTTATCCGCCATTAATTCATCTAAAGCCTGGCACATATTAAATCCCTCCTGATTACCGTATGTATTTCTGAAAGCCTCTTTGTTTTGAAGCAGGGCTGCATTGTCTATCGTGGAAGGCAGAATATCGATATTACTGGATGCTTTTCCGTATCTGTTCAACCAGAGAAGGATCACATTCCAAAAACCTGCAGATATTTTCGCAGGAGATACCACCAGCCAACATATTGGAAATAATGGTTCTGATCTTAGCTTCACTGTTCTGCTTCTCCAGGAGAATCCCTTCGTGCTTTCCTTCACGTTTTCCAATAAGAATCCCCTCGTGTTTTCCCTCACGTTTTCCGATAAGAATCCCCTCGTGCTTTCCGATAAGAATTCCTTCGTGCTTTCCGATAAGAATCCCCTCATTCATTTTATCCGCCATTAATTCATCTAAAGCCTGGCACATATTAAATCCCTCCTGATTTCCGTATGTATTTCTGAAAGCCTCTTTGTTTTGAAGCAGGGCTGCATTGTCTGTCATGACAGC
>NZ_JAXXXI010000030.1:0-98656 GCF_037359455.1 Suilimivivens sp.
ATGGTTTCTTACTTGTAATGCCGTGGTTTGTCGGATTCCTTATATTTTATTTGTATCCTATATGTTCCAATATTGGATTAAGCTTTACAGATAAAACAATCTGGGGTGAGGGCAAATTTGTAGGGTTAAAAAATTACTATAAAATATTCTTTGAGGATAAGGTGTTTTGGATTTGCTTGAAGAATACTTTTCTGTGGGTTATTTTTTCTAATGTTATTATGCTTAGTGTGTCTTTGATAATAGCGAATTTGTTGGCAGGAAAAGTTAAAGGGGGCAAATTTTTTCGGACTGTTTTTTATTTTCCTTGTTTACTGCCACCAGTAGCATTTGGTGTGGTTTTGGGATTTATATTCTCGGGGAGTCCAAATGGTTTTGTGAATCATTTATTTGGACTTGGAACTCATGGATGGTTTAGTGATTCAACTTTAGCTATGCCAACGGCAATTGTTTCCAGTATCTGGTATATCGGAACGCCAATGATAATTTTCCTTGCGGCTATTAAGGGAATTAACCCCAGTTACCAAGAAGCTGCATTGATTGATGGAGCAGGAGCAGTTCGAAGATTTTTTTCAGTTACTTTACCTCTGATTTCACAGTCTATTATCTTCAATTTTATAATGGGAATAATAAATGGATGGCAGGTGTATGAACATATTATTCCTTTTACGAAAGCGGAAGGAGATGTGATTAAACCATATGGAAGGGATTATGGATTGGGAGTGTTGTTAATTCATATTTATGAGAAAGGGTTCAAGGATTTTGAAATAGCATATGCAGCAGCATTAGGTATAATTTTATTAATCATTGTTTTACTTTGTACATTGGCTGGCTTTGGCTTAATAAAGAAGTTGAAACTGGATTATCAATCTTTTGACTGAAAGGAATGTAGTTATGAAAAAAAGTATTTTAGGAGTATTAAAGTGGGTTATATTGCTAATGTTAGCAATAGTTATGCTGGTGCCATTCTTTTGGTTGATTTCTAGTTCCCTAAAAGATAAAACGCAGTTTTATTCTAATCCTCCAGTTTATTTTCCTATTCCGATGCATTTTGAAAATTTTGTAAATGCATGGGTAAACATCGGCTTTTTTAGAGCAATTTTAAATTCCTTGGTATTTGCATTGACTTTTACCATAATTGTGGTATTTAGTTCAGCGTTAGCCGCTTATGGATTTTCGAGATTTAAATTTCCGGGTAAGAAAGTATTATTTGTAATTCTGCTGTTATCGATGATGCTGCCTACACAGATTATGACGATTCCCTTATTTTTGATGTTTAAAAAATTGAATATGATCAATACTATATTACCAATGCTCTTACCATACTGTTTAGGGGTTCCATATCATATTTTTTTAATACGCCAGTTTATGAATGGAATACCGAAAGAAGTGGATGAAGCAGCTAAAATTGACGGTTGTGGAACTATGCAAATATTCTTTTATATCATTGGACCTATGTCAAAACCAACGTTGATTGTGTCAGCGCTTTTGAATTTTATATGGGCATGGAAAGATGTGTGGTATTCCAATATTTATCTTGGAAAACCAGAAAGGCAAACAATTTCAGTAAGGCTACTTTCGTTAATTGGAGATAAGAGTGTAGAGTATGGGCAGATGATGGCAGCTACAGTCATGATGATGTTGCCTGTTATTCTTCTATATTTTTGTGCACAAAAGTATTTTGATGAAGGTATTACTATAACAGAATTGAAATAGCTTAAAGGAAGATCAATATGTATCAAATGATAATAGGAACTTATACCAAAAGAGGTAGTGAAGGTATTTATTTGTTGGAAATGGATGATGTTTTGCAGCAAGTAAGAGTAATATCTGTTATTGGAGAAAAAAATCCCTCCTATTTGTGCTTGGATTCTGAGAAAAAATGTTTGTATGCTGCTTTGGAAAACGAAGTTGGGGAAGTGGCTGTTTACAATGTTGAAAATCGAAAAGCACCGAAATTTATGGGAAAATATGAGACAGGAGGGAGTACAACATGCCATGTGTCCTTGTCGGTGGATCACAAGTGGCTTTATGCATCTAACTATGAAGATGGATCCTTTACTATATTTGAAGTGGGAGATGCTCTCAGAAAAAGCAGGATAATCTTTAATCAGGCAGGGCGATATAAGGCAAAACCTCATGCACATAGCGTTTTTTCAATTTTGAAGAATGAAGCTATATGTTGCGATAAGGGACTGGATAGTGTTTTGATATATGGGGATGGAGGAGAGATATGCCGCTTTTATTTGAAAGGAAGTAATTTTCGGATTTTGGAAAGTGAGAAACAAAACCTCTATCTTGTAGCGGAGAAGAGTAGTGAAATTGTTGTGATCAGTTATGAACATGGAAAACTGACACTTCAGCAGCGTATATCAACGGTGGAAAAAGGGTTTGCCAAAATTAATTATGCGGCAGCAATACGTATATCACCCGATCGACAGTATCTTTACACTACAAATCGAGGTGAAGATACTATTGTGATTTATAAGATCCAGAAGGATGGAACCTTAGAGTTTTTAGAACGTCATTACCTACCAGGGCAATTTCCTCGTGATTTTAATATTTCAAAAGATGGAAAAATTTTGGGTGTGGCTTTAGAGTATTCAGATTGTGTAGTTTTTTATGATGTAGATAACAATACTGGGACTATAAGACTACGGAAGGAAATGGTTCGCATTCCGAGTCCTACAGCTATAATTATAGAATAAGGAGAATGACTGTGAGAGAAGAGCTATATAATGGAATTAATATTCAGAAGCCTTGGCCACCACGTATGAAAGAAAAGGAACAGGCATTAAAAAAGAATATAGATAGAATACCAGAAACTATTTGTTATCTATCAAACCCTCCGAAGGTAATTCCTATTCATGTTGGAAGGCAATTATTTGTAGATGACTTTTTGATTGACACATCAACCTTGCAACGTAAATATTATTACCCTGAACCCTATGTTGGGAATCCGATTTTAAAACCACAGACAAAAATTGAAAAAAATGAGGGATGCTGTCCAGTGGCAGCTACTTTTACGGACGGTGTTTTTTATGATTCGAAAGATGGACTCTATAAAATGTGGTATCAGGCTGGGTGGTTTGATGGAACTGCATATGCAGAGAGTTTGGACGGACAAAACTGGTATAGACCAGATTTGGATGTTGTACCTGGAACAAATATGGTATTACCTTTTCGTAAGGGGTATAAGCGGGATGGTGCAACGGTATGGATTGATCATGAAACAAAGGATCCAAAGAGCAGATATAAATTATTTGTTTTTTTTAGAAAAAATGAGGTCGAAGAGATAGGGGAGCTTTATATTTCCTCAGATGGAATTCATTGGAATGGGCCAACAATAACCGGACCGTGTGGTGATGCGTCTAGCTTTTTTTATAATCCTTTTCGAAAAAAGTGGGTATTCAGCATTAGAAAAGTAGATGTAGAGGGGGATTTTCACTATAGATATAGACAGTATTATGAAACGGAAGATTTTTTGAAAGGTGCAGATTGGGGAAGAAATGATCCTGTTTTTTGGTATGGAGCAGATGATTTAGACAAAAAACATGCGATATACGATTGTACTACACAGTTATATGGTGTTGATTGTGTAGCCTATGAAAGTATTTTGCTAGGAGCTTTTGAGATTTTCAAAGGACCTCATAATAGAATTGCAGAAGAACTTGGAGTTCCGAAACAATGTGATATTACATTGGGTTATAGCCGGGATGGTTTTCATTTTTGCAGACCAGATCGAACAGCTTTTCTTAAGGGTTCTGAGAAAAAGGGGACATGGGATTATGGCTATATTCATGCCTCTGGTGGCTTATGCATTGTAGAAAAGGATCAGTTGCGGTTTTATTATTCTGCGTGGTCTGGGGAGTCACCAAAATATGGAAAACATATGTATGCAGGTGGAGCTACTGGTTATGCTACGTTACGGAGAGATGGATTTGCAAGTGTTGCAGCAGAAAAAGAAGGATTTTTAAAAACTAGAGTGCTGGTTTTTAAAGGGGAATATTTGTGGCTGAATACAATCAGTGATTTGGGAGAGGTACGTGTAGAAGTAAGAACAGCGTCTGATGAACCAATAAATGGTTTTAGAAAAGAAGAATGTGAACCGGTTATTACTGATTCTACAAAAGTAATGGTTCGATGGAGTAGTGGAAACAGTCTAAAACAATTGGAAGGGAAGCCGATTAAATTTGTATTTTGGATTAGGAAGGCAGAAGTTTTTTCTTTTTGGGTAAGTGATGATGAAAGAGGAAAAAGTAGAGGATATATGGGCGCTGGAAGTACAAATTGTGAAGGAATTCGTGATATCTAAGTGATAAAATTGGTGAATTATAGGAGGTGTTCAAGATGAAAACAGCATTGGTTACAGGTGGAAACAGAGGAATTGGAGAAGGTATTTGTAGGGTTTTAGCTGAGAAGGGATACGATATTTTCTTCACCTATAAGGGTGGAATATATGATGGTGAAGAACAGTTTCGTAACGAGATGGAAAAAGCAGAAGCATTAGTTCAAAGTATTTGTAATGAATATAATGTAAAGTGTTTTTGTAAGGAAGCTGATTTTACTAAAGAAGAGGATGTGGAAAAAATATTCCAGACCGCAGTAGAAAAATTGGGAGAAATTCATGTGCTGGTGAATAATGCAGGATATGGAATAGAGGGAAAATTAAGAGATACAAAATCAGAAGATATTGACAAAGAGTATTTTGTGCTTTTGCGAACACCATTACTTTTAATGAAGCATGCTGCAAATCACATGATAGAAAAAGAAATACGGGGCTGTATGGTGAATATTGGATCTGTAAGAGCCAGTCGGGCGTTCCCAATTGATTGTATTTATGGAAGCTTAAAAGCAGGATTAGAAAGAGCTACTCAATCAGTGGCTTTGGAACTAGGACCCTATGGAATACGTGTTAATGCCATTGAGCCAGGATGTATTCAAGTGAGTCCACTGAAAGAAATGGTTCCATTTTATGAGAATATGGGACGTAATATTCCTATAGAAAGAACGGGAACACCAAGAGATATTGGAAATACGGTGGCTTTTCTTTGCTCGGAAGATGCATCTTATATTACTGGACAGACGATACGGGTAGATGGAGGATTGTTATTGCCAGCAATGCATCAGGGTCCTGATATAGGACCAGACCAGAGATGGAGTCGTGTCCTTTGAGAGCGAAGGTTGAAAAAATAGAGTGACTCAATAGATGGTTAAAAAGTTTGTGAGGTTTATCAGAACAGGCTTTGACATTATAGAATTGGGAAAATACGAGTAAATGAAAATGAGTAAAGAGATAGATATTGTTGCGTTAGGAGAATTACTTATAGATTTCACAGAATCAGGATATAGCAAGAATGGAATGAAGCTATTTGAGCAGAATCCTGGAGGAGCACCTGCGAATCTGCTGACAGCGGCAAGCCATATGGGGTGCAGTACTGCATTTGTTGGAAAAGTGGGAAATGATATGCATGGTCATTTTCTAAAAGAAACACTGAAAAAGGAAGGAATTGATACAAGAGCAGTATTAGAGGATACAGAATATTTTACTACTATGGCGTTCGTGGAGCTGGATGAGAGGGGAGAGCGCAGCTTTTCTTTTGCAAGGAAACCGGGAGCGGATACTATGCTTAGAAAAGAAGAATTGGATGAAAAATTACTTTCAAACTGTAAGATATTTCATTTTGGGTCATTGTCTTTAACAAATGAGCCATCCAGGAGTGCAACGTTGGAAGCGGTATCGATCGCTAAAAAAGCAGGAGTGATTATTTCTTATGATCCCAATTATCGGGCATCATTATGGAAAAGTGAGTGTGCTGCTGTAGAAGAAATGAAAAAAGTGATATCGCTGGCGGATATAATGAAGGTGTCGGATGAAGAGAGTCTGCTTTTGACAGGTGCGTCCAATTATGAGGATGCATCAGATGAGTTCCTGAAGATGGGAGTAAAATTAGTTGCAATTACACTGGGAAAGCAGGGGGTATTAGTGGCAAGAAAGGATCAAAGAGAAATTTTTGATGCGTTCTCTGTTAATACGGTTGATACAACGGGAGCAGGCGATTCCTTTTGGGGTGGATTCCTAAGCAGACTGTTATCGTATAATCAGGTAATAGAAAAGCTGGAATGGGAAGAAATCGGTCAATGTGCGCTGACAGGCAATGCGGTTGCAGCATTGTGTGTACAAAGTAGAGGAGGCATACCGTCTATCCCGGGCAAGGATGATGTGGAATTATTTATCAGGAATAACAGAAAGAGGTGTTCTTATGATTAAAAACAGAAGGATCGGACATATTGGTATTGCTACCAATGATGTTGCAAGAGATGTGGAGTGGTATGTAAATGTGCTTGGCTTTGAAGTGACTGGCAAATTTCAAAATGGAAACGATACTGTTTATTTTTTGAAAAATGATGATGTTATTTTTGAAATATTTCCATCAGATTCTCGGCTTCCGGATGAGGTTTCCGGAAGAATTGATCATTATAGTTTTGCTTCTGATGATATTGAGTCGGACTATGCATATTGTGTAAAGAACGGATATAAAATCGTTACTGATGGTATTGAAGGTATTGCGGGATTTTGGGACAACGGTATCCGGTACTTCAAGATAGCAAGTCCAACAGGTGAACAGTTTGAGTTCTGCCAGATCTTGTGATGAAAATTATAAATAAAATAAATCCTCGCATTTCAGCATTTAAATTTAAAGATGAAGTGCGGGGATTTTTGACAAATAAACAGTTAAAAAATGAAAAAATATTATGGTCTGTTTTGTAGACTTACACAGTATTCGTATTTGTCAGAAGCCAGTTTGGTAATGCCATATAGAAAAGGATCCTGACCAGAATAACAGATTCTACGGCTGCAAAGAAGTGGAGAACCAACAGGTTTTTCTAATATTTGTGATTCTGTAAAATTGGCGCTCACGGCTGACAGGTATTGGACAGCATTGGAGAATATTATTTTATACTTTTTCTCAAGAAAGCTGTAAAAGCTGGTAAAGCCATCGATATAGTGTTCTAATCCAGGGGTATAGCTGCATTTGACATAGTTGGTCATTAATGCGATGGGAACCCCGTCTGCAGTCTGTACCCGTTGTACTTTATACACGGGGGCAGGAGTATGCATTTCCATGATAGTCATAATTGATTCTGGAGCTGTGTTTTTTTCTATATACATACTTTTGGTTTTAACAGTATACCCTTTTTGGCGCAGGGTTTCAGTGATTGAGGTTATCTGGTTCAATTTCTGTACGGTAAAAATGTTTAATACTTCCGTTCCATATCCCTGTTTTGTTTTTACATATCCTTCTAGGGATAAAATACTGATAGCTTTGCGGATCGTAGTGCGACTGACATGAAAAATTTTTTCCAGTTCGGATTCGGTTGGCAGTAGGCTTCCGGCAGGATAGATGCCTTCTTTAAGCTCTTCTTTTAATTTACTGTATACTTCCTTGTAGGCTGGTATATGACTCATTAATTAGTTCTCCTTCCATATAATAGACAAAACATCATTGAAAGATCATTACTATTGATGCTAATAATATAATATTTCTAAAGAAATGGCATGTCAATATGAAAATGGAATTTCAGCACGAAACATTAGTGAAAAATTCGTATTTTATATGGGTTAAATCAGTGATGTTTTGTTGAAAAACACCAATTTAAAACTTTTATTAATGGAGAAAATATCAATTGATTTGGCACTTGAAAGATTATACAATAGTCACATAAATTTATGAAAGATAATTATCTTTAAACAAAAAATGAAAATTGGAAGGAGAATTACAATGAAGATATCAAAAATAGTTGCAGGTGTTCTTTTGGCTCTGAGCGTCATTGCTACCGGCTGTGGAAATGTAAAAGAGGAAGAAAATAAGGTAGAGGAAAAAACAGAAGTGTCGGAAGTCTCTTCAGTGGAAAATGAAACGGAAGAAAAAGTAATTATTGGATGGATTAATGCTGATACGACTACACCTTCACAAATTGCAAAACTGAATGCAGCTAAGGAACAGGCAAAACAGATGAATGCTGAATTAAGGGTTATGGATTATCAGCATGATATTAATAAAATGATTGAATCAATTGAAAATTTAGCGGCTTCGGGAGGAAATGCGATCATTATACAGCCGGAAGATACCGACGTAGCAACAGAAACATTACAGAAAGTAAAAAAGCAATATCCGGATTTAGTAGTAGTTGTTCAGGATTTTGAATGTGGTGAAGACGTTACGGACTATTTTGTAGGAATGAAGGATCCTGTGGAACTTGGTAAAATGATGGGACAGCAGGCTGGAAAATGGGCAAAGGATAATATTGATGGTTCAGTAAAGCTGGCTTTGTGTGATTATCCGAATATTCCTTTTTGTACAATGCAGATAGATGGATTTATAGAAGGCGTTAAAGAATATATTCCAGATGTTGAAGTAATAGACAGACCCAGTGCAATTTCAGCACCTGAGGGTATAAGTGCTGGTGAAAACTGGCTGCAGGCTCATCCAGATGTTAATTTAGTAGGAAGTTTTACTGATGGAGGTATTTTAGGAGTATATGAAGCGTTCAAGGCTGCAGGACATGTAGGAGATGATATTGGTATTTTTGGCGGTGATGGCTCTATTGACGGGTTAAAAGCCGTGGCAGAAGGATCCATATTCAGAGGTGATTTGTATTCAGATATTGGATTACAGGGAGAGAACTCGGTGATTGCAGCTGTGGGAGGAGCCAGGGGAAATGGCCCTGAGGATTCCTATATTAAGACGGAGTATATTCCAGTTAATGCGGATAATGTGAGTGAATATTTAGAATAAATAATATTAGTGAATGATATGGGTGTGGGGAATACTCATACCCATATCTTGAAAGGTGATAAATGAATGAGCGTTGAAAATATTTTATCAGTAAGAAATATAACAAAAACATATCCCGGAGTTATAGCGTTGCAAAATATTTCAATGGATTTCAAGAAAGGTGAAATTCACGCTCTTGTAGGGGAAAACGGAGCGGGAAAATCAACGCTGATTAAGGTTATTGCAGGAGCGGTATCGGTTGATAAAGGTCATGTGTATTTTGAAGGAGAACTTCAGGAGATACAGGAGCCTCTGGAACGTAGAAAACTTGGAATTGAAGTGATTTATCAGGAATTTAATTTAATCCCTGAATTGAGTATTGCAGAAAATATATTTTTGGGTTCTTATCCGGGAGGCTTGGTTTGTGTAAATCGGGAAAAAATTGTGAAAGATACACAGGTATTGCTTGATGAATTGGGATTAGGGTATCTGAATCCCAAAAGTCCTGTAAAGAATCTGTCAGTTGCCTATATGCAGATGATAGAAATAGCCAAAGCTATTGCCAGACATGCAAAATTTATAATTATGGATGAACCAACTGCACCACTTACTGCAAACGAGGTTAAAATTTTGTATTCCATTGTAGATAAGCTTAAGCGAGAAGGCGTTACCATTTTGTATATTTCCCATCGGCTTGAAGAAGTATTCGACTTAGCTGACAGAGTAACGGTTTTTCGAGATGGAAGAAAAATTGAAACGCTGAATATTACTGATACATGTCAGGATGAATTAATTCGATTAATGGTTAATCGGGAAACATCAGAAACTTTTCCGGATAGAAATTATCATAATAAAGATCTTTTGCCATTATTGGAAGTAAATAATTTATATGGCAGAGGTGTAAGAAATGTTTCTTTTAAATTACATAAAGGAGAAATTCTTGGTTTGGGAGGTCTGGTAGGAGCAGGTCGAACAGAAACGGCAAAAATCATATTTGGAGCTAATAAGATGTGGAAAGGGAGTATTTTTTGTGAAGGTAAAGAGCTGCATATTACTTCTCCAAGAGATGCCGTTCAGTGTGGAATTGCATATGTTTCTGAAGATCGAAAACAGGAAGGCGTTTTGCTGACGCTGTCTGTTAAAGAAAATATAGTGTTGCCTATTTTGAAAAAAATATCGATGGGTTTGGTGGTTCGTAGCGCTATGGAGGATAAAATTGTAGAAGAGCAAAGAAGTAGACTTAGAATCAAAACACCATCTACAGAACAACTCGTTAAAAATTTAAGTGGCGGTAATCAGCAAAAGGTTGTATTGGCGAAATGGTTGGCAAGCGATTGTAAGATCTTGATACTGGATGAGCCTACCAGAGGGATTGATGTAGGTGCCAAGCAGGAAATTTACTTATTGATGAACCAATTAGCAGAATCAGGAATTGGAATAATCATGATTTCTTCTGAAATGGATGAGTTAATTGGTATGTCTGATCGGATCATTGTATTACATGAAGGAAAGATCAGCGGAGAATTGCAAAAGGGTGAATTCGATCAAGAGACAATACTGAAATATGGTTCAGGTTATGCAGTGGAGGAACAGAAATGAAGAGTAAAATAAAAGATTCCGTACAGGAATATAGACAGTTAATTGCAATTTTAGGAATATTGGTTTTCCTTGTTATCTTTTTTTCCATAATTGCCAAAGGATTTTTTACATACAATAATTTTATTAACCTTTTAAGACAGCTTTCTATGTTGGGGATTGTAAGCACAGGTATGGCAATGGTGCTGATTTCAGGTGGATTGGATTTAACAGTTGGATCGCAGATGTCTCTTATTGGAACGGTTACGGCACTTCTTATAGTAAAATATCAGTGGAATCCTTTGGGAGCAGCTGTTATAGGTATGGTAGGAGTAGCCCTGTGTGGATTTGTTAATAGCTTACTGATTAATAAATTCAAGATGTGGCCGATGATTGCAACTATAGCGATGATGCAGATTATTCAAGGAGTATGCTATATTATATCGGGAGGACTTCCTGTATATGGTTTATCTGAAAACGTAAAATGGATTGGTCAAGGATATGTTGCTGGAATTCCGGTTCCTGTAATAATTATGTTGATTGTTATGTTTTTGGGAGCATTTGTCCTGAAAAAAACATATATAGGAAGATATTTATATGCAGTAGGAAGTAATGAAGAAGGTGCAAGGCTTTCAGGAATCAAAATTAAAGTTGTAAAAACCATTTCTTATTTAATCTGTGCACTGCTTTCAGGGATTGCTGGTTTGATCCTAATGGGGCGGGTTGCATCAGGACAGCCGGCAGGTGGTGAAGGAATGGAGATGGATGTAATTACGGCCTGTGTGGTTGGAGGTATTGGATTAAACGGCGGTGTAGGTAATATGAAGGGGGTTTTTCTGGGAGTTCTTATTATTGGAACGTTAACCAATGGTTTGGGAGTCTTAGGAGTTGGAGAATTTTATCAGTTGATCTTCAAAGGAATTGTATTATTAGCTGCGGTTGGAGTAGACTGTATCAGACGTGAGAAAATGGCCAATAAAAAAGTAGTTATTACGGAAGAATAATAAATAAGAAGGAGAGTGCAGAAAGATGAGTAAAACAGTGATTATTACAGGCGCTAACAGAGGTATTGGGAAAGGCATAGCATATGTATTTGCATCAAAAGGATATAATATTTTTTTGGCACATTGTGGTGAAGCAGAAAAGGCATATGAAACAGCAAAAGAAATTAAGGAAAAATATGGAAAGGAATGTGTGACCTTTGACGGCAACTTAGCGGAGGAAGATGTTATCAAAGAGCTTGTTAAGAAGGCTGTTGAAGCGTATGGACATATTGATGTTCTGGTAAATAATGCTGGTGTAGGGTATGAAAAATATATTCAAACATCTTATACGGAGGAAATTGATTATGTTTATAAAGTAAATTTCAGGGCAGGGATCATTTTGGCCAAATTAGTGGCACAGCATATGATTGATGAAAAAATCAAGGGAACAATTCTTTTTACATCATCAGAGAAAGCAACGACATCAAATGCAATTGACTGTATATATGGAGCAATGAAGGCGGGATTACAACGCGCAGTCAGATCTATGGCAATTGAATACGGTCCATATGGAATTCGGATTAATGCAATTGCGCCAGGCTGTATAGCCGTGTACACAAAAGGGTATGAACATTTAAAATATGACGAACTTAAAAATAATATACCGATCGGAAGAACGGGTACAGGAGAGGATATTGGTTATACCGCGGCATTTTTGGCTTCCGATGAGGCAGGTTTTATTACTGGAATAGAAATTTTAGTTGATGGTGGTGAACGATGCGGTGCTCCGGCAGATCAGGAGTTGAATGAGCAGGGCATTAAGGGATTAGGCACCTTTATAATGCAGAAGTGACAGAGAGAACAGTTTCATATGGATGATATTTTATTTGTAGGAACAAAGGGAAATGAAAAGAATGATGGAATTGTATGTTGTCATGTGAATAATGAAATATATCAAATCAGTAAAATAGAGTTTGCAGACAAAATCGAGAATTTTTCATTTTTTGCATGCGCATATAAAAAGAAAACACTATATGCGGCAGGACGGGATTCTGAGACAAATACAGATTTCATTAATGTGTATAAAGTGAATAACGGAGACATTGCATTTGTTGAGAAAAGAATAGTTGCGTCTATAGGAATCAGTTTTATGCGGGTGGCGTTTGAAGACCGGAATCTTTTAGTCAGCGGATATGATGCAGGTAATGTATATTGTTTTGAAATAGGAGAGGAGGGAGAATTAAGTAATACTTACCTCAGATTTGCTTTCCCAAGTGAAAAGAAAAAGCAAGAAAAAGAACCGGAAGTTAATATATATAGTGCGGAATATCGACAGAATGGTTCTCACCCGCATGCGATCTATGGGGTGGATTTTACAGGGACGATTTTGATTCCAGATCTTGGAAAAGACAAAATATGGATTTTGAAAAAAGGAGAGCATGAACTTAACCTTATAAATTCCTGCAGCATCAAACCTCAAAGTGGGCCGAGACACCTGGTGATTAATAATGAAACTTCTTATGTATATCTTTTGACAGAATTAACTAGCTCTCTTTATACACTAAAATATGAAGTATTAGAAGCTGAGATGACAGTGGTTGATAAAAAATCAGCTTTGCCGGATGCTTACATAGGTAATAACTTGTCGGCAGATATAGTGCTATCGCCAAACGGAAAATATTTATATGTTTCCAATCGCGGAGCAAATTGTGTCTGTGTATTTGAGATTAATGAAGAAAATGGAATCCCTGTATTATTGCAAAGTGTTCCAACGGCTGGATGGCCGAGGGCACTTCAATTTTCCGAAAACTTTAAGGTTCTGTATATATTAAATGAGGAATATGAATCTTCCAAAGGATCGTTGGAATCATATTGTGTTTCACGATATGGAAGATTAAGTGACAGAACAAAGCTGCTTGATTTGGAAAATGCTTACAATTTTATAAGGTGGTGAATTTTAGATGAAATTTGAAGATGAATTTGATGTAGTGCCACCAGAAGGAAATGTCTTTGTGAACCATGAAATAAATGGGCGGAGCGGTCATTTGGGACATGCTTTGGTGGAGTATGAGGAAGGAAAAATTTTAGCTTTTTACCCTAATTGCTCACTTGATGAAAAGGGACATTCTGCGGTAGGATGGATGGAGTATAAAAGGTCAGAGGATTATGGGGAAACATGGTCACAGCCCTATATCTTTCAGCCGTCATTAAAATTGCTACATTCTGAGATGAAATACTCCGCTATGTGTGAAAAGGCAATAGTGAATGAAAAGGGAGATATTATTGTATATCAATTAATATGTGACATATCAAATGATCCACAGTGGCAACCCTATATGGTGCCATCTTATTCAATTAGCCGAGATAAAGGAAGCACATGGAGCAATCTGCGTCAGATAGGAACACGTCGAGGACGTATTTATGATGCGATGTATCAGGAGGGAACAATTTTTCTGCTTTTATTTGTCAATGATGCGACGGTTGATTGGACAGGTCAAACCACGGATCATTATTATTCACTTGTGGTTAGTGAAGATGGTGGAGAAAACTATTATGAAAGAAGCAGAATTCCAATTCCGTCGCTGCATCATGGATATGGAAGCATGATGTTTCTGGAGGATGGCCGTCTGATTGTGTACAATTATAATCTGGATGATGAATATAATCTGTCCTATGTGTTAAGTGAGGATAAAGGAATGTCGTGGGGACAGGCAGGTACAACCTTTGTGGCAAAAAAAATCCGGAACCCGCAGGTTGTAGGCTTTGAACATTTGTATTTTCTTCATGGCAGAAGCGGAAATAATGGCGAACAAGCAGGAAATTTTGTCTTATATTGCTCGGAGGATGGAATTCACTGGGATGAAGGAAGATATTTAAAAGTCCGTACAGAGGGATTAGGGGCTTATTCAAATAATTTGGTCATTGGGAAAGGAACATCCCATGAGAAGCTCCTGATTCAGGCATCGCATGCTTACAAAGATAATCAGACGAATGTTCTGCATTGGCAAATAATTAAAAGAAAGGTGTAAAGATAATGAAATGTATAATGAATCCGAGACCGGATATCCAGGAGGAACTGATCAAACCATATAAAGAAATGGAAGATGTTTATTCCCTTTCCTGCGTTGTAGGGGACGCAATGGAGAGAGAGCAGGTAATGCGACATGATATGAAGCCCAAATCCATCAATAAAAAAATAATTGGTCCGGCTATTACTGTAAAGCTGACAGCAGGAGATATCGTGGATTGCCTGTGTGTATTTGAAATTGCCAGACCTGGGGATGTTATTGTAATTGATGCATTTGGAGAAACGGAAACCTCAATTTGGGGAGGACTTATGTCTGGACTTGCAAGAAATGCCGGTATAGCAGGCGCTGTGATTGATGGCAGCTGCCGTGATACAGATGAGGCAAAGATGCTGGAGTTTCCGATAACTGCCAAGGCGTCAGGACCTAGAGCAGCGCATACAGCATATTCGGGAAGGAAGGAACCTATTGCGGTAAATGTTCCTGTCTGTTGCGGAGGCGTTATTGTAAATCCAGGAGATTTAATTGTTGCGGATGAAATCGGTGTTGCGGTAGTTCCGTATAATGAGCTGGAAGCTGTATATAAAAAGGCACGCGCTCAGGCAGATCTTGAAATTGCAACAAGAGAAGAAATTCTGAGAGGAGCAACCGTTGATGAATTGCTTGCAAAATTCGGAAGAATATAATCATGAATTGAAATATATCATTACTCTTGATGGTGGTACAACGAATACCCGGGCATATTTGTGGAGACAGGATGGTTCCTTTGTTTCTTCTAAAAAAGAAAGAGCAGGTGTCAGGAATACCGCTATGGATGGATCCGATCAGGTGATCCGTGAAACGGTAAAAAGATGTATTGATGGCCTGATAGAAGAAAGTCATATAGAAGAAAGCCAGGTTCAAGGGATTTTTTGCTCGGGGATGTTAACCTCTAATGTGGGGCTTGAAGAAATTCCATATTTATGCGCACCTGTTGATGAAAGGGCTTTGTGCAATGCAATAGAATGCCGCTTCTTTAATGACATTACCAGAATACCTTTTTACATGATTCCGGGAGTCAGGAACCATGTAGAGAATATCGGAATAGATACGCTGGAGCAGATGGATGTTATGCGTGGAGAAGAAACAGAGGCGGTGGCTTTGTTGAGGGAGCGTGGCAAGGGCGAGGATCTGATTTTTGTTTTACCAGGCTCCCATACTAAAATAATATATGCAAATGAAGAAGGGTTTATCTGCCGTTGTAAGACAACCATGAGTGGAGAACTGCTTGATGCTTTGTTTTTCCATACGTTATTAAAGGATTCACTTCCGGATTTCTTTGTCGGTGAAGAGGAATATGATTATCAGGCAGTGTCAGATGGAGCTCGGATGGCACAGAAGAATTCCTTTACAAGTGCAGTTTTTAAAACACGTATTTATCAAAAATATGTACATAAAGATAAAAAGAAGGCAGCCAATTTCCTGTTAGGGGTATTGATGTATTACGATTGTCTGAGTATATGTGAGTTTAAGAAGACAGAGGCTTTGGAGGAGGTGCAGTTTGTTATTGCAGGTAAGCGGATAATTGCACAGGCTGTTTATGATATATTAACAGATATCATGCAGGAAAAGAAGGTTCATCTTTTGGATGAGGACGAACTGATGGCGGCGAAAGGGGCATTTCTTCTCGCAGAATTATATTATAAATGGAAGGAAGGTGAGTAGGATGATGAGTGACCTGAAGGATAGAATTTTAGAAGAAAAGCTGATTGTTATTCTCAGAGGGTTGGCGGAAGAAAAGCTGATTGCTACAGTAGATATCCTGAAAAATATGGGTATGCACTTTTTTGAGCTGGCTATTGATAATGAATCGGAATTATCAATGGAAAAAAGTCTCCGGAATATTGAAGGCTTAAGAAAGCATTACGGGGATTCCATACATATTGGTGCCGGAACAGTAATAAATAAGCTACAGGTAAAAAGGGTTGCAGAGATCGGAGGAGAGTACATTATTTCTCCGAATTTAAACGAGGAGGTAGTGCGTGCTACTAAAGAAATGGGATTGGTTTCTATACCGGGAGCAGCTACGCCAAGTGAGATCATAAGGGCATATCAGGCAGGTGCAGATATTGTAAAAGTATTTCCGGCAAATTATCTGGGAGAAGCTTATATCCGCGCGATAAAGGCTCCTCTTGACTATATTCCTATTGCTGCTGTGGGTGGAATCCGTCCGGAAGATATACCTGCATTTCAAAGTGCCGGTGTCAGCTGTTTTGGAGTCGGAAAGCAGCTTGTAGATGCCGGTTTGTTTTCAAGCTATTGTGATGAAGAAGTATTTCAGATTATAGAAGACAGAGCAAAAAGATATTTACAGGCGATTCGATAAATAAGGATTAAAGCATATGCTGGAAAGGAATTGTATGGCCAAATTAAAGATTAATCTGCAAAATCCGGTGTGGCTGAGTCTGGGAGCTCTTTTTTGCTGCGTGCTGTGGGGAAGTGCATTCCCATGTGTGAAAATAGCATATCCACTGTTCAAAATTTCGGATACGGGTAGCCAGATTTTGTTTGCAGGAGTCCGTTTTTTTATATCGGGAATAATTACTTTTATTGTCGGGTGCATTTTGGAAAAACGGATTTTGCGGGTGAGGAAGCTGTCGATTCCGGGGATTATCAGGCAGGGGTTATTGCAGACTACGATTCAATATACGTGTTTTCACATTAGTCTGGCGTATATTTCATCATCAGAAAGTGCAATTATAAATGCTTCAAATGTGTTTATTTCTGTTATAGCAGCGCATTTTCTGCTTAAAAATGAAAGGCTATCCTGGGAAACCATCTTTGGATGTATTGCTGGATTAGCAGGAGTGATTCTGATAAATTTAACAGGAATATTAAATGGTAGTTTTTCCTTTAGGGGTGAGGGACTTATGCTGGCGGCGGCTGCATCTTATGGAATCAGTAATGTATACTTGAAAAAAATAGTAAAACAGGAATCGCCGATGGCAATTACGTCATATCAGATACTGTTTGGAAGTCTGCTAATGATAATAATAGGAATCTGCATGGGAGGACGAGTACAGGTATATTCCTTAAAGGCAGCCTGTCTTCTTTTGTATTTGGCAGCACTATCTGCAGCAGCTTTCAGTATATGGACACTGCTGTTAAAATATAATCCGGTGGGAAAGGTTACAATGTTTGCGTTTTCTATTCCGGTTTTTGGCGTGATAATGTCGGGAATGTTTCTCGATGAGCCCGTTTTTTCTGTGAAAAATATCATAGCACTTGTGCTTGTTAGCGTAGGAATCGGAGTCGTAAATGCTAAACATGGAAAACAACACTACCTATAAATGTGGTTAAAAAAGTCTGATTTATTCCCGGGAGTGTATTCAAAAATTCAGCTATGTTGAATTTTTGAATACACTCCCGTTTTCTTTTTGAGCAGTTTAGTATTTTCGCTTTATTTCCAGAGAACCTGATCAAAAGGTTGTTGTATTTCTTCAGCAACTTGGTAAAATAATTTCATGCTGGATCTGCTTCTGCTGGGTGAAAACAGATAATCACCGGAGGTGGCAGAGAAGGAATTCATGCTGGCTGACTTTCCCATGACGAAGAATAAAGAGGAATTGAAAGCAGCATGGGAGAAGACCGCAGAGGAGATCTGCCGTCTGGCAGAGCAGCGGGGAACTTCAGCATGTAAAGAAAGTACTGAAAAAAGAGGCAACATGCCGGGAGAAAAACGGCGAAGAGCTACAGGTGTATGCGGTGGCAGACTGTGGCCTTGAAAATGAGATGGTGATGCGTGGTCTTGAAGAATGGCCGGAAAAATTACCATATCTGACGATTGTGATCGTGAAAGTGAGGAAAATATGAGAAAACAGAAATTAATGCTTGGAGCTATTCTTGTTGCTGCAGGCCTGCTAATGGGCTGTGCAGGGACAGCGAAGGGGAGTACAGAGGAAGATACAGAGGCAGTGGTCACAGAGGAAGGACAGGCTGATGAAAATGGGAATGCTTCCACAGAAGAAGATACGATTTCGGAAGATGAGAATGGTCTGACTGCAGAGGCGCAGACAGAAGATGTGGAAAGCAGTGATCCAGGAAATAGCGGCGAAAATGAGCAGATGGATACATATGTGATCCTGCCGAATCCGTCTTTTTCCTATTATAGGTCGGATCGGGTGCAGGAACGGGAGCTTACCGCCATTGCTCTTATCAAGGAAAGTGAAGAGCCCAATGAGATCATTGATGAGGATAAGTGGTTTCAGGACAATGGATTGCAGAGACAGGGATTTCCCTATGAGGACGGGAAGTATCGTTATGAGTCCTTCAGAAATGAGGCAGATCAGCCAGCCCTTTTTCTGACAGAGCTGGCTACCGGGAAAACAGTCACCTTTGATCTTAGGGAATATCAGTATAGCACAGAGTATGTGGAAGCGGATTATGATTTTATTGATCAGAATCTTTTTTATGCGGCAGTAAGGGATAACGTTCTTTATCTGGCAACAGGGCATTATACCTATGCAGGTTCCTGTCCACAGACGGCCTATATCACAGCAGTTGATCTGACAGACAACAGTGTACTTTGGAAAACGGAGCCGCTGACCTGCAATGCAAGAGGCTTTGCATTTGTAGATGATTATATCATCTGCGGATATGGATTTACGGCTGAAGACGATTATCTGAAGATTGTCCGCATAGATACTGGGGAAGTAGTACAGGAAATACCGGTAAAAACGGCGCCGGATTATATTATCCGGCAGGATGGGATTCTTTATGTAAGAACCTATGATACGAATTATACATTTATGATAGCTGTAGAATAAGCGGAATGTCAGCAGAAAGCATAGGAGGAAGAGAAATGTTCAGAGATTTAGTGAAAGCAAACAGAAGCTACAGAGGGTATGATGGGTCTTATCAGATTGACAGGGAGAAGCTGCTGTCTTACGTAGATCTGACCAGATATGCAGCCTCCAGCCTGAATATTCAGCCCTTAAAGTATCACATTGCCTGTGAGAAGGAAGAGGTGGCAAAGATTCTCCCACTCACCAAATTTGCGGCAAGACTGGCTCATTTACACCTTCCCCATGAGGGAATGAACCCGACTGCATTCATTGTCATCTGTCAGGACAAAAATCTGGCACCGAATATTGCAAGCTTTCAGAGAGATGTGGGAATCGTGGCACAGACCATACTCCTTGCAGCAACTGAGGACGGGCTTGGCGGCTGTATGATTGGTAGCTTTTCCCTGGCAGAACTCAAAAAGATACTGGATCTGCCGGAAAATCTGGAGCCTGTACTGGTAGTAGCACTCGGTAAGCCGGCAGAAAAGATCGTACTGACGGACGTGAAGGAAGATGGCGAGATAGGATATTACAGGGATGAAAATGATGTGCATTATGTACCAAAGCGTGCGCTTAAGGATATTCTCTGCTAGAGAGTGAGTACACAAAGCATAGGGCTTCAGAGAGTATCAGCAGACATGCCTGCGAAACACGGTGTCCGTTTGGCGTGCCGATTGCGGAGAGAATGAAGAAAACAGCGGAGCTGTTTGGATGCTAAAAATGTCAGGCAATGATAGATAATGCGATCCCCCTTGAGCAGATCAGGCAAAACCAGATCTGTTTAAGGGGGATTTTTTCTGGGAATAACCTTTGACAGAAGTTTATTTTGAAGTATAATAAAAGAGAAAAAATATATTTCAAATTTGTGAGGCGTGAAGTGCTATACGATTATATAGTAAATAATTATGACAAAGATGAACCGATTTTTCTGTCAGAGCTTCCGGGAAATTCCAGAGACTATGTACGACAGGAAATGAAGCAGTTGGCGGATGAAGGTAAAGTAGAGCGTTTGTATAATGGGGTCTATTATTTGTCCTATATGACGATCCTCGGAACAAAAGGAAGGGTTTCTGTAGATAAGCTGGTAGAGAAAAAATATATATCTTATCAGGGGAAAGTTTCCGGGTATATAACAGGAATACAGCTTGCTAATATGTATGGCTTTACCACTCAAAATCCGGCATGCATTGAAGTATGCTCCAATGAGGCTACTACAAAGCAGAGAAAACTTGATATTGATGGACGCAAGGTGATTGTATATAAGCCATTAGCAGAAATCAATAAAGAGAATAAATCAGCACTCCAGTTTCTGGATCTGATGTCTTCTATAGATAAATATAGTGAATTATCAGGAGAAGAGCTTGAAAAAAAACTAAAAGAGTTTGTAAGGGCTGTTAATGTTGATTTTATGAAGGTTAAGGAATATATTTCGTTATTTCCGGATCGGGTTTTCAGGAATATTTATCAGGGGGGATTAATGAGTGAACTGGTATAAAAATCATTCGAAGGAATGGAAAGAAATAATAGAGACAGTAGCTCGTGAAATTGGCAGAACAGAGTTGATGGTTGAAAAAGATATGGTACAATCAATGTTCTTGTCTGAACTGTCTAAGGCTGAATTGCCATTTGTATTTAAGGGAGGAACATCCCTGTCCAAGGCGTATAATATGATTGACAGGTTTTCAGAAGATATTGACCTGTCGATGAATAGAAAACCAACGGAGTCAGAAAGAAAAGCGTCGAAAGAATTAATCATACAAATTGCAGAGTCTCTGGGGATGACACTTGGTAATCCTGATAAAATCAGATCAAGATATGATTATAACAAGTATGTCTTTAAATATATGTCTCTATTTGTAAGCATGCCAGTAGAGATTATCATAGAAACGAGCTATTATCAGACGGCATATCCTGTAGAAAAACATGAAGTGGGAAGCTTTGTAGGGCGTTTCTGTGAGGAGAAAGGAATTGACTTACCAATTCCTTTCAAAGCTGCTAAAGTATATATGAATGTGCAGTCTATAAGACGAACATTTGTAGATAAAGTATTCGCAATCTGTGACTACAGAATTCAAAATATGCAGGATAGAGATTCAAGACATCTGTATGATATTTGCAAATTAGCAGCGCAGTTGAAGATGGACGAGGAGATGGATGCCTTGGTGGATAAAGTTCGTGAGGATCGAATGCTTTCCCCAAACAATCCGTCTGCGCAACTGGAGTATATTATTCCGGAGATGCTTAAGGAGATCATAGAGAGTAAGTTTTATGAATCGGATTATAAAAATGTTACTCAAAAACTTTTGTATGAAGATATTGATTATGACTATGCTGTGCAGAATGGAATTGCACTTGTAGCCCAATCAGATGTTTTTATATACAAGAAAGGTCATATAAAGTAGCATAAATTTATAATATGAAGAGAGGATTGAAAATACCATCTGCCGCTGAAGATTATGAAGAATTTGTGGTAATGATGCATAGAAGTGAGGAGGAATTTATTGCCAGACTGGGAAAGTAATTATTGTTGGGTTTAGATATTGTGGGACTGACTTTGCAGGATATTTGACCTTGGTGACTTTGGACTTTAGCATATGAAGTAATAGCAGAAAATATCGAGTTATGTAATGTTCAAAGGAAACGAAAATAGCCGCCATTACTCGCAATAATGACGGCTGTTGTTAAATAACTGTTATAATTGAGGGTAAGCCGCTGCTCTGGTTTTCCCTTTTATGGTTTCAATATAACATAGTGATATTTCTTTTTCAATGCATACCACCGAAAAGAGCAATTATTATGAAGAAAACAAAAGTAATATGATCAAAATTTAATTGAAAACTATTTTACGTAATGATAATATAAACACATGGGAAACCAGAGAGCCAGGCGGCTTGCCCTCTTTGTGGAGGGGCAACCCTCCAGACGAAAGAAAGGAGGGAGATGCCAATGTATGTTACATACTCTGATTTAATTCAGATAGGAATATTCATTTGCACCCTTGTAGGATTGTGTTACATGATTTTCAAGGGAAAACGAAAATAGCCGCCATTACTTGCGATAATGACGGCTAAACACTAAAAAGTTTAGTTGAAATTTTCAAGGGTAAGCCGCTTCTCTGGTTTTCCCTTTTATGATTTCAATATAACATAGTGATATATCTTTTTCAAGGCATACCATCGGAAAAAGAGCAATTATTATGAAGAAAGCAAAAGTAATATAGTCAAAATTTAATTGAAAATTATTTTGTGTAATGATAATATAAACACATGGGAAACCAGAGAGCCAGGCGGCTTACCCTCTTTGCGGAGGGGCTGACCCTCCAGACGAAAGAAAGGAGGGAGATGCCAATGTATGTTACATACTCTGATTTAATTCAGATAGGAATATTCATTTGCACCCTTGTAGGATTGTGTTACATGATTTTCAAGGGAAAACGAAAATAGCCGCCATTACTGCAATAATGACGGCTGTTACATAAACAGATACTTAATTATTGGGGTAAGCCGCTTCTCTGGTTTTCCCTTTTTGTGATTTTAATATAACATAATAATGTTATTCTTTCAAGTGCTATTTCCATTCATTGAAGTGCACTCAGATCCAGACGGAAAATGAAATCCTGATCAGGAATCTGCGGTTTCAAAAATCCGGCGAGGTAAATCGGACAGTAGAAAACCTTATTATCCACGGAAATGTTTTCATTACAAAATACGATGGCCTGTGAAATGGCATAATGTTCATTGGATAATACAGCAGAAAGAGCATGGTGTCTGGTATAGTCTTTGCCGGATTTTACTTCAATGGGAAGTACATTGCCCTGATACTCAATGACAAAGTCAAGTTCGCCCTGCTTTTTGCTGCTAAAATAATAAAGCTCAAAACCATGAGAGTGCAGCTCCTGTGCTACAGCGTTTTCATAGATTGCACCAAAATTAACGTCAGCTTCATTGTTTAAAATCCGAAGCTGCAGCCCATTAGCATACATGGCAGCCAGTAGTCCCACATCTTCCAGAAAAAGCTTAAAAAGATTGGTTGCTTTGGATAAAAGAAGCGGAAGTACAGGTTCCTGCACGCAGAAGACAGGAAGTGCCACGCCTGCTTCCCGCAGCCAGATAAAACTGTGCTCATAGCGGGAAAATTTGAAGTTTTCATTGAGATTTTTTAAAATAAATCGTTTGTTTTTGCTGTTCAGTTCACTGGGAATGAGATTGAAAATATCCTCCAGATACAGTTTTTCTTCCGGATCATATTTGGCAATATCTTTCTTATAAAGCTGCAGAATACCCTGCTGTATCTGATAGACTTCACGAAGGTTATTGGTATCAAGGTAGCGCTGTACAACGGCAGGCATACCGCCGACAATTAAGTATAGACGAAACAATTCCATCATTTTGGTATGGATCATGGAGTCTATCGATTCCCTGTTTTCAAAACAATTCTGCAAATGGGTGAGAACCTGATCGGAAATCTTATTTGCCCGGCAAAATTCCATAAAATTTAAAGGAAACATTTCGAAAACGGTCATATAGCCAACCGGCACAGAACGGACATCCTTTAATTCAACACCAAGAAGGGAACCGCTCAGAATATAGCGGTAGCTGCCTTCGTCCACCAGAAACTTGATGGCAGTAACAATTTCCTTGCATTCCTGAACTTCATCAAAGAAAATGAGGGTTTCCCCCTTTTTCATGGGAATGTCAGTTAATGCGGAAAGGCGCAGAAGAATATCACGGCTGTCTCTGGCATTTTCAAACAGAGTAACAGCTTGTGGAGTCTCGATAAAGTTGATTTCGATCACATAGGGAAAGTGCTTTTTAGCATAGTTTCGGATAGAAAAAGTCTTACCGACCTGACGGGCACCGGTAATCAGGAGAGCTTCTCTGGAATTGTGAGAGAAAAAATCTTCTATTTGTTGATCCATGTCTCTGTATATCATAAAAACCTCCAAAAACACTTTCTTTACTAATAGTATGTCACTGACTGCCCGTTTATGCAACAGATTTTTGCCTGATTTGTCCGTTTTTCCAACGAAAATATTGAGAAATTGTCCGCTTTTCCGGTTTGATAGTACTAATATTTTTCCATAACTCTCCGATATCCATAAAGAAGGAATCCAATATTGTTCACGGATGAGAATTAAGCTACGGATGGCTGACCTGCAGAAGCGGTTGCCCATCCGTTTTTATGTCGCTTAAAGCGACCCGCCGCAGGAGAAGAAATCATAACAGGGCAGAACGTTATCACAGAGAAGGAGGACAAATGGCAGTTTCAGGAATTGGTACAGCATACAACATACTGTACGACTATCAGAACAGAACACAGGGGACAAAGCAGGAAAACAAGCAGAGTGAGCGTTTTTCAGATGCACTCTCTGCGGATGGAAAGACAGTACCCTATGGAGCCATGGCAAAGAATGGCATCATAGAATACAAGGGTGTCATTTTTACCTGCGATTATGAAAATAACAGGATTTGCCTCGGAGATGTTTCCGACAAGAATAAGTGTATTAATATTGCACTTTCCGGTGGTGGAAGTCTTGTGGTAAACCGGGAAAATCTGGGGGATCTTTCGCGTGCCATTGGCATGTTTTCACCGGAAGATGTCAATCTGATCCTGCGTGCGCTGGCAAGGGATAAACAGATCCAGAAAATGCAGCATGAGATCGATGACATGGAAAATGGAGAAGAGGCGCAGCAGGTCATCCGGGAAAAGATGCAGGAAATCTATAAAAAGGTGACAAAGGGAGAAACAGAAGAGAAATTCCAGATCGGCGGCCAGTCTTACAGCAAGAAAGAGTGGGAGAAGCTGCTGGAGGAATTTGATGATGCACAGGATGAGGTAAAAGAGGAGCAGGAAGAGCGGCTGGAAAAGCTACTGGAAGAGGAGAAGAAAAAGAAACTTCTTGAAAAACAGCAGGCTGCTGAAGAGGAGGAAGAAGACGAACTGGAGAAACACATAGAAAAGCTGTTTGAGGACAGGACAGAGTAAGCTTTGATATTAGTTTCAGACGGTCAGATTCGGTTTCATCAGATTCAGGTTCTGAAACAGATTGTTAGGCAGAGAAAAAGGATGTACTATCATTAGAAGATGGAAGTATATCCTTTTTATATTGGCTGATCCAGAAAAGAACATTATGGAGGCGGAAAGCGAGCAGGAGGATGCGAAATAGTATGCAGAAAAAAGAAAAAGGAATCGGGCAGCCTGACCGGATCCTGTCGTATTTCAAAGCTCAGTGGCCTGTGCTGCTCATTGTCACCCTGACGGGGCTGATCTACAATATAGGACTTCTTGCCGGCCCGTGGTTTGAAGGAAAAATGGCGGGCTGTCTTGTTGATGTGCTTGGGAAAAGGGCAGGTTTTTCTGATATGCTGGCGCTTGTTATCAGCTATGTGGTTACGATTGCGGTGGTGCAGATCGCCAGATATTGTAAGCGCTTTTATGTGCGGCGCTTTGCCAACAATGTAAACCGGCAGATGAAGGAGATCCTGTACAGCAGTCTGGTGCAGAAAAGCCGGACGGAGCTTGAGGAGGAAGGAGCCGGCAATGTGATGACCAAAGCGATCCTGGATGTGGATGACTGCGTGGAGGGAATGAGGAAGTTTACAACAGAGATCTTTGATACGGGAGTTGCCCTGATCGCCTATGCAGGAATGCTGCTTTTCTACGACTGGCGGCTGGCACTGCTTTGTATGCTGTTTCCACCTATCTCCTACATAGTGGCAGAGAAGATGAAAGGGATCGTGCAGAGAACGGGAGCCATTTATAAGGAAAAATCCGGAGCATTAAGTGCAGCGACACTGGACCTGGCTTTTAATGCGATCACCTACCGGATTTATGGATGTGAAGAAGAGCGGAAAGCAGCTTATGAAAAGGAGCTTTCTTCTTATGAAAAGGCTGCTGTGAAAGCCAATATCTGGAGCAGCACGCTTCCACCGGTTTACCGGGTCATATCCATGGCAGGCGTATTGTTTATCCTGTATTTTGGCAGCAGGAATGTACTGGGGATCGGCTGGAAAGTTTTTGATGTAGCAGTGTTTACTACATTTCTTTCCTGCTTTGCCAGGCTGTCAGTGAAATCCTCCAGTGCGGCGAAGCTGTTCAATGCCGTGCATAAGGCGCAGGTGTCCTGGAGGCGGATCAAACCACTGATGAAGGCAACACCATTTCCGGAGACAAAAGAGGAAGCAGCCGGGGAACTGGTACTTTCCCATGTCAGCTTTTCTTACCCTGGCGGAGGTACGATTTACAGGGATGTGAGCCTGCAGGCAGAGCCGGGAGAGATCATAGGCGTTACCGGGCCGGTGGCCTGTGGAAAGTCCACCTTTGGCAAGACCTTTCTGTGCGAATATCCCTATGAAGGAAGCATTACTTTTGGCGGCAGAGAGCTGCAGGAACTGACGGATGCAGAGCGCAGCGGCAGCATTGGATATCTTGGGCATGATCCGGAGCTGTTTGATGATACGATAAGAAACAACATCCTTCTTGGAAAAGACGAGGATCCGGGTCCGCTTCTGAAAGCGGTATGCCTTTATCAGGAAGTGGAGGAAATGGAGCAGGGCATGGACACCGTAGTGGGAAATGGCGGCATCCGGCTTTCAGGCGGTCAGGCAAAGCGACTTGCACTTGCCAGAACGCTCTGCCACAAGAGACCGGTTCTGGTGCTGGACGATCCTTTTTCAGCGCTGGATAAAGAGACAGAAAAGCAGGTATTTGCGAGCCTGAAAAAGCTGGCGGCAGACAGCATCGTGATCCTTTTGTCACACAGACTGTATCTGTTTCCGCAGATGGATCAGGTGATCTTTATGGAAAAGGGACGGGTCATCATTGGCAGTCATGAAAGTGTCCTGAAGAACTGCCCTGAATACAGGAAACTGTATGGGGAGCAGGAAGGAGGGGCGGACAGATGAAAAACAGAAAAAGTGTCAGCAGCATCATCTGGCGGACTATAAGGAAAAAGAGCTTTCTTTCGGCAGGGATTGTATTCGCTGTGGCAGCCTCTGTCGTGACAGCCCTGCTGCTGCCCCTGATCCTTGGTAAGGTGATCGATATGATAACGGCAGGTAAGGAGCCAGCTCTTATCCTGATCCTTTCGTATTTTGGGCTGACAGCCCTGACCGGTTTTTCTGAAAGCTTCAGGGAAGGACTTCTGACAGTATTTGGACAGAAAATCACCCATGCCCTGCGCAGCAGCCTGATGGACAAATACACTCATCTGACGGCAGATTCCCTGACGGGACAGGAGCCAGGTGCTGTAGTATCCCGGTTTGTAGGGGATGTGGATATGGTGGAAAAGCTGTTTACCTCCGGGATCATCAGTATGTTTGCTGATGCCTTCAGGATCATCAGTATTCTTGTAGTGATCTGGGTGAAAAACAGAGGACTTGCCATTGTACTTGCTGTGATTCTGCCATTCCTGTTCTGGTTTACCAGAAGGGTTCAGAAAAGTATGCTTGCTGCTCAGGTGGAGAACAGAAGGGCAGTTGGACGGGCTTCCGGCTGCGTGCCGGAAACGTTACATAATATCAGGACGATCCACTGTCTGCAGAAAGAGAAATATATGACAGAGCGTTATGACCGGTATATCGGGGAAAGCTACCGGGCGGTGGAACGGTCCAATTTCTGTGATGCCATTTATTCGCCGGTGATCCTGATCCTGAATGCAGTTGTAGTGGCAGTTGTCATGCTTTTGTCGGCATCTGGGAATGCACAGGTGCTGACGCTCTTTGGAATGAGTGCCGGTACAGCCGTAGCAGTGATCAATTATATTTCCCAGATCTTTGGACCGGTGGAAAGTCTTGGCATGGAGATCCAGACGATCCAGTCAGCAATAGCCGGCGTGCACAGGATCAATGAATTCATGGGACTGGAGGAAAAGGAAGAAGTGACCGGTCGGCAGGAAGCGTTGAAGCAGAGTCAGGCGGCTGTCTGGGAAGGGGATGCGGAACAGGATGAAATCATTGCAGAATTTCAGCATGTCACCTTCGGTTACCGGGAGCAGGACATTCTGCAGGATTTCAGTTTCCAGATCAGAAAAGGAGAGCAGATCACACTGGCTGGCAGAACCGGAGCAGGGAAAAGTACGATCTTCAAGCTGCTGCTCGGATTGTATGAGCCAAAGAAGGGCAGTGTATTGATAAATGGCAGAAGAGCCGGAACAGTGGGAGAAAAGGAGAAAAGGAAGCTGTTTGGCTATGTAGAGCAGACCTTCCATCAGGTTCCAGGTACGGTAAGAGACCAGATCACTTTGTTTGATCCTGCGATCACGCCGGAAATGGCAGAGGAGGCAGCCAGGCTGGCAGGACTTCATGAAACGGTTATGGCACTGGAAAAAGGCTATGACACGCCCTGCATGGAGGGGATTTTTTCAGAGGGACAGTGGCAGCTTCTGTCGATTGCGAGGGCAGTGGCGGCAGGGCCGAAGATCCTTCTACTGGATGAGATCACGGCAAATCTGGATGCACAGACAGAAAAAGAAGTATTACGAGCACTGCAGAGAGCAGCAGATGGAAGAACGGTGATCTCCATTTCCCACAGGATAAATGCCAGAACCGGAAGAGTGATCACCGTGAGAATGCTATAAACAAAGTATATTCTATGTGTTACAGAAGAGGTAAAAAGCATGAAAAAGATAATATCCTTTATGAAAAAAGAAACCGTGCTGACTATCGCCACACTGCTGGCGGTAGTGTCGGCATTTTTTGTTAAGCCGGACAGGCAGTATATCGGCTATATCGATTTCCGGACACTGGGTATCCTGTTTGGCCTGATGGTGATCATGCAGGGATTTCAGCGGACGGGATTGTTTGACCGGATTGGAAAAAGCCTGCTGCAGAAGACGGGAAAGCTCTGGCAGCTGATCCTTGTGCTTGTCATGCTGTGCTTCATTTTCAGCATGCTGATCACCAATGATGTATCACTGCTTACCTTTGTACCCTTCAGTATCTTAGTCCTTAAAAAGTGTGGACAGGAACAGGCGATGATCCCGACAGTGATCCTACAGACAGTGGCAGCTAATCTTGGCAGTATGCTGACACCGATCGGAAATCCACAGAATCTGTATCTGTACGGGCTTATGGACTGTAGTATTCCGGAATTTATGGGGATCTTGTTACCTTACACTGTGATGACATTTGTTCTTCTTCTGCTCTCCCTGTTATGTATCAGGGGAAAAGGACAGGAGATTTCCTGCAGGATGGAAGAGGGGACGGAGATAAAGCAGAGCAGGAAACACCGGAATCTGATCTATGGGCTGTTGTTTCTGCTTGCGCTGCTTGTGGTAGCCAGGATCCTTCCATATGGTGTCCTTGTGACAGCTGTGTTTTTGTACACGATCATTTTTGACAGAGAGGCTCTGAAAGGAGCGGATTATGCTCTGCTGGTTACCTTTATCAGTTTCTTTGTACTGATTGGGAATCTTGGCAGGATCAGCCTGATCCGGGAAGCACTGGAGCGTTTTGTGAGTGGACGGGAGATCCTGACAGGGGTTCTGGCAAGCCAGGTGATCAGCAATGTACCGGCAGCAGTACTTCTTTCCGGTTTTACAGAAAATTACAGAGATCTGCTGGTCGGGGTGAATCTTGGTGGTCTTGGTACCCTGATCGCATCTATGGCCAGCCTGATCTCTTTTAAGCTTTATACAAAGTGTTATAAGGAAAACAGAGGCAGATATCTCAGATGGTTTACGCTTGTGAATATCATTTATCTGTTTCTTCTGTTGACAGCAGCTCTTTACTTGTACCGATAGACGAAATATTGTATAATACACCGAAAAGAATGAAATCAGGAACGGAAGAGAATACGATGGATTTTGGCAATATGATGAAGCTCATGGGAGCATGGAACACCTTTAAAAGAAATCATCCGAAATTCCCGGCCTTCTGCAGGGCAGTGCATGCAAAGGGACTTAGGGAAGACAGCGTGGTGGAGATCATTGTGACGACACCGGAAGGTGAGAGGATCGAGACAAGCCTTAAGGTAAAGGCTGAGGATCTGGAGCTGATCCGGAATCTGACAGGCATGGTATCGTAGATGGCAGAGAGAATGAACCAGAAGCTGAAGATCCTTTATCTGATGAAGATTCTTCTCGAAAAGACGGATGAAACACACAGTATCACCGTACAGGAGATGATCACAGCGCTGGCCTCCTATGGGATCACGGCGGAGAGGAAAAGTCTTTACAGTGATCTGGAGAGTCTGCGTACCTATGGTCTTGATGTGATCGGTGTGCAGGAAAACCGGAATTATTATTATCATGTGGGAAACCGGCAGTTTGAACTGGCAGAATTAAAGCTTCTGGTAGATTCTGTGCAGTCAGCCAGATTTATTACGGCCCGTAAGTCAGCAGAGCTGATCCATAAGATCGAAGGACTGGCAAGCCAGTATGAGGCTTCCAAGCTGAACCGTCAGGTCTATGTGACGGAACGGGTCAAGACTATGAACGAAAGCATTTATTATAATGTAGACAGTATCCACACAGCGATCAGCGAGAATGCACAGATCCGCTTCCAGTATTTTAACTGGAATGTGGATAAAGAGATGCTTCTTCGCCGGAACGGTGGATATTATGAGATCAGCCCCTGGGCGCTGACCTGGAATGACGAGAATTACTACCTGGTAGGCTATGACAGCAGTGAAACGAAGATCAAGCATTTCCGGGTAGACAAGATGCTTCATATTGAAATGCTTCCGGAGAAACGGGAGGGCAGGGAAGTTTTTCAGGAATTTGATATGGCGGTCTATGAACGGAAGATGTTTGGCATGTTTGACGGCAGGGAAGAGAACGTGAAGCTGCTCTGTGATAATGCCATGGCAGGGATCGTGATCGACCGCTTTGGAAAAAACGTTCCTTTTCTGAAAAAGGACGCAGAGCATTTCACGATGAATGTGAAGGTAGCGGTGAGCAGGCAGTTCTTTTCCTGGGTCATGGGTCTTGGAAGCGGCATACAGATCATCGGTCCTGTATGGGTCGTGGATGAAATGAAGGAAGAAATACGTAGATTATCGAAGCAGTATTTACAGGAGAATCAGCATGAAAGTGGTATTACAGGATCTGACGAAAAAATTTAAGAGCCGGGATAAAAAGGGAAAGGGTGAAGTGGTTGCGGTAGATCATTTTACCTTTGAAATACCGGACGGGGAACTGGTAGGGCTCCTTGGTCCTTCCGGCTGTGGCAAGAGCACCACCCTTTTTATGATCTGCGGGCTGCAGAAGCCCACAGAAGGAAGGATCTTTTTTGGAGAAGATGATGTGACGGAGCTGCCGCCGGAGAATCGTGGTGTGGGTGTAGTATTTCAGAATTATGCACTGTATCCGCATCTGAGCGTGCTGCAGAATATCACCTTTCCACTGGAGAATCTGAAGGGTAAGGATAAGCTGACAAAGGATGAGATGAAAGAGAAGGCCATGGAAGCGGCAAGGCTTGTACAGATCGAGAAGCTGGTGGACAGAAAGCCAGGTGAGCTTTCCGGTGGTCAGCAGCAGAGAGTTGCCATCGCAAGGGCTCTTGTAAAGATGCCAAGGGTTCTTCTTCTGGATGAGCCGCTGTCCAATCTGGATGCAAGACTCCGCCTGCAGACAAGGGAGGAGATCCGCAGAATCCAGAAGGAAACAGGAATTACCACAGTGTTTGTCACCCACGATCAGGAAGAGGCTATGAGCATTTCGGACAGGATCGTTGTTATGAAAGAGGGAGTGATCCAGCAGACAGGAAGGCCTCAGGAGGTCTATGAGAACCCGGCGAATCTGTTTGTGGCAAGGTTTCTTGGAACACCACAGATCAATCTGTTTGAAGGCCGCGTGGAGAAGGGACAGCTTCTGATCGGAGAGGAAGCTGTGCTTTCTGTCAGAGGGGTGGAGGATCAGCCGGTTACTGTGGGAATCCGTCCGGAAGGCTTTCTCCTGCGGGAGGATGGGCCCTTGTCACTTGACCTGGTACGTGTAGAGGTGATGGGAAGAGATATCAGTGTGGTCTCTACAAGTGCGGTGTCCATAAATCCCACGGTGCGATCTATTATTGATGCAGAAATGCGGCTGCAGGTGAAGGAAAAGAAGGTGTGCTTCGCCCTTCGTCCGTCAAAGGTGCTGCTGTTCCATAAGGAAACAGAAGAGAGGATCTATCCGGAGGAAGCTGAGTGATGGAAAATAAAAATGGAAAAGCGTTTCTATATCTGCTGCCGGCGATTCTGTTCCTTGGCTGCTTTATGGTATATCCGCTGATCGATGTATTTGTGTATTCTATGGAGGAGGGATACAATTTTGCCTCCCAGACCTATTTTTCTATTGGAACCTACAATTTTTCCTTTGTACTTCACGATCCCTATTTTCTGCAGGCAGTGAAGAATACCCTTCTGATGGTTGTGATCACGGTACCCATTTCTACAGGGATCGCTCTGCTGATCTCACTGGCGCTCAGCTCTATCGGACCGCTGCAGAAGCTGTTCCAGACTATCTATTTCCTGCCGTATGTGACGAATACACTGGCAGTTGGTCTGGTATTCATGATTTTGTTTAAAAAGACAGCCTATACAGATGGACTTGTGAACCTGATCCTGAAATGGTTTGGTGCTTCTTCGGTGGATTTCATTGACGGGCCTTACTGGGCGAAGATGTTTGTGCTGTGCTTTTATATCATCTGGGTAGTCATGCCGTTCAAGATCCTGCTGCTGACAAGTGCGCTGGCATCTGTAGACCGGAATTATTACAATGCCGCAAGAGTAGATGGGACGTCTTCTTTCCGGATCTTTTATAAGATCACACTTCCCATGATCTCACCCACCTGCTTTTATCTGATCATCACAGGCTTTATCGGAGCCTTCAAGGAATACAGCGATGCGGTGGCACTGTTTGGGACTGACCTGAATGCAGCGGAGATGAATACCATTGTAGGCTACGTGTATGACATGCTGTATGGGGACAGCGGTGGATATCCGTCCTATGCATCGGCAGCGGCGATCCTGCTGTTTGTCATTATCCTTACGATCACCTGCATTAATCTCATGGTAAGCAAAAAGCACGTATATTATTAAGGGAAAAGAGCATGGAACCTAATACAGATTATGAAGTAATTGAAAAAAAGGCAAGGAACAGGAAACGGCTGTCACAAACGATCCTGTATATCCTGCTGACGATATGGGCAGTACTGGTATGCTTTCCTTTTTACTGGATGCTGCTGACCTCCGTAAAAGGGTACGGAGAATATAATTCCGAATATATCCCAAGGTTTTTTACCCTGTCACCTACGCTGAAGAATTATGCGGATGCCTTTATCAGTGTGCCGCTTGGCAGATATCTGCTGAATACGCTGATCTTTACAGTGATCACGACAGCGCTGATGCTGGTGGTCATTACGCTGGCAGCCTACGCCTTTGCCAGACTGGAATTTAAGGGAAAGAATCTGATCTTTACACTGTTTCTTTCTCTGATGATGATTCCGAATGAACTGGTGATCATCACGAACTTTGCTACGGTCACAAGCTTAAATCTGAGAAATACCTTTGCAGGTCTGATCCTGCCGTCGGTAACCAGTGTGTTCTACATATATTTGTTGAAGGAAAATTTTGCGCAGGTACCGGATTCTCTTTATTATGCGGCCAAGGTGGACGGAACCTCTGACCTGAAATATCTGTGGAGGGTCATGATCCCCATCTGCAGACCAACGCTGGTCACAGTAGGGATCCTGAAGGTGATCGAATGCTGGAACTCCTATGTATGGCCAAGGCTGATCACAGACAATGAAAGGTATTATCTGGTGTCAAATGGTATTCAGGAGATCCGTGAGAACGGCTTTGGAAGAGAAAATATACCGGCCATGATGGCAGCAGTAGTGATCATATCATTGCCATTGATCGTACTGTTTCTGATTTTCCGGGAAAAGATCATGAGTGGGGTATCCCAGGGAGGAACCAAGGGATGAGAGCATGGAAGAACCGGCTGCAGAGAGGCCGGGAAGACCGAAAAAGAAAACTGGCAGCAGTGTCTGCCGGAGTGGCCTGTGCAGTACTTTTTCTGACAGGCTGCCATGGATCAAAGGGGCTTTCAGCCTTTGCTGTTCCGGAAAGCTTTGATGAAACAAGGAACTATGAGATCACCTTCTGGGCAAAAAATGATACCAATAAAACCCAGACAGCCATTTATCAGAAGGCCATTACGGACTTTGAAGGGATATATCCGAATATCCGGGTAAACTTACGGCTTTATACGAATTACGGTGATATTTACAATGATGTGATTACGAATATTTCTACAGGAACCACACCGAATGTCTGCATCACCTATCCGGATCATATCGCCACCTATCTGACAGGTACAAATGTGGTGGTACCGTTAGATGATCTGTTTGCAGATGCTTCCTATGGACTTGGGGGAGATCAGGTAAGGTTTGATTCTGTGAAGGAAGAGGAGATCGTTCCGCAGTTCCTGAAGGAATGCAGCTTTGATGATCATTATTATGCACTTCCTTACATGCGCTCCACAGAAGCCTGCTATGTGAATAAAACCTATGTGGAAAAGCTGGGCTACACGCTGCCGGAAACATTGACCTGGGATTTTATATGGGAGGTTTCCGAAGCGGCCATGGAAAAGGATGCAGACGGAAATTTCAAGGTAAATGGACAGAATGTCATGATCCCGTTCCTGTATAAGTCCACAGACAATATGATGATCCAGATGCTGTATCAGAAGGGTGCAGGCTATTCGGATGAAGCAGGGAATATTGAGATATTCAATGATACTACGGCAGAGCTGCTGAAGACAATTGCAGGGCATGCTGAAACCAAGGCATTTTCTACCTTTAAGATTTCCAGCTATCCCGCCAATTTCCTGAATGCCGGACAGTGTATATTCGCTGTGGACTCCACAGCAGGGGCAACCTGGATGGGAACGGATGCACCGCTTTGCGATATCAGTGAGGATAAGCTGGTTTCCTTTGAAACAGAGGTAATGATGGTGCCCCAGTTTGATCCCGGGAACCCTAAGATGATCTCCCAGGGACCGTCTGTCTGTATTTTTAACAAGGCAGATCCGCAGGAGGTGCTGGCTTCCTGGCTGTTTACCCAGTATCTTCTGTCAGATGAGGTGCAGACAGCCTATGCAGAAACGGAAGGGTATCTTCCGGTAACTACTAGGGCACAGCAGTCGGAAGAATATCAGGATTATCTTGCCAGGATCGGAGAGGACAATAATGTCCATTATGAAGTAAAGATCAAAGCGTCAGAGCTGCTGATGGCACATCTTGATGATACCTTTGTGACACCGGTATTCAACGGATCGGCTTCCCTGCGTGACGGGGCAGGCCAGCTTATAGAGAGTACGGTAAAGTCGGTAAGAAGGGGAGAAACGGTGGATGATGCCTATATCAGTAAGCTGTACAGTGATGTGACCTCCCTGTACAGGCTGAAGAGGGGAAGTACAGCGACCGGTGAGAAGGAGGAGCTTGGTCCGCTTCCTGTGACAGCGAAGCTTCTTCTGGGAAGCCTGATCACAGTATGGGTGATTCTGCTGCTTATCTTCAGTCTGCAAATAATTAAAAAATACAGGGAAAATCACAAAAAAGATTGATTTATAGTTAAAACTTCATTACAATGACAGAGGATTGAAGCCCGCTGATGATAAAATTTCTTATGAGGCTTCAGAATGGAGGAAAATATGAAAAAGTATTTGGCAGTGCTTCTTGCAGCAGCTATGGTATTTACGCTGGCAGGCTGTGGCAGCAAGGATGCAGGAACAGATGAGAAGTCAGAAGGTGTTATGACCTATGAAGAGTACATGGCAGCACCGCTTGACAGTGAAGTGGTAATTGAAACCTATGTGCAGGCAAAGCAGTCCTGGTGGGATGATCAGGCAACTGTTTATTCTCAGGATAAGGATGGCGCTTACTTCCTTTACAATATGGCATGCTCCGAGGAGGATTATGAAAAGCTTGTTCCCGGAACCAAGATCAAGGTGACCGGTTACAAATCTGAGTGGTCCGGTGAAGTAGAGGTGACTGATGCTGTATTCGAGATCGAGGATGGCAGCTATGTAGCAGAGGCAGAAGATGTAACTTCTCTGCTTGGCACAGATGAACTGATTGATCATCAGAATGAGTTTGTAGCCTTCAAGGGAATGACAGTAGAGGATTCCGGTGATGGCGCAGCCTTCCTGTACAGCTGGGATGGCTCAGGCAGTGATGGGGATGATCTTTATTTCCAGGTATCTTACAATGGACAGACCTATACCTTTACCATAGAATCCTATCTTTGCGATAATACAACGGAAGTATATCAGACCGTAAAGAACCTGAAGGTTGGTGATACTGTGGATATGGAAGGCTTTCTTTACTGGTATGAGGGTGTAAATCCTCACATCACATCTGTAACTGTTAAATAACAGAACCAGATTACAGGAATTTTCTGCCGGCTGCTCATAGCACTGATTGGTGTCCTGCTTATTTCAGAAGATGGACACCCTTGTCAAGCAGGGAAAATCCTCTGTCAGCCAGTCCCTTCTGGTAACATTCTGTAGAAGAAGAGGTTCCGGAAAGGACTGGAAGTACAGAAGGGGGAAGAGCCTTTTTACAGGCTGACTCAATAATGGACATAAACTGATCTGTGATCTCTGCACCGCCAATAACTATTTTATCCGGGTTGAGAAGACAGATTATATTGATCACGATCTGGGATAGAAGACCGGCTCTTTCATCAGCCTCAGCACAGAGCAGCTGGCTTTCCACGCTCTGCCTGTTACCGATCTGCATATAACCGGCTTCTCCGGCAAAGCTTGCAAAGCCGTGGTATAACCTGCGCCCGATGATAATACCGGCACCGAGACCGGTGCCATTTATCTGCAGATAGATCAGGTTCTGACAGTCAGATTCATCTATCTTGAGATAGCCAAGAGCTGTAGCGTTGATGTCATTGATGACGGAAACCGGAAGCGGAAACCTTTTTCGCAGTATAGCTCCTATGTCCTGATCTTCCCATTCGGGGATCTGGGAGATGGCATATACAGTGCCTTTTTCTGAAACAGCGCCAGGCAGGCCGATGGATATGGCACCGGTATCAGGAGCTTCTTCCAGGAGCTTTTCGATTACTGTACAGAGCTCTTCTGTGTAGGAGGCACCATCCTGATGCTTACAGGTAAAGGAACACTCCTCTGTCAGGTTCATATCCGTTATACAGCAGGAAAACCCGTTCATGGTCACTGTAATGCAGGCAATCGCAGACCGCTTGCTGTTCAGTGTAAAAACCTCAGCCTTTCTGCCACCGGTGGAATCAGCGCTGCCAAGAGAAAGAACGGTGTTGTCGGTCATCAGCTCACGGATGAGCTGATTTACAGTCGGCTGGCTGATCTTTGTATAATTACACAGTTCTACACGGCTTGCAGAGCCGAGTGTCTGAAGCGCATCTACGATCAGACTGATATTTATTTCTTTCATGACCGCTGGTTTACCGGTCAGTTCTTTTTTTCTTGTCAAAGCTTTTATTTCCTTTCTTTTATGTCCTGCAGGATGAACAGAGCCATTCTGACAGCACCGGTCACAGGCTTCCGGGTAGGGAGCACAGGATAAGCTGCAGGGGCAGCGGTGCGTACAGCTTCCATAAAGGGATCAAGAAGCAGAGGATCATCTGAGTGGAACAGACTGCCGATCAGAACGACAGGTACCTGTTCATTTTCCATATGAAGTCTCCGGATTACTGCAGCAGCATAGAGCCCTTCCTCATGGCCTAGATCCTGGATCAGCATACGGCAGACAGAGTCACCGCTGTTGGCAAGCTGAAAGACAGTGATAGGAAGCTGATAGCGTTCCTTGTCGGAAAGAGGGTTCTGCTTTAAGAGCCGGCATACATCTTCCATCGTGGAAACACCGAAAATGGGAGGGACTGCTGCTTCAAGAGCTGATTTCTCATAGGTCCCTTCGTCAGACCGGAAGGCATAATGCAGTGCTTTTTCTACCAGATCACCACCGCCGCCATAGTTGCCAAGGCGGTAATCCAGGTTACGGAGCGTCAGCTCATCACCCTGTCTGTTACGGCCGGCATGTCCGGCGCCGGTTCCACAGATGGAAACAACACCAAAGGGCTCCTTTAAGGCAGAGTACATGCCGATCCAGGCATCATGCACTACCCGGAAGGGAACGCCGGGCAGTACTTTTTCGGCAGCCGGATTTAACAGGGCAAGATCATCTTCACCGTCAGCACCTGACATACCAAGCACAGCGTAGGAGAGATCCTGAAGAGTAAGGTCTGCCTCCTTAAGGGCGGCAGAGACCGCAAGCTGCAGGTTCTTCTCTGTCTGCCTGATTCCAAACAGCTGGTGCTGGGAAGCCCCGGCAAGGCCTTCAGCAAGAATGTTTTCGTTTTCATCTGCGATCACGCAGTGGGTTTTAGTTCCACCGGCATCAATACCAAGTACATACATGACAGGGCTCCTTTCTCACCGGATTACTGAAAGAAGGCGGGCAGGTAAGCCCTGTGCGCTTCTAACAGCTCATTCAGGATACCTTTGGCATCTCTGACATCATGGATAAGGGGATTGTTTAACAGGGCAATGAGTGCCTTGTTCCTGTCTCCGGTTATGGCAGCTTCAATAGTATACTCTTCATAAGCCTTGACCTGACCGATCAGACCAAGTACGGAAGCAGGAACGTCAGAAGCAAGGGGAGCGGCACCATTTCTGCCGATGCGGCAGTTTACCTCGATAACGACATCGTCAGGCAGCTGGGGGATAATTCCATTGTTAAAAACATCCACAACCTGGACATCGTTTGTATCATTGTAGATACTGTCGATCAGGCAGATGGCAGCCATGGAATACCTTGCGCCGCCACGCTTTGCCAGTGCGGCAGGCTTTTCCCTGAGGTTTATATCCTTATAGCATTCAAAGAGGTTCTTTTCCACCTCCTTTACCTGAGCTGCCCTTGTGCCGGTAAGACCGATCGCTTCCATTTTTTCATGCTGGAGAGCTTCCTTTTCGGTGTAAAAATACTGCATATAAGGAGAAAGAAGGCAGCCAAGCTCCTTAGCTACAGCATCCATTTCCGCATCCTTCTGAATATTCTTTACAACACTTTCTGTGTTTTCAACGCTGACAGCATCCAGGATCCTGTCTTTGCCCTGATAATAAGCGTGGTTCATGACGCTTAAGTGGTTCAGACCGATGAAGCGGCAGTCAAGCTCGTCAGGAGAAACGGAAAGGCGTTCTGCTGCGTCATAACGCATATTGATGGATACGTTGCAAAGTCCAATACATTTTACCTTGGTATTCTTCAGAATCGCTTCTGTAATGATACCGGATGGATTGGTGAAGTTGATAAGCCATGCATCCTTACAGACCTCTTCCATATCGTGGCAGATGGAGAGCATGACGGGAATGGTACGGAGTGCTTTGAAGAATCCACCGGGACCGGTTGTCTCCTGGCCGATCACATCATATTTAAGCGGGATCCGCTCATCCTTTTCCCTGGCATCCAGACCACCTACACGGATCTGTGCGATAACAAAGGAAGCATCTTTAAGACCCTCTCTCCTGTCGAGTGTGTAACGGACAGAAATGGGAAGTCCGGCCTTCTCTACCATACGCTTTGCAAAGGCTGTGTTAATGGAAACCTTTTCCTCGCCTTCTGGAATATCGATCAGGACGACCTCTGTGACAGGAAGGGAATCCTTGTGGTTGATGATGCCTTCCATTAATTCAGGTGTGTAGCTGCTTCCTCCGCCGATAACTGCAATTTTCATAGTCTTGATACCTCCTCTATTTAAACTTATTTAATAATCTTTAATAAGTACAATATGATACTAACACAAGACTGAAGGTTATGCAAGAGGTTTGATGAAACTTTTTTAAAAAAATTAAATAAGTAGCAGCCTGATTGATGCAGTATAGGAGAACAGGAGGATCAGAAGCTGTGTCCGCCACCGCCGCCTGAGCTTCCTCCTCCGCCACCGCCACCTGAGCTTCCTCCACCGCTGCTGGAAGGGTTATAAACCTTGGTAGTGGTTGTTTTTTTGGCAGCTGCATTGCGGAAGGCAAAGGAGGCCTGACCGGCAGAAAGAAGCTCTTCATCAGAGCATTTTCGGCTGCGGGAAAGAAAGCTTACCAGGAAATAATTCAGCAGGGCAGAAAGAAGAAGAGCCAGCAGGGCATTGCTGATATATTTCATGGGCATGGCAATTTTCTGTCCCTCAAGCAGAGAGGCAATCTGGTCGAAGGCATTGTCTGCGCAGGTGAAGTAGTCTCCATCTGAAGCGTAGGTATATATATTATCGGTTATAACGTTGGCATAAGAGGTTGTAACTGTCCTGTAAACATCACCATCACTGAATATGTACAGCTCGCGGTTATCCATATCGATCAGAAACAGGGTACCATTCACCACGCCGCTGCCAAATGTTTCGTGGAAATAGGAACGGGCGTAGGAGGAGGTTGACTGTGGATTATAGTCAATGCTTTTGAAGGCCACATTGCCATAATAGCTGACACGTTCCATGGTATCGGCGAGAAGATTCTTTTCTTCCGTAGTCAGAAGAGCCGCGTCATCCTCGATCAGGATGTCGTAGCCGGTTTCCGGATTATACCAGGAGAAGGATGCGGATTCTTCTGCCAATACAGTGCCGGCAGGCAGAAGACCGGCAGCCAGTAGAGATAAAAGAACCGCCATTGTTACAGCTTTCAGGAGCTTTTGGGAAACGTGTTTTGTGATATTTTCAATATAGCAGATCAGGTATTTCATGCGTCATTCCCCTTTCTGGTAAACTGCGGAAGAGGCCTTGTAGCCAGTGTATTATATTTCAGCAGAATGGCTGCCATGGTAAACAGTGTGCACAGGAAAGTAAGGAAGCAGCCGCCATAGTACCAGATATCGGATACCGGATCTATCATAAGAACGATAATGGCGATCACAAGGGCAAACAGGGAACCAAGGAACCCGGGAAGCTGCGTGCCGAAAAGAGGAGCTTTACTGTAAGTCCAGAATTCCCCGAAGGTCATGGTAAAGGTTGCTTTCTTTGTTTTTTTCTTTGACTTTTTTTTCGTCTGTCTGGCGGCAAGATCCTGATAGCCTTTATCATCAAGCCTTGTTTCCCGGCGGTAGATCTTACGGGTTTCCAGCCAGAACAGGATAAAGGTGACCACAGACAGGAGGGCAGACAGTATCAGAAGCCCGGTCGGTGTCAGGATAAGTACAGGATTTAGCAGGAAAAAAAGCAGAACTGCAAGAAGCAGTGTGCTGATCAGGTATTTCACCGGATCAATCGGAATATCTGCAGAGATCTTCCCGGTCTGTCCGTTGATGGTGGCATAGGCCACACGGTCTTTATGCCGGTAGGACATGAACCAGACAGGATACATAAGAGCTTCCGGGCGTTTTGTTTTCGTGCAGAGAGAGGTATTCTGACTGGAGAGTGTAATGCCGGGATCCGGATGAAGGCCTTTGAAGGGCTTCATCTCCCTGATCTTCTTCATGCTGGCAGTGTTGGCGATCTGCTTGGCGTCTTCGATATAAACAGTTTCCCCGATATCAGAGATATCTGCATAGAAACCGCTCAAAAAGGCGGGGGTAAACTGCTTTTCGTCACAGGGCTGATAAGGAGCGATCTGTCTGCTGATAGTATCGTCAAGAGTAGCTGAGGCATCAAAGGAAAGATGGCTGTAGGAGGCATCGATATCGCCTGTGAGACGGTAATGATCGGTGTAATCATAGCTGCCCTTGCGATATTGTTTTTTCCCTTTGAGCTGCGCAGCTCCCTTCTGTACTACATGATAGCAGTAATAGGGAATGTATATGCCGCGGAACTGGTTCAGCGCTTTTTCCTGCTTCAGCTCCTTTGGAGCGAAAAGGGCACGGCGCATCCGGCCAAGATAAGCCTTTTTACAGGAATCCTCCGTAATTTTAAAGGGAATGATGCGTACAGGCCGCTTTTCATTGGAAAGCCGGCCGGACAAAATGGTAGAAGCGCCACAGAAGCTGCAGAATTCTGCTGCAGAATTATCGGTACTCAGGATCTCTCCGCCACACTGCGGACAGGTGAAAATAGTTGCTTCAAAGGCAAAGAGTTCTTCTGCGTCATTTTCCTTTTTCAGGGAATACGGATCAAAGGTTGTCTGGCAGTAATCACATTTCATCAGCTGATCTTCAATGCTGAATTTCAGATTACCGCCACAGTTTGGGCATTCGTACATAGGATATCCTTTCTTTTCTATGACTTTTGACAAGAAAATTGAACTTGCCACTTGCGAAGATACGGGTAATCTCTTATTCTATAGTAGCGAAAACAGAGCAGATGTTCAATAAAAGAATTTGAGGAAATGTTTGAGGAAATGTATATGAAATACAAAGCAGTGATTTTTGACATGGATGGAGTGATTTTTGATTCAGAGCGGCTGAGTCTGGCCTGCTGGGAGGAGACAGCGAAGAAATTCGGACTGACAGGCATTGAAAGATACTGTGATCTGTCAAGGGGTGTCAATGAAGCAGGGTCAGCTAAGATCTTTTACAGCCTTTATGGGGAAAATGGCCTGACCTATGAGGAATGCCGGGCAGAAAATTCAAGACTCTTTCATTCAAGGTATGATGGAGGCAGGCTGCCGATGAAGAAGGGTGTGACAGAGTTGCTTCCTTATCTGAAGGAAAAGGGATGGATCGTGGGACTGGCTTCTTCGACCAAGGAGGCTACTGTGACGCAGGAGATCCGGGATGCGGGACTGATGCCGTATTTTGATAACCTGACCTGTGGGGATATGCTTAAGAAAAGCAAGCCAGAGCCGGATATTTTCCTGATGGCATGTGAAAAGCTTGCTGTGAAGCCGCAGGAAGCCATTATCATAGAAGATTCCCATAATGGGATCCGGGCAGCCAGCCGTGCCGGGGCAACGCCTGTAATGGTGCCGGATATGATGCCGGTGACAGAGGAGATGAAGGAGCTTGCCTATAAGATCTGCAAAGACCTGCTGGAGGTAAGGATCTGGCTCGACAAAAACTTCCCAAGGGATTAAATTATAGAAATAAACTATTTGCATGGTTGATTTTAAAGAAGGGACGGTTTGGATAGAATAGTGACTGTATTACAATGCTGAACGGTGGTGAAACAGTGACAGTCAACTATGAGGATCTGGGAAAACGGATCAGAAGGAAACGGTCTGAAAATCATATATCACAGGCGGCTCTTGCTGAAATGATCCAGGTATCGGTGCAGCATATGAGTAATGTGGAAAATGCCAAAACCAAGGCAAGCCTGGAAACAGTGATAGAGATTGCCAATGCGCTGGACTGTTCACTGGATGAGCTGGTCTGCGGAAGCCTGAAGAAACAGAGCAGGCAGATCTATCAGGATGAGGTGGCATTGCTGCTTGAGGTCATGCCGGACAGCGAACTGAAGATCATGCCGGATGTCCTGAAAAACATAGATTATATTTATCGTACCGGTGTAAAAAGTGCACAGAAAGAAAACGATTAGAGCAGTCATGTGGAGAAGCCCCATATGGCTGCTTTTCTTGTGCTATTTTTCAATGTGTGATATAGTAAATCTAACTATCAAAATGCAGGAGGTAGACAATTGAAGCTGCTCAGTGCGATTGTGCCCTGTTACAATGAAGAAGAGAATGTTCCCTATTTCTATGAGGAATTTATCAAAAACGAACCATACTTTGAGGCTCATGAGATCGGCTTTGAGCTGTGGTATATAGATGACGGTTCCAGAGATGGAACCCTTTCTGAGATCAGGAAGCTGCAGGAAAAGGATCCGCGGATACACTATGTATCCTTTTCAAGGAATTTTGGTAAAGAAGCAGCGCTCTATGCCGGATTTGAAAAGGCACAGGGGGATTATGTGGCATGTATGGATGCAGATCTGCAGGATCCGCCGTCACTCCTGCCGCAGATGTTTGAAGATATTGCAGCAGGCTATGATACTGTGGCCACAAGACGTGTGACAAGAAAGGGAGAACCCCCGATCAGATCACTGTTTGCCAGATTGTTCTACAGGCTGATGAACCGTTTTTCAGAGACGGAGATCGTGGATGGAGCCAGAGACTTCAGGCTGATGACAAGACAGGTGGCAGATGCCATCCTTTCCATGAAGGAGTACAACCGCTTTACCAAGGGGATTTACGGCTTTGTGGGCTTTAAGACAAAGTGGATCGAGTTTGAAAATGTGGAGCGTAAGAAGGGAGAAACAAAGTGGTCCTTCTGGAAGCTCTTTATATATTCCCTGGAAGGGATCACCTCCTTTACGACTGCGCCGCTGGCATTCGCAGCTTTTATGGGAGTTGCTTTCTGCCTGGTTTCGTTTGGGCTGATCATCTTTACGATCATAAGGAAAGCAATTTTTGGAGATCCGACCTCCGGATGGCCATCACTCGTATGTATTATTTCACTGATCAGCGGTGTACAGCTGTTCTGCCTTGGAATTGTCGGCGAGTATCTTGCCAAGACGTATATGGAGGTAAAAAATCGTCCAATCTATCTTGTAAAAGAGGAACGATAGCGTATGCAGCAGAATCTGGTCAGTATTATCGTACCGGTTTATAATGCCGGAAATTATATCGAAGAAACCATACGCATGGTAGAAGCACAGACCTATCAGGACTGGGAACTTCTGCTGATCGATGACTGTTCTGTTGACAACAGCCGGGCAGTGATCGAAGCTTATATAAGGGAACGAGGGCAGAAGCTGTCTTTTGAAGAACAGAAGAAAAAGGAGATCCGTCTGATCCGGCGTACAGAGAACGGCGGTGCTGCAAGGACAAGAAATACCGGGATAGCAGAAGCACAGGGAAGATATATTGCGTTCCTGGATGCAGATGATATCTGGATGCCGGACAAGCTGACAAGGGAAGTGGAATTCCTGCAGAAAAAGCAGGCAGCATTTGTATTTACCTCGTATGAATTCGGGGATGAACAGGCAAGGGGTACGGGGAAGATCGTACATGCCCCGGAATTCCTTACTTATGAGAAGGCACTGTCAAGAACAGTGATCTTTACGTCCACTGTGCTGATCGATACAGAAAAGACTGGCAAGGGACTTGTTTACATGCCGCTTGTAAAGAGTGAGGACACGGCACTCTGGTGGAAGCTTCTGAAAAACGGATTTACCGCCTTCGGACTGGATGAGGTACTGGTTATTTACAGAAGACCGGCAAAGTCGCTGTCATCCAACAAACTGGAAGCCATCCGCAGGATCTGGTATCTGTACCGGAAGGAAGAGAAGCTTCCGCTTGTAAAGAGCTGTGTCTGCTTTATGCTGTGGGCATACCGTGCCGCAAGGAGAAGAATGTAGTGAAACGCTTGGAATCATTAAAGAAGATTATCGTATTATGGCTTTCGTTTGCAGGACTTTTGCTGCAGACTGGCATATATGCTTATATATGGATGGAGTATTATTATCCCATCATCAGTAAGTTTACACTGAGGCTGAAGTTCAATCAGAACGGACATCTGGCTATGTTTGCCATTTATTTCGTGCTGCTCTTTTTCTTTGACAGTACCTATGGCGGACTGAAGATCGGTTATCTGAAACCCATGGATGTATTTATGTCCCAGCTGTTTTCGCTGCTGTTTGTCAATGTGATCACCTATCTGCAGATCTCCCTGATGAATGGCTGGTGGCTGGAACCGAAGTATTTCCTGGCAGCAACCCTTGTGCAGCTCCTGACTGCCCTTGTCTTTAACCTGATCTGCAACTGGTTTTACCGCAGGGTGTTCCCACCGCGGGAGATGCTGCTTGTTTACGGAGAGCGGTCGATCGAGGATATCCTGCAGAAGTTTGCGTCCAGAAAGGACAAATATCATATTGCAAAATGTATTAATATCCGGGAAGGCATGAAGGCAGTAGAAAAAGAGGCAGTAAAAGGCTACGGGGCAGTTGTCCTGTGGGATATTGCTACAGAAGACAGAAACAGGCTGCTTAAGTTCTGTTATGGTCAGTCGATCCGTGTTTACATGATGCCAAAGATCCCTGATGTACTGGTAAAGGGCTCTGATCAGCTGCATCTCTTTGATACACCGATCCTTTTGATCAGGGAGTACGCTCTTACGGTAGAGCAGAGGCTGGCCAAGCGTCTGATCGACGTTATCTGTGCGCTGATCCTTGTGGTGATCACTTCACCGGTCATGCTGATCACGGCAATCTGTATCAAATGCTACGATGGTGGTCCTGTGCTGTACAGGCAGGTGCGCTGTACCATTGGCGGCAGGGAGTTTAAGATCATGAAGTTCCGCAGTATGAGGGTGGATGCCGAGAAGGATGGTGTGGCAAGACTGGCAGCCAGGAATGACAGCAGGATCACTCCGGTTGGCAAATTTATCCGTGCGGTCCGCATTGATGAGCTGCCACAGCTCTTTAACATTCTGGCAGGGGATATGTCCTTTATCGGACCAAGACCGGAGCGGCCGGAGATCATCCGCCAGTACGTGGAGGATATGCCGGAATTTGTATACAGGATGAAGGTAAAAGCCGGACTTGCCGGTTATGCGCAGGTTTATGGCAAATACAATACAACACCATATGATAAACTGAAACTGGATCTTTCTTATATAGAGAATTACAGTGTCTGGCTGGATATCAAGCTGATGCTTCTGACACTAAAGATCCTGGTCAAAGCAGAGAGTACAGAAGGAGTGGACAGCACTCAGGTAACAGCGATGAAGCAGGAGGAGAATGTGGAGGAGAAGCATGGAAAAGATGAGTGAGGATTACAGAAGAAGAGAAGTGGACCTGAAAAGACTTTATCTTTGCTCACAGGGAAAGCTATGGCTGCTTTTACTGTTAACGATCCTGGGAGCAGTTATCGGTGGTGTGAGTTATCAGGTCATAAAAGCGACCAGGATGCCGATCACCTACGCGGCAGAGTCCAAGCTGTATATCAGCTTTGGTGTAGACGAAAGCGGCGAGGTGTATCAGTATTATAATGGATATACATGGAATGATCTGCTTGATACGGATCCGGTGCTTGACAGGATCATGGAATATGTGCCGGAAGGCTACAGCAGGAAAGAGGTACAGGAAGCTACTACAGCAGAGATCCTTTCTGATATCCGTCTTCTGACCATTACGGTAGAGGGCGGCACAGAAAAATTTGTCAGGGAGATCCAGAGTGCTGTAGAAGAGGGTCTTGTGGACTATGCAAGGGACAGTGCAGAGCTGAAGAGGATCGATGTGATCCGTACGGAGGATCCTGTGCGTGTTTACTGGGATGACAAAACTGTGACAGCGGCTGTGATCGGCGGTGTGGTCTTTGCTGTGATCTCCTGTCTGATAGCAGCATTTCTCTATCTGCTTGACGATGCGGTTTATGTACAGGAGGATATTGAGAAGAAATATTCCTGTAAGCCGCTTGGCATTTTATTGAAGAAACAGAAGGGACTACAGCCCTATGCCAGAGAGCTGCAGGCTGATTTTTCTTATATCCTGGCGGAGCATAAATGCTTTGGCCTGATCGACATGGATGATCACTGCATAGAAGGAAAAGAAGATCTGGAGCTGGTACTGAATGCTGTTCCGGGTGAATTTGTAGGTGGAGACGGAGAGGCAGGCGGTCTGACCTGGACACTGCCAAAGAGCGAAGAGGAACAGGCACAGGATGTTTGGCATGCAGAAGCATTTGACGAAGGCATGCTTTCTGAAAAAGAGCTTGCGAGGATCCGGGAGCTTGGCGGGGCTGTATTACTGATCCCTTTTGGCAAGGATGTGAGCCGCAGGACAAGCCGTGTACTTACACTCCTTTCCAATCAGGAATGCCCTGTGTTTGGCATGGTGATCTCTGGTGCGGATGAGGATTTCGTAAACCGGTATTATCGATAGAAGGAAAGAGAACCAAAATGAAGCTGGAATTACTGGTATCAGCGGTGGAAAAGGATCCCCGCAGTCTGGCAGAGGCCATGAAAATAGCATCCGATGCGGTGATTGTGAACCAATGTGATCATCATGGCTATACTGCATGGAAAGAAAACGGAAGAGAGATCCGGTGTTTTTCCATGGAGGAGAGGGGTGTTGGTCTTAGCAGAAATACAGCCCTGCTGTTTGCAGAGGAGGATATTGTCCTTTTTTCAGACGAAGATATCAGGTTTGACGAAGGCTATGAGAAGAAGGTACTGGAGGCCTTTCTGAAGAATCCGGATGCAGATGTGATCACCTTTAATTTCCGGGTGGATGAGAGAAGGGCAACATATCATAATGCAGGAGAGCGGCGGATCCGCTGGTATAACTATGGCAGATATCCGACCTACAGCGTGGCAGCAAGGCTGTCTGCCCTGCGTAAAAGCAATGTAAGCTTTTCCCTCCTGTTTGGTGGTGGTGCCAGATACAGCAATGGGGAGGACAGTCTGTTTCTTCATGACTGTCTGAAGAAGAGACTGCATTTATATACATCAGCAGAAGAGCTTGGAGAGGAAGAATACAGGGAGTCGACCTGGTTCAAGGGTTATAATGAGAAATTCTTTGTGGACAGAGGAGTGCTTTATCCCTTTTTATATGGAAAGCTGGCGAGGGTATTTGCCCTGCGCTTTCTTCTGGCACACAGACAGGAAATGTGCAGGCAGATTCCCCTGCCGGAAGCATACAGGCTTATGAAAAAGGGAATTTCGGAAGGAAAACAGCGAAGATGATATTATATATTCTGGTGGCAGTGCTGACTGTCCTTCTTGGACTGACAGTACAAAAGGCAGAAAACGGAAGAAACAGTGGGATCACGAGGCAGCAGGCTCTGAATGCTGTCAGTCTGTTTTTTATGTTCCTCATCCTGTTTGCGGTAGCTGCCAGCCGGTTAAATGTGGGAAATGATTATGCCAAATATGTTGAGTTCATGCATCTGACCTACTGCAATGCCTATGTGCCCACAGAGGTTGGCTTTAATTTGCTTACTAAAGCAATTTACGGGATCAGCGGATTTGAAAACTATCTGCTGGTCTTTGCCATTTTTGCATTCTTTACGGTGCTTCTGTTTTTACAGGCTATTTACAGGCAGGCGGAAAGCTTTGGCTTTTCCTTTTTCCTGTTCATGGCATTTGGATATTATTTTCAGAGCTTCAGTACAGTGCGGTATTACCTGGCACTGGCGGTTGCCCTGATCGCCATACCTTATCTTCTGGAAAAGGAATATGGAAGGTTTCTGGTGCTGATCCTGATCGGTGCTGCATTCCATAAGTCGGTGCTGGTGGTGCTGGTACTGTACCCTCTGGCGGTAAGGTGCTGGAAAAAATGGCAGCTTGCACTGGCTGGTGTATTCTGTCTCAGCTTTTTCTTTCTGCAGGACTTTTATCTGCGGGTTGTGGTATTTCTGTACCCGACGTATGAGGAGACGGAGTATCTGTCAGGGGGAACCAGTTATGTGAATATTGCAAGATGCTTTGGTATCCTGATCCTGTCACTGATCCTGTATAAGAAGGCAGTGAAGGGGAACCGGGTGATGAATTTCTGGTTCAACTGCAATCTGGGAGCACTTGTCATGTATGTGTGCTGTTCTTTTCTGCCGATCATATCGAGAATCGGCTATTACCTGACGATCACCCATATTTTCTTCCTGCCGGCACTGATCAGGCAGATTGAAAATGAAAAGTGGAGAAAGCTGCTGACAGCGGGAGCTGTGGCAGCAGGGATATTGTACTTTGTCCTGCTCATGATGCGGGCGGCAGATCCGGGATTCAGGATCCTGCCTTACCAGACCTTTTTCTTCCATGAAATGGTGCCGATCCTGTCGGATGTTAATTAGATAGCTGGCCGGTCAGCTGTCAGAAATGATATTACAAGGAGGAGCAGATGACTCCATTTTTTTCGATATTGGTAGTCTGTCTGAATGCAGGCAGCAAGCTGGAGCAGACAATAACAAGCATTCAGGCACAGGATTTTACAGATTATGAGATTATTGTGAAGGACGGAGGATCCACGGATGGATCGTTAGATTTCCTGAAAGGGCAGCTGCGGATCCTGCAGCAGAAGGACAGCGGCATTTATGATGCCATGAATCAGGCGGCAGAGGCAGCAAGAGGCAGGTATGTGTATTTCCTGAACTGCGGAGATTTTTTTGCAGAAAGGGATGTGCTTTCGAAAATACACAGCCTGATCCTGGAAAAACCGGCAAAGCATGGTATTTATTATGGAAATATCTTTGAACGGCTGACAGGGCAGTGCGTCCCGTCTAATCCTTCCATGGATGCATTTGGGTGCTACCGGAATGTACCCTGCCATCAGGCATGCTTTTATCAGAGGGAGCTGCTCCTTGAACATCCCTTTGACTCAGGGCTTGCTGTGCGGGCGGATTATGAACAGTTTCTTGCCTGCTTCTTTGCAGGATACCGGGGAGAAAAGGTAACATTTACCTATGGAGAGATTCTGGTCTGTAACTATGAGGGCGGTGGATTTTCAGAAACCAGGGAAAACCGGAAACGTTCTGAGAGAGAGCACAGAATTGCCGCAGAGCGGTATATGTCAAAAGGACAGATCAGGAAGTACCGCTTTCTCCTGGCTGTTACGCTGGCGCCTCTCCGGACATGGATTTCCCATAACGAAAAGACAGCGGGAATTTACAATGCTATCAAGAAACGAATCTACAGATAACCGGAAAGAGGACAGAATATATGAGAAAAGTATTGTGGATCTGTAATATTATGCTTCCGGTCATTGCCAGAGAGTTTTCCCTGTCCTACAGCAACAGGGAGGGCTGGCTGTCCGGTATTTTTGAACGGGTGAAGGAGGGCGAAGCTCCTTTTACCCTTTCTGTCTGCTTTCCGGTGACGGAGGAGCAGAAGGAAGCGCTTCCGGCAGAAGTGCTTTCAGACGGTGTCAATGTACATGGGATCCGGTGCTTCGGCTTTCTGGAGGATCTGGCTCATCCGGAAACCTATGACAACAGTCTGGAAGAACGTTTCTGCCAGATCTTTGCAGCAGATAAGCCGGATATGATCCATATTTTCGGGACAGAATTTCCCCATACACTGGCAGCGGTCAGGGCTTTTGACAACCCGAAAAGAACGCTGATCGGCATCCAGGGGCTCTGCCATGAGATTGCCAGGGTTTACATGGCAGATCTGCCGGAAAAAGTACAGAACATGGTAACGCTCCGGGATTTTCTGCGGAGGGATTCACTGAAACAGCAGCAGGAAAAATTTATAAAGCGCGGGGAATATGAGATCGAAGCGATTGAAAAGACAGGCTATATTACGGGGCGTACAGCCTTTGACAGACGGGGAACGTCCTATGTCAATGAAAGAGCGATCTATTATCGTATGAATGAAACCATGCGTGACAGCTTTTATGAAGGGGAATGGGACAGAAATGCGTGTGAGGAGCACAGTATTTTCCTGGGACAGGGAGATTATCCCTTAAAGGGGCTGCATTTTCTGTTAGAGGCGATGCCAAGGATCCTTGCCATGTATCCGGATACCAGGCTGTATGTGGCAGGAAACAGGATCACAGCACATCATACATTAAAAGAAAAAATCAAGCTGCCAGCTTACGGAAAGTATCTGCTTACCCTGATCCGAAGGTATCATCTGGAGGATAAAGTGACCTTTACAGGAAATCTGCCGGAACAGGAAATGAAAGAACGGTTTCTGAAAAGCCATGTATTTGTGTGCGCTTCTGTGCTTGAAAATTCGCCAAACACAGTAGGAGAGGCCATGCTTCTTGGAGTACCGGTGGCTGCATCATGGGCGGGGGGTATCCCGGATATGATCACAGATGGGCAGGAAGGACTTCTTTTTACCAAAGGGGATCCGGAAAAGCTGGCTGAGGCAGTTCTTCGTATCTTTGGTGATGAAGCGTTCTGTGCAAAGATCTCTGAAGCGGAGAAAAGAAGAGCCAGAATGGCGCACAATGGGGTATTGAACTACGAAAGACTGCTGGAAATTTATAAGGATATCTGCGAATCATGAAGCTGACTTTTTTATCCAATTATATCAATCATCATCAGATCCCCTTCTGTAATGCCTGCTATGACAGACTGAAGGAGGATTTCTGCTTTGTGCAGGCGCAGCCCATGGAGCAGGAGCGTCTTGCAATGGGATGGCATAATGAAGCGGACAGTCTCCCTTTTGTGAAATGTCTGTATGAAGAGGAGGCAGAATGCAGGGAAAGGATCCTTTCCTGTGATGTACTGCTGGCAGGATGGTCAGACCGGGAAGATCTGGTGCAGGAGAGACTTGGGGGCGGAAAGCCTGTGATCCGGATCAGTGAACGGTTGTACCGGGAGGGGCAGTGGAAGGCTGTTTCCCCAAGGGGACTGATCCATAAATACAAAGAACATACCAGATACCGGAAGGGAAAGGCATACCTGCTCTGCGCAGGAGCCTATGTTCCTTCGGACTTCCATCTGATCGGGGCTTATCCGGACAAGATGTTCCGTTGGGGTTATTTTCCGGAAACAGTGCATTATACAGAAGAAGAGTGGGAGCAGCTAAAGCCTGCAGACGGGATCCTGCGGATCGTCTGGGCAGGACGTTTCATTCCCTTGAAGCATGCGGAGATGATGCCAAGGCTGGCTGCCTTTTTAAGGGAGCATCTGGAGGAGATCCGGAAAGAGGGCATCTATACAGATTTTGAGATCCATATGGCAGGAAGCGGGGAGATGGAAGAAAGCCTTAAGCGTGAGACGGAAGAGCTTGGCGTAGCGGACAGGATGATATTTCATGGATTTCTGCCGCCTGAGGAGATCCGGCATATCATGGAAAGATGCCAGATCCATGTATTTACCAGTAACCGGCTGGAAGGCTGGGGGGCTGTGGTAAATGAAGCCATGAACAGTGGCTGCGCAGAGGTGGCAAGTGCAGCTGCCGGGGCGGTGCCTTATCTGATCCGTCAGGGTGTGAATGGAATTGCTTATCCGGAGGATGATTTTATGCAGATGGCGCAGGCAGTCCTTTCACTTGCCTGTAATGACGGGAAGCGGAAGGAGATGGGCAGAAAAGCCATGGAGACGATCACGGGAGCGTGGAATGCGGAGCATGCAGCCGGGGAGCTTCTCCGTTTTTCAGAAGAGCTTCTGACAGGAGATCCGGAAGGGGCAGATGATGGACCTTTAAGCCCGGCGCCTGTGATTTCGGAAAGGAGGATGTATTCATGGATGTGCCAATAAAGATCAGTGTGATCGTACCTGTTTATAATGTGATGGCGTATCTGACAAGATGTGTGGACTCTATCAGGAAGCAGACATACCGCAATCTGGAGATCCTCCTTGTGGATGATGGTTCCACGGATAACAGTGGGGCGCTCTGTGAGAAGTTCGCACTGGAGGATAAAAGGATCCGGGTTTTCCATAAGGAAAACGGAGGTTCTTCTTCAGCCAGAAATCTGGGGATCGAAAAAGCCACGGGTGATTTTATCGGATTCGTGGACAGTGACGATTATATAGAACCGGAAATGTATGAAAGGCTTCTTGCCATGCTGCTGGAGGAAAATCTTCTGGCAGTGCAGTGCTCGCGGGATGAAATTGACGAGCAGGGAAACAGGATGCCGGATGTGTGTACGCCTCCGGAAGCTCAGGTGCTGGTAGAGAGTGAAGATTTTCTGCGTGAGCTTCTGATGCACCGGGGAGACTGCTCCTTCTGCACCAAGCTGGTAGAGGCTTCACTCCTGAAGCAGCATCATTTTCCGGAGGGGGAGCTGAATGAGGATTTCAGGCTCCTTGTAGAGCTGCTTCCGGAAATCCCGGCGATCGGCATTCTGCCGGAGCAGGAGTATCATGTCTTTTACCGTTATGGCAGTAATACAAGGACAAGGGATAGGGAAGAATTCCCGAGGGTATTTACGGATATTGTCAATAATGCAGACCGTGTGGAAGCACTGGTAAAGGAACAATACCCGGGACTTACCGTGGAAGCGGAGCGGTTTGCCCTGATCCAGAGACTTGATTATATGCTGCATATTCCGATCTCGCAGATGAAAAGGGATAATATATTTTATATGCAGGTATGCGGCTACCTGAAAAGCCACAGAAAAGAAATAAAAACAAATCCCTATCTGACAAAGAAGAACAGGCAGTATCTTCTTCTGCTTGCAGCAGCACCGGCGCTTGTGAGAAAGGTGCATGCAGGGATCAGGGGATTTCACTGATACAGGAGATTTATGGAGAAACAGAATATTTTGAAGGATGCAGAAAAAAGAAAAAGGCTTTTGTGGGGAGGAGCATTTCTCCTTCTGCTGCTTCTGCAGCTTCTTTTATTAATATATTATGGAAGCCGGAAATCCGGATTCCATGAGGATGAGTTTTATTCCTATTATTCCACCAATAAGACGGCTGGCCTGTTCGTGAATGACAGGGAGTGGATTGATAATGACAGCTACCGTAACGAGTTTGTGGTGCTGCCGGGGGAGCAGTTCCGGTATGGCATCGTGAAGCAGATGCAGTCATGGGATGTGCATCCACCGCTGTACTATTATATCCTCCATACGGTATGCTCCCTGTTCCCGGGTGTGTTCAGTAAATGGCTTGGAATAGCAGTCAATCTGACTGCCTTTGTACCATGCTTTTTCCTGCTGGCAGGGATTGTATATGAAATAGCAGGAAAGGGAGAAAAGGGAGTCAGGCTTGCCTTTCTGACCTGCCTTTTATGGGGCGGCAGTGCTGCTGTGATCTCAGGGGTAATGTTTATCCGGATGTACCAGTGGATGACACTGTTTGTACTGCTGTGTGCATGGCTTCATGTCAGGGCAGTGAGGAAACAGAAATTCGGACTGCCCTTTCTGATCCCTGTTGGGGTCACGGTATTTCTGGGATTTCTGACCCAGTATTTCTATATGGTATTTCATTTTTTCCTGGGTGCGGCATTATGCGTATACCTGCTTTCACGAAAAAAGATCCGGGTGCTGTTATCCTATGGTGCAGCCTGTGTCCTGGCCTTCGGACTTGCTGTGTTGTATTATCCGGCAAGTATGTCCCATATTTTCCGGGGCTACCGGGGAACAGAGGCCATGGATGAGTTCGCCGATACCGGAAATACACTGGAAAGGCTGCAGTTCTTTACAGAGCTGTTTGACAAATATGAGGTGGCAGGCTGTCTTGCCGTGATCCTGCTGGTTATCTGCCTTCTCTGGGTGACGAGAAGCTGCCTTGGAAGAAGGGAAAAGCTGGTGGATCATCCGGCAGGCAGGAGGGTATCCGGCAGACTGCCTGTAGAGATCTGGCTGTTAGTATCTGCCTGTGCCGGATATTTCTTTATTGTGGCAAAGACAGCTCTTCTGCTTGGAGAAACCTCAAACCGGTATATGCTGCCGATTTATGGACTGCTTCTGTTTCTGCTGCTGTATTTTCTGACAGAACCTTTGAGCGGATTTCTGTCGGAAGGAAAAAAGACAGGCTGGATCCTGTTTTGTGTGCTTTTTGCAGGAGTACTTCTGATGAACGGGATTTCCCTGAAAGCAGGACGGGTATTTTTCCTTTATGAAGAAGAACGGACTGCGATGGCGTTTGTAAGGGAAAATAAGGATGTGCCGGTAGTTGTATTTTATAACAGCGCTTCGGAGAGTAATGTCTGGCGGCTTTCGGATGAACTGATGGAGTATCCGGAGATTTATCTGGCAAGCGAAGATAATATGGATGAGCTGACAGATGAAACGCTGAATACCAGTGACAGGGTGCTTGCCTATGTGGCTGACCACGAAAGCGGAACGGCCTGTCTTGACAGGCTCCTTGAGAGCAATGCGAAGCTGACAGAGTACCGACTGATCGCAGAAAAGGGACTGTGGAAGCTGTATGAGCTGCGATGATTGCAGTTGCTGATAAGACGGATTTATGATAAACTGAAAAAAGTAATGGCTGAAAATGCCGGAAGAATGGAAATTGCTTCCACAGGAGGAAATTATGTTATTAGATGACAAGACAATACTGATTACCGGAGGAACCGGTTCCTTTGGTAAGTGCTTTACCAAATATGTGCTGACGCATTACAATCCGAAGAAGATCATCATTTATTCCAGAGATGAGTTCAAACAGTTTCTGATGCAGAATGAGATGAAGGAGTATGCAGATAAGCTTCGTTTCTTTATCGGGGATGTGAGAGACAAGGAACGTCTCCAGAGAGCTTTTGAGGATGTGGATTATGTGATCCATGCGGCTGCTTTAAAGCAGGTGCCGGCCTGTGAATACAATCCAAACGAAGCGATCAAGACCAACATCCATGGTGCACAGAATGTCATTGATGCAGCCCTTGACAGCAATGTAAAGAAGGTAGTTGCCCTTTCTACGGATAAGGCGGTAAACCCGGTAAACCTCTACGGCGGGACCAAGCTGGTATCTGATAAGCTGTTTATCGCAGCCAATGCCTATGCAGGCAAAAAGGACATCAATTTCTCTATCGTCCGTTATGGCAACGTAGCCGGAAGCCGTGGCTCCATTATTCCGTTCTTTAACAGCATTATCAAGAACGGCGGCAGGGAGCTTCCCATCACTGACTATCGTATGACACGTTTCTGGATCAGCCTGACACAGGGCGTTGAGCTGGTGATCAAGGCACTTGAGGAGGCTACCGGTGGGGAGACCTTTATCAGTAAGATCCCTTCCTTTAAGATCACAGATCTTGCAAAGGCCATGCTGCCTGACTGTGAAATGCCGGAGGTTGGTATCAGACCCGGTGAAAAGCTCCATGAGATCATGGTAACGGTAGAAGACTCTGCAACAACCTATGAATATGACAAGCATTTTATCGTATATCCCCAGGTAACCTGGAATGATAAGCAGAAGATCAATATGAGCGGCAAAAAGGTGCCAGATGGCTTCTCCTACAGCTCAGGCAATAACAGTGAATGGCTCAGTGTAGAGCAGATCAGAGAACTGTTAAAGACCGTAGATCTGGAGAAATAAACGGGATCTGAACAGCAGACAGAAGATGAGACAGTCTTTCCCTTTGGGGGAAGGCTGTTTTTTAGGCTGTGCGCCTGGCTTCGTACTTTAATGAGGAGAATCGTGGTGTCCTGTGCCGGACTGCATAAAAGCCGGTATCCGGAAATAAGATGAAACAGAAGAAAAGTGAAAAGGATTACATTGCATATGAAGGATATTCAGATAGAAGAAAAATACAGAAGACAGGCTGAAAAACTGCACCGTGAAAATCCGGCAGTGGATGCACACCTGGATCTGGCTGGAGAGGTGCTGATCAGAAGGCAGCTCGGGGAAAGAGATATTGTGAGACACCATTATCTGGATGACTGGAAACGGGGCGGCTTTTCCCTGATTGTTTCTTCTGTATTCGTGGAGAACAGGAATCTTCCAAATGGCTTTGAGAATGCGCTGCAGCAGATCGATGCCCTGAAAAAGGATCTGGCAGACCTGACAGAAGTCCGGCTTGTCAGCTGTGCAGACAGCTTAAAGAAAGCGATTGCAGAAAAAAAGATCGTCATTCTACTTTATATGGAAGGACTGGAGGTGATCGGTGAGGATCCTGAGCTTCTGACGGAACTGAAAAAGCAGGGGATCTCGGGAGCCTCTCTTGTATGGAGCAGGAAAGGGGTATTTGCAAATGGATGCTGCAGAGCCACAGAACACCGGCAGGTAAGAGGTGGATTGACTACACATGGCAGGAATGCTGTCAGGAAGATGGAGGAGCTTTCCCTGTTTCTGGATGTCAGCCACCTGAATGACAAAGGCTTTGAAGATATTCAGGCGATTACGGAAAGACCCTTCATCGCCACCCACTCAAACAGCAGAAGTGTTTATGACAGCTACCGGAATCTGACTGATGAGCAGCTGCGGAAGCTGGCAGGGCAGGGAGGGATCGCCGGACTGAATGCCTGTAAATATATCACTGGTTCCCTTTCTGGTAACCATCTGGAAATGCTGTGCAGGCACGTACAGAAGGAGCTGGAGATCATGGGAGAGGAGCATATCGGCTATGGATTCGATCTTTGTGACTCCTACACCACCGCATCCTGCAGACAGCAGGGAAAGCAAAGCTCTGAAGCAGAGGATTGCCTGAAGGATCACGGTGATGCTGTCCTTCTGACCGCAGCGCTGCTGCAGCAGGGGATTTCACAAGAGACGGTCAGAAAGATCATGGGAGAGAATTTCCTGAATTATTTTCTGAAAATACTTCCTGAAACAGGACAGTGAAGACTGTCCTGAAAAACGCAGTTATTTGGTCAGCGGGATACCTTTCGCGAAACGTCTGTAGATCTTCCATCCAAGTACAACAGGAATGGAAACTGTCAGATAAAGAGTTGAAAAAATGCCGGCAACACCACCGATGATCATGATTAATAAAATTCCAATGTTCATAGCTTATACCTCTCTGTTTTTTTATAGATCACCTTTTACACATTGACATTCTAGCAGGAAAGAACCTCCGGATAAAAGAGAGACAGGCTATTCTTAACGACAGTTTAACAGGTTATTAACGGAATCTTTACACAGGAAGGGATTCCAGTTCCTGCCAGAAAATGATGGAAAATAATGACAGAGTGGTTAATGGTTGCATAATGGGTGGATAGTCAGTATACTGTTGGTATATAACAAAATGTGTAAAATACAGGAGGTACGGAATGAATTATCAGGAAGCCCTTGCGAAACTGAAAAGCTATGGACAGGAGCATGTCCTTATGTATTATAACGAACTGACGAAAGAGCAGCAGGAGGCACTTCTTACTCAGATTGATGAGACTGACTTTTCTGTTCTGGTCAGTGGAAGGGAAGCAGCAACCGAGAATAAAAAGGGAGTGATCACCCCTTTGACAGCCATGCAGCTGCCGGAGATCGAAGCAAAGAAAGAAGAGTTCAGAGCCTGTGGTCTTCAGGTGATCAGGGAAGGAAAGGTCGGAGCGGTGCTTCTTGCGGGTGGCATGGGAACCAGGCTTGGTTCTGATGATCCCAAGGGAATGTACGATATTGGTATCACGAAAAAGGTATATATTTTCCAGAGGCTGATCGAGAACCTGATGGATGTGGTCAGGGTGGCGGAAAGCTGGATCCCGTTGTATATCATGACAAGTGAGAAGAATCATGAAGCAACCTGCCAGTTCCTTTATGATCATGATTATTTTGGCTATAACAGTGACTATGTGACATTTTTTAAACAGGAAATGGCACCTGCTTCTGATTATAACGGTAAGGCTTATATGGAAGAAAAGGGCAGGATCGCCACCTCTCCCAATGGAAATGGCGGATGGTATTCTTCCATGTACAAGTGGGGAATTGCACAGAAGGCGATCGCAGACGGTGTGGAATGGCTGAATGTTTTTTCTGTGGACAATGTCCTGCAGAGAATCGCGGATCCATGCTTTATCGGTGCTGTCCTTACCGCCGGGTGCAGTGTAGGAGCCAAGGTAGTTAAGAAGTGTGCACCAGATGAAAAGGTTGGGGTTATGTGTCTGGAAGATGGCAGACCATCTATCATAGAGTATTATGAGCTGACAGAGGAGCTGGCAGCAGCGAAGGATGAAAATGGGGATCCTGCATATTATTTTGGCGTTATCCTGAATTATCTGTTCCGTGTGTCAGATCTTGAAACCATCCGGGAAAAGAAGCTTCCGCTTCATGTAGTAGAAAAGAAGATCACCTGTCTGGATGAAAATGGGGAACAGGTGAAGCCGGAGAAGCCAAACGGCTATAAATATGAGCAGCTTGTACTGGATATGATCCATGAGCTTGACAGCTGTCTTCCCTTTGAGGTAGACAGAAGGAAGGAATTTGCACCGATTAAAAATAAGACAGGCGTAGATTCCGTAGAGACCGCGAGAGAGCTGTGTAAAGAAAACGGTATTAAACTCTAGTTAACATTTTGACAGGTTTGAATAACATTACTGACTTGCCAGCTTTTAAGAAATTGAAGTACACTTTCTTTGAAACAGAGAGTGATCAGGAATCTTTCATACCTGAAAATACAGCGGGAATTTTCCGCCGGAAGAAAGGAAGTAACGAATATGACCATTTTAGTTACAGGTGGTGCCGGATATATTGGCAGCCATACAGTAGTAGAGCTTCAGAATGCAGGATATGATGTGGTAGTAGTGGACAATCTGGCAAATTCCAGTGAGAAGAGCCTTCAGAGAGTGGAAGCCATCACAGGAAAGAAGGTTCCTTTTTATAAAGCAGATATCCTTGACAGAGAGGCTATGAATGAGATTTTTGATAAAGAGAAGATAGACTGCTGTATTCATTTTGCAGGACTTAAGGCAGTTGGAGAATCCGTACAGAAGCCGTGGGAGTATTATGAAAATAATATTTCCGGTACTCTTACACTGGTAGATGTGATGAGAAAGCATGGTGTGAAGAACATTATCTTCTCCTCCTCTGCAACGGTATATGGTAATCCGGCAGTGATTCCGATCACAGAGGAATGCCCCAAGGGACAGTGCACCAACCCCTATGGCTGGACCAAGTCCATGCTGGAGCAGATCCTGACAGATATCCAGAAGGCAGATCCGGAATGGAATGTGATCCTGCTTCGTTATTTCAACCCGATCGGTGCACATAAGAGCGGTACCATGGGAGAAAATCCGAACGGTATTCCCAATAACCTGATGCCTTATATTACGCAGGTTGCTGTAGGCAAGCTGAAAGAGCTTGGAGTATTTGGCAATGACTATGATACCCCGGATGGGACAGGGGTTCGTGACTATATCCATGTAGTAGATCTGGCAAAAGGACATGTAAAAGCGCTGAAGAAGATCGAAGAGAAAACAGGACTTGAGATCTACAACCTGGGAACTGGTGTGGGCTACAGTGTTCTGGATATTGTGAAGAATTTTGAAGAGGCTACCGGTGTTAAGATTCCTTATGTGATCAAACCCCGCCGTGCCGGTGATATTGCTACCTGCTATTCTGATGCAAGCAAGGCGAAGAGAGAGCTTGGCTGGGAAGCAGAATATGGGATTAAGGATATGTGTGCAGATTCCTGGAGATGGCAGAAGAACAATCCAAACGGATATGACGATTAAAGTAATATAAGCATAAAAGGAGGCAGATGCCACACGCATCTGCCTCCTTGCGTCATTTACGCTACATAATGGTACATAAAGATAAAGTGACAGAGACTCCCGCCCATGACAAAAAGATGGAAGATCTCATGGGATCCGAAGAAGGTGTGTCTGCTGTTAAACAGTGGGAGCTTCAGCGCGTAGATCACACCGCCTATTGTATAAATGATCCCGCCTGCCAGAAGCCAGAGAAAAGCATTGTGGGGCAATGTATTCCATAAAGGACCAAACACGAAAACACAGACCCAGCCCATGGCAATATATATAATAGAAGAAAACCATTTGGGACAGGTGACCCAGCAGGCTTTTAACAGCATGCCTGCAATGGCAATCCCCCATACTACGGCAAAAAGTGTGTAGCCCATCCTTCCGCCAAGGACAATCAGACAGACCGGTGTGTAGGATCCGGCGATCAGCACAAAGATCATCATATGATCTACCTTCCGGAAAATACGGAGCGCCCGGCCTCCGATATTCAGAGAGTGATAGGTTGCGCTGGCACCGTAAAGAAGAACCATGCTGAGTATGAATATTGTCATGGCCGGCAGCATATTGGCTGTATCGGATAAAGCGGATTTCACGAGAAGAGGTGCTGCTGCGAAAACAGTCAGCATCATTGCGATAAAGTGGGTAATGGCACTTCCTGGTTCACGAATAGTTATCTGCATAATTGATACCTCCTTGATACAATAAGTAGTAATTAAAACTACATATGACATACATGAATACTACAACATATTATGAGACATGTCAACAGAATTATTCTTTACTTGCTTTGGAAAATCCGATATACTGAAATTCATTGAAAACGGAGGTGGCAGTATGTTCCGGATGTGGGGAAAAATATGGAAGGACAATCATCTTCTGAGGGATATTGTCATTGAAAATAATAAGGAAGACACCAGGACACATAAGGTGTTTGAAGCACTGGATGAGATCTGTTATGCTTTTGATCTTGGCAAACCGATCTGGCTGGATTCCTGTGTGGCAGATTTCAGGAAGCACTCCAGGGCAAGGTTTACGCAGGACAGCTTTATCGAACAGATTGATTTTGATTATCTGGAGATCCAGATGATAGAAGAAGATTAACAGGAATAAAAATCTATTTTGCTCATATATATAAAAGTGCGGGAATTAACGGAATGTACATTGCTGACAAACTGTGTTAAAATAGAATTGCCGGGTGACAGCAGGGGGCTGCAGAAACCTGACAGAAAACAGAAGGAATGCAGGGGGCAGAAGCAGGACGGGAAATCCCGTTAAAAATGTATAGGGGCGGATGAAAACAGAATGGAATTAGTAGTACAGAGAGACAGCGATATTGACAACTGGAAAGAGGTCATGCTGATCTATAGTTCAGCACTGAAGCAGATCTCTACCAAGCTGGAAATATTGAATGACGAGTTTCAGCATGTGCACAGGTATAATCCTATTGAGCACATCAAATCAAGGGTGAAAACACCGGAGAGCATCGTCAAGAAATTAAAGAAGCACGGCTATGAATCAACGATCCAGAATATGGTCGAATATGTCAATGATATCGCAGGGATCAGAGTAATATGTTCCTTTACTTCAGATATTTACCAGATTGCAGAGATGATCAGGAACCAGAGTGATATCAAGGTGATCTCGATCAAGGATTATATTGTGAATCCTAAGAAAAGCGGCTATAAAAGCTATCATATGCTGGTCACCATACCGGTGTATCTGTCAGACCGGATCGTAGATACCAAGGTCGAGATCCAGATCAGGACAGTTGCCATGGATTTCTGGGCAAGCCTGGAGCATAAGATTAATTACAAGTTCGAAGGAAATGCACCGGATCATATCCGGAATGAGCTGGTAGAGTGTGCCAGGATGGTAGCTGAACTGGATGAAAGGATGCTTTCCCTGAATGAGGAGATCCAGATGATCCACCAGGGTAGCCAGACAGAAGAAGAAATAGTCTGAAGTCAGAGGCAAAAGGCTTTGTGATGAAAGTATCAGGAATGAGAATTGAAATAAAAAAGGGGCTGTACCAGGAGGTGCAGCCCCTTTCGTAGGCGTTCCAGGGGGATCATCCGTATGTGCAGTCCATAAAATGAGGAGTGCCCGGATACATTGCTGCACCCGGGCTATTATGAAAAAATTTATCTACATTAGTCTTGCTCTTGATTTATTTATACTATACAGCATAATTATGAATAAATTATGAACGTATTGTGAAAATACGGTTAATTATAACAATGATATAAAAAGATGATGCCAAAAATTGTGCATATTGCACAAAATGAGCTCATATTGTCAAATGGCATCAAAAATGCTACAATAAAAACGTTATAATGTTTTTCGCGCCCGGGAGGAAGAAAACGATGGACAATTTTATGGATAAGATCACGCAGAAGCTAAATTCACAGGATATGATCAGAGCCAATGCGGCAGCCGATGCAGCAGAGCTTGAAAATCTGGAAAATCAGGTAACCGTTTTTAAGGAACAGATAGAGAAATATGATGACTGTCTGCAGGAAATGAGACAGCTGAATCTGAGAAATATTGAAAGCGCCAAGGAAGTGAAGGATCTGACCAGACAGGCAGGAGAGAGCCTTGAGAAGACAGCCGGGGAAGTGGAGAGTGCTTCTGTAAGCCGCATCAAACAGACCTCGGATCTTTCTATCGCAGGTATCAACCAGACCGTAGCGGAGAGTCTTGCCAAGATTGCGGAGATCCAGGATAATTCCGGAAAGGACAATCTGGAGAAGATGACAGAGACCGTTTCCGGGCTGAAGAATATGCAGGATGAGGCATTTAAGTCCCTGGAAGATTTCCTCCATACTGACAATGTGAAGGTATATCGTAATGTACAGGCGGCTGTGATCGAAGAACTGGAGAAGCAGACAAATGAACTGAAGGAAGTACAGGAAAAGACTGCAAGAGGCAGTAAGGTATTGCTTCCCTTCGTTATTATTTCCATGATTCTGACACTGGCAAATACAGGGATCCTGGTAGCACAGATCCTTGGTTTATTCTGATTATAAAGGAGATCCCCTATGGCAAAACAAAGCTGGAAGCCGGGAAATATGTTATATCCACTGCCTGCAGTGCTTGTCAGTACAGCAGACAAAAAGGGAGGCACGAATCTTTTTACAGTAGCGTGGACAGGGACAATCTGCAGTGATCCGCCGATGGTTTCGATTTCTGTCCGTCCGGAACGCTATTCCTATTCCATGATCGTGGAGACAGGAGAGTTTGTCATTAATCTGACAACAGAGGAATTGACCTATGCCACGGATTATTGCGGTGTGAGAAGCGGCAGAGATGTAGATAAATGGAAAGAGGTAAAGCTGACTCCTGTTAAGGCAGATAAGGTACAGGCACCGCTTGTGGCAGAGAGCCCTGTAAATCTGGAGTGCAGAGTAACAAGGAGAATTCCCCTTGGAACCCACGATATGTTTCTGGCAGAGGTAGTGGCAGTCCATGCGGACGAAGCCTATATGGATGAAAAGGAAAAATTTTCCCTTGCCAAAGCAAATCCAATGGTGTATTCTCATGGAACATACTATGGTCTTGGCAAAGAGCTGGGAACATTTGGATACAGTGTAAGAAAGAAATAAAGGTTTATGAAGCATTATTCAAGTTATTATAAAAGATTACATGTTAGAAGAATTAAAATTGCAGTGCTGGCAGTAATTGTCAGCATGTTTTTTCTGCCCGTGTTTGTTAAATTTGAAAGAAGCGGGGATAATATGTTTAGAGTACTTCTGGATGGCGTTTCAGTAGGAACAGTTGCTTCGCCTGAAGAGGCGGAAGAATATGCCAGAGAAGCACGCAGACAGATTGCCAGCGACAGCAGTGAGCTGGTTCTGGTGGAGAGTAATATTGAACTGCAGGGACAGGAAGTTCTTTTTGGAAGGACAGATGATCCTGATGAGATCGTATCCAGGATGGCGATGGTACTGGCAGATAATGTCCGTGAGACCATGAACCGTTCCTATGTTGTCAAGATCAATGATTTTATGATCAATCTGGCCAGCAAGGAAGAAGTGACGCAGGTTCTTCAGGCAGCACTTGACAAATATGATACGGCAGAAACTGGAAGCTATAAGGCTGAGCTTTTGCTGGATCCTGCGAGAGAGCTGCCGGTACTGACAGCCAGAGTAGTATCTGAGGAAGAAGCAAAGGAACAGGAAGAAATCAAGGAGGCAGTCAGCTTAAGCGCCGGTATGGATGCGGAGCTGGATGCTGTATTTGAAGCAGTACAGCCGAAGGTGGAAAAGGATTTTGAAGATTATGATCTCGGGCTGATCTCCATGGATTTTGGAGATACCGTAGAGGTGGCGGAGGCTTATCTTTTAGCTGAGGAACTGACGGATGTAAATGATGCTATTGAGATGGTAACCAAGGATCAGGAGAAAAACGAGGTCTACGAGGTACAGTCCGGAGATACGCTTTCCGGCATTTCGCTGAAAACAGACATTCCACTGGACAAGCTGGTGGAAATGAATGCTTCACTGGAAGATGAAAATTCCATGATCCGTGCCGGGGAAGAGCTGGTGATCATGGTGCCAAGGCCTGAGCTTACTGTAACCAGGCAGGAGGAGCTTTACTACGAAGAGGATTATGAAGCAGACATTATCTATATAGATAATGATGAATGGTATACGACCGAGAAGAAGACATTACAGGAGCCTTCTGCCGGACACAGGAAGGTGGTGGCCATAGTTTCTTTTGAAAACGATCAGAAGGTCGGTACAGAGATCATCAAGGAAGAGATCACGTATCAGGCTGTACCGAAGATCGTGGAGCGCGGGACCAAGATACCGCCTACTTATATTAAGCCCATTTCCGGTGGACGGTTAAGCTCCAATTTCGGAAGAAGAAGTGCGCCAAAGCGTGGAGCGAGCACCTACCATAAGGGCGTTGACTGGGCAACACCGACAGGAACTGCAGTAGTGGCATCCTCTGGTGGTACGGTTGCCAAGGCCGGATGGGGAAGCGGTTATGGATACGTGGTATACATCAATCATCCAGATGGCAGACAGACCAGATATGGACATCTGAGTAAGGTTCTGGTATCGGCAGGACAGACGGTGTCCCAGGGACAGAAGATCGCACTGAGCGGTAATACCGGTATCAGTACGGGACCACACCTTCACTTTGAGATCCTGATCGGTGGCAGTCAGGTGAATCCGCTCAAGTATCTTAACTGACAGGAAACTATGACCAGATGTCAGAACGGCATATGTCAGAACGGATGTTTGAGATTTACAAAATGCGGAAATATGTTATACTTAGAACAAGCGTGCAATGAGCCCAGAGGGTATCTCCGGGCTCTGACAATGAGATTTTTCGTTTGATTTTGATATAGATAGAGGGAATACGATGGAACAGTATGCAATCAAGGGCGGCAATCCTCTGGTTGGCGAGGTAGAGATCGGCGGTGCGAAGAATGCGGCGCTTGCGATCCTTGCGGCAGCAGCCATGACGGAAGAAACCGTAGTGATAGAAAATGTGCCGGATCTCCGTGACACAGCGGCAATGCTGGAAGCCATGGAAAGCATAGGCATCAGAATAGAGAAGCTGGACAGACATACAGTAAAGATTAATGCAGGCATGATTGAAAGTCTGGTCGTTGAGGACGACAGTATTAAGAAGATCAGGGCCTCTTATTATTTTTTGGGGGCACTTCTTGGTAAGTTCAAGAAGGCGGAGGTGGCACTTCCCGGCGGATGCAATATCGGGCTCAGGCCCATTGACCAGCATATCAAGGGATTCCGTGCACTTGGTGCTGATGTAAGGATCGAGAGAGGACTTGTCATCACTGAAGCAGACAGACTTGTGGGAAGCCATATTTATCTGGATGTAGTTACTGTAGGCGCTACCATTAATATCATGATGGCGGCAGCGATGGCAGAAGGTCAGACGATCATTGAAAATGCAGCCAAAGAACCTCATGTAGTAGATGTGGCCAATTTCCTGAACAGTATGGGAGCTTCTATTAAAGGAGCAGGTACAGATGTGATCAGGATCAAGGGAGTAAAGGCGCTTCATGGTACGGAATACGCAATTATTCCGGATCAGATCGAGGCCGGAACCTTTATGTTTGCAGCTGCAGTGACAAGAGGAGATGTTACTGTAAAGAATGTCATTCCCAAGCACCTGGAGTCCATCAGTGCAAAGCTGATAGAGATCGGCTGTGAAGTGGAGGAATCTGATGATGCGGTCAGAGTAGTTGCAAGCAAGCCACTGACCCATACTCATGTCAAGACACTTCCCTATCCCGGATTTCCAACAGATATGCAGCCGCAGATCACCGTGGCACTTGGATTATCCAAAGGCACCAGCATTGTAACAGAGAGTATTTTTGAAAACCGTTTCAAATATGTGGATGAGCTGACCCGGATGGGAGCCAATATTAAGGTAGAGAGTAACACAGCGATCATTGATGGTGTACAGAAGTACACCGGTGCAAGCCTTACTGCACCAGATCTCCGTGCAGGTGCAGCACTTGTGACGGCGGCACTTGCAGCAGAGGGTGTTTCTACGATTGATGATATTAAATTTATTGAAAGAGGATATGAGGATTTCCCTGAAAAGCTGCAGAGCCTTGGCGCACAGATCGAAAAGGTTGTAACAGAGAGAGAGCTGCAGAAATTCCGCCTGAAGATCGGGTGAATTCTATATCCGGAGGAACCATTTTGAAAACAGTATCTTTGATCCTTACTACCTATAACAGTGGGAAAAATCTTGCTTCAACCCTGGAGAGCATCGAGAAGCAGGATTATCCTGATATAGAGGTAAATATCAAGGACGGCGGTTCGACAGATGACACTATAAAAATGATTAAAGAATACAAAGAGAGGAGCAGATACCTGGTGAACTGGGTATCCAGATCTGATGAGGGCATTTATGATGCCATGAATCAGGGCTATGCTCTTTCTAGTGGTGATATTATTGTATTCTTTAATGATTTTTTTTTATGTCATGATGCTGTATCCAAAATGGCGGCTCTGATCGAAGGAGATACCGGCTGCGTCGGAGCACATGCAGACCTTATTTATGCTGACGGAGAAAAAATCGTCAGATACTGGAAGATGGGGCCGCAGAAGAGCCTGTATGCCGGCTGGATGCCAGGTCATCCTACGCTCTTCCTGAAAAGGGAGGTCTATGAGAACTATGGTCTTTATAAGACCGAATACAGGATCGCTGCAGACTATGAATTCATGATCCGCTTTCTGAAGGATGGCCGGAACCGTCTTGCTTATCTTCCGGAGAATATTATCCGCATGTACTACGGGGGAACCAGCACCTCCAGTACGGGCAGCTATCTGGCATCCCTGAAGGAGGGACACCAGGCACTGAAGGAGAACGGTCTCCGGTTTGCTTTCGTGATCGACGTGCTCCGCACCCTGCGGGTGCTGCTTCAGTTTGTGAAGCGGCCTTCGTGAAGCCTCCCTGCAGACGATTTCTGACAGAGTATGTCAAAATAAAACAAACCATCATACCAGGTGGTAGGTTTCTTTTAAATAGGGAATAATATCTGAGATGCAGGAATAAATGCGGAATGCTTTTTCCTGCATTTCTTTATCGGGGGCAATCTGATCCGGAACCATAATCGGAATAAAGTCCCCATTATGGGCAGCCCGGATCCCGTTGTAGGAGTCCTCGCAGACATAACAGTGGGAAGGCGGTGTGTTAAGCCTTCTGGCAGCCTCTAAAAAGATATCCGGGTATGGCTTGGATCTTTCTACTTCGTTGCCGCACACGATCGTATCAAAGCGGTGCAGCAGATTTTCCTTTGACAAAAGGGCAGATGCAACTTCTCTGTGGCTGGAGGTTGCAACTGCCTTTTTGATATGGTGGTCATCCAGAAAATCCAGAAGCGTAAGGACACCTCCTTTAATGCCTGCACCATGGGCAGAAACATACCTTACGATCTCTTCATCAATATGGCTGTTGATCTCCTTGATTGGCTGATCAGGATATTTGGCAGAGAGATACGAGATGATTGCAGCGTTGGATTTTCCAACAACGTGCAGATAATCGTCATCAGCTTCCTGCTCACTTATGAAATTATAGACAATCGGCCAGACCTTTCTTGCAATAGTTTCTGTATCCAAAATCAGTCCATCCATGTCAAAAATAAAAGAAAATTGCATAAATACCTCCGTTTACTATGAATTTTGCAATATTTGAGTTAAAATCTATCATATACTATCATAAACAATCATGGTTAATATTGCAATAGTTTGAAAGAATTTGAAAGTATTTAAAATAAAATATTGCAAAAGATTGCAATGTGTGATAAATTAAACCCAAGAAAGGAAAACAAAACATGGTACAAACAAACAATTCAATACCAGCAGGACGTCAGCAGAGGATCATGGATTTCTTATCTGTAAATGACAGCATCTCTATCAAGGAGGCAGCAGAGTTCTGCAATGTGTCAGAGGCGACAGCAAGAAGAGACCTGGATGATATGGCACTCACAGATCTTGTAGAGAGAACCCATGGAGGAGCGATTCTTCACCGGGGAACCGGCTTTGAGGCGATCCACGCCGAGAAACAGACCGTCATGATACCGGAAAAGAAGAAAATAGCCAAAGCAGCTGCTGAGCTGGTAAGAGATGGAGACAGTATCTTCCTTGATTCCGGAACAACCGCTTGTATGCTGGCAGAGCAGTTGTCAACAGTGAAACGTCTGACTATCGTAACGAACAATCTGGACATTGCATATGCTGCAAAAATGGATCCGAGTTCCACGATGATCGTAACCGGTGGCTTCAGACGGGATGGCTACAATGTGCTGGTCGGAGATATAGGAGAAGAATTCATCAAAAAGCTGTACGTGGACATTGCCTTTCTGGGAGCCGATGCAGTCAATGTAGAGAAAGGAGTATTCAACTCAAACTTTCTGGAGATCGGAATCAAAAAGAGTATTCTGAACTGTGGAAAGAAGAGGGTCATGATCTCTGACTGCAGTAAATTTTCGAAGAAAGCACTTGCGAAGGTTTGTGACATCGAAGATTTTGACTGTATTATCACAGACGAAGGCATCGGGGAGGAAAAACGAAAAGTATTGGAAGAAAAGATACCACGGCTGATCGTGGTATAAGAAAGGAAGGTTATGAGCTGGTTAAAAGAAGTCATCGGAACAGAAAAGGCAATTATTGCCATGCTGCATATGCAGCCCATGCCCGGAGATCCTTATTTTGATAAAGCGAAAGGAATGAAATGGGTAATTGAAAAGGCAAGGGAGGATCTGGATGCCCTGCAGGAGGGTGGCGTAGATGCCATTATGTTTAGTAACGAATACAGTCTTCCTTACCTGACAGATGTTAAGAAGGAAACAGTAGCAGCCATGGCGAGAGTCATTGGTGAGCTTCAGCCGGAGATCAGGATTCCTTATGGAGTCAATGTGTTATGGGATCCGAAAGCATCCCTGGATCTGGCAGCCGCAACAGATGCGAAATTCATCAGAGAGATCTTTACCGGTGTTTATGCCAGTGATTTTGGAATCTGGGATACCAATTGTGGTGAGACCGTCAGACATCAGAGAGCTATCGGTGCAGAAAATGTAAAGCTGTTATTCAATATCGTACCGGAGGCAGCAGCCTATCTTGCAGCACGTGATATTAAGCAGATTGCCAAATCAACAGTATTTAACTGCAGACCGGATGCCCTCTGCGTATCAGGACTGACTGCAGGAAGCGCAACGGATGCGGGAATTCTGGATGAGGTAAAGAAGACGGTTCCGGATACGGTAGTGCTTGCTAATACTGGCTGCAGGATCGATACTATCGAAAAGCTTCTTCAGATTGCAGATGGTGCAGTGGTTGGAACAACGTTTAAATATGATGGTAAGTTCGAGAATCAGGTGGACCGTACACGTGTCAAGGCATTTATGGATGTGGTTAAAAAGACGAGAAGCTAGTAAGACAGAAGTGGAAGGAGAAATACATGATTTCAGGAGAAGAAATTTACAAGAGTGCATTACATACCTTTGCCAATGAAGCACATGCCGTAGCGGAGCTGGCAAATACAGTAGATAAGGACAACTATATTAAGGCAGTACAGATGATCGCAGAATGCAAGGGCAGGATCATCACAACCGGATGCGGTACATCAGGTGCCTGTGCAAAGAAGGTATCCCAGGTATTTAACTGTGTGGACAGGGCTTCCCAGTTTTTAAATCCTGCAGATGCACCCCATGGTGATTATGGTATGATCCGTGAAGGAGATATCATTATTATTATTTCCAAAGGCGGTAAGACAACAGAAATGATCAATCTGATCCCCGTTGCAAAGCTTCGCGGGGCGAAGATCATTACAGTAACAGAAAATCCGGATTCTCCGATCGCTAAAGAAAGCGACCTGAATCTGATCCTTCATACAGGACCGGAGGCATGTCCTTACCAGTGTCTTTCCACCACATCAGTTACAGCTGTATTTGCACTGTTTGATGCGATTTCCATTGGCTGTATGCTGTATAACGGTATTGACAAGGATTACTTCAAGGTAGTTCATCCTGCTGGCGGTGTCGGAGCTATGCTGGCTGCGGAGGCAGAGGCATGAAACTGATCGTTACGGAAAGCTATGAAGAAAGCAGCCGTGTGGCAGCAGATCTTTACAAAAATGTCATTGAGCATAAAAGAAATGCGCTGATAGGGCTCGCAACAGGAAGTACGCCGATTGGAATGTATGAATGTCTGGTCGATGACTATAAAAGGGGACTGATTGATTTTTCAGAGATCAGAACCGTAAACCTGGATGAATATGAAGGACTGGCAAGAGACCATGACCAGAGCTTTGGTTATTTCATGGATCAGCACTTTTTTTCAAAAGTGAACCTGAAGGAAGAAAATATCTTTCTGGTAGATGGTGCGGCGGATGCAGCGAAACAGGAAAAAAGATTCAATGATTTTCTGAAGGATAATAAGATCGATATTCAGATACTGGGAATCGGCAATAATGGACATATTGGATTTAATGAGCCGGACAGCTATTTTACGGCATCTGCACACAAGGTAGAACTGGCAGAGGAAACGATCAAGGCAAATGCAAGGTTCTTTGAAAAGGAATCAGACGTGCCAAGAAGTGCCATTACCATGGGTATGTATGGAATTGCTACCGCAGCGAAGGTAATACTGGTGGCAACCGGAGCAGCAAAAGCCCCGGCGATCAAGAAACTGTTGGAAAGTGATCATGTGGATCCGCAGCTTCCCTGCAGCATCCTTCATATCTGTGAGGATGCAACAGTGATTGTTGATAAGGATCTGTATGAACTGACGAAGTAGGCATAAAAGTATGGGAAGTTACGCATTTGGTTTTGATTTTGGAACGCTGTCCTGCAGAGGGATTGCCATTGATCTGGAAACCGGACAGGTGGCAGCGACAGCAGAAGAAAAATATGCACATGGTGTGATCAATGGGAAAATGTATCATGCAGATATTCCTCTGCAGAAGGACTGGAATCTGCAGGATCCCATGGACTGGCTGTTCTGTATCTGCCAGATCTCAAAAAGGATGCTGAAGGATGGTAATATCAGACCGGAAGAGGTAAAAAGCATAGGTACAGATTTTACGAGCTGTACGCTGCTTCCTGTAAAAAAGGATGGAACGCCTTTGTGTGAGCTGGCAGAGTTCCGGGATAAGCCAAATGCCTGGCCTAAGCTCTGGAAGCATCATGGGGCACAGAAATATGCAGAGGAAATTGAAGCGTATGCAAAGGAGCATACTACCTGGCTGAAGGATTATTTCGGCGGAGCGGTTTCCTCAGAATGGGTATTTCCAAAGCTTCTGCAGGTGCTCAGGGAGAATCCGGAAATATATGATGCAGCAGATTATTTTATGGAAGCTGTGGATTATATCGTAATGGCTCTGACCGGAAGGGTAACAAGGTGCAGTGCAGCACTGGGGGTTAACTGCTTCTGGGTAAAGGGGCAGGGATATCCTGATCCGGAGTTCCTTAAGGCTATTGATCCCGGTCTTACAGATGTTACAGAAACAAAGCTGGCAGGGGAGATCCTTACCGTAGGAGATCCTGCCGGACATCTTACAGAGGATATGGCTGCCCGGATGGGGCTCACCACAGAGGCAGTAGTAGCAGCAGGACACAGTGACGGAGCAGTGGCAGGATGCGGCGCTGGTGTAACAGAAAGCGGAAGTATGATACTGGTAATGGGAACCAGTACCTGTCATCAGATGATGTACAAGGACTACCATGCATTTGAAGGGCTGTGCTCGATCGCGGCGGATGGTATGGTGCCTGGGCTCTATGGATATGAGTCAGGACAGCCTGCCACAGGAGATATTTTTCAGTGGTTTGCAGATACGGGGGTACCGGAAAGGTATTACCGGGAAGCAGAAGAGAAAAAGCAAAGTATTTTACAGTACTTAGGTGAGCTTGCTGCTAAGATAGAACCGGGTACAACGGGACTGGTAGCACTGGACTGGTTCAATGGAAACAGAAGTATCCTTTCCAATTATAATCTGTCCGGACTTATCGTAGGTCTTACGCTGGATACCAGAACAGAAGAAATCTACCGTACACTGGTAGAAGCCAATATATTTGGTTCCAAAAGAATCCTGGATAATTACGAAGAGAATGGTGTTCCGATTTCCTATATCTATGCGGTAGGTGGGATCGCCAGAAAGAGCCCCTGGATCATGCAGATGTGTGCGGATGCTTTTGGAAAAGAAGTGATCGTGCCGCTTGTTGATAATGTACCGGCTCACGGGGCGGCGGTATGTGGGGCAGTAGCCCTTGGAAAAGAAGGAAAGGGAGAGGGCTTTGCTACCTTTAAGGAAGCGACAGAGGTCATGATCCCGAAGGACAGGCAGGTTTATAGACCGGATGCAGAAAAGACGAAGGCTTATGCAAAGGTCTATGAAGCTTATAAGAAACTATATGATATGTTTGGCAAGGATGATTCTTTTATGAAGAATCTCCGGAAATGAGAGCAAAGGAGGAATGCTTATGAAAAAGAAACTGGTAGCACTGTCACTTACACTTGCCATGCTGACTTCAGTGGTTATGGGCTGCGGAGGAAGCAGCACAGAAACAGCATCAACAGAAAATGCGGCGACAGAAAATGCGGATGAGACAACGGCCTCTGGAGGTGGTTATACGATCGCCACAGTTGTAAAGGATATGTCAGATCCATGGGCTCTGCGTCATGAAGAGGGTGTAAAGGAATATGCGGCAGAAACAGGAAATAACTGTTATGCAAAGGGACCTGCAAAGACAGATTCGGCAGAACAGATCCAGGTGATCGAGCAGCTGATCTCTCAGGATATTGATGCCCTGTGCGTTGTCCCGATTGATCCGGAAGCATGTACACCTGTACTGCAGAAGGCAAGAGATAAGGGTATTGTAGTGATCACCCATGAAGCAGAAGGCTTTGAGGCATGTGATTATGATCTGGAAGCTTTCAATAATAAGGAATATGGCGAAGCCATGATGGATGAGCTTGCCAAGGCTATGAATTATGAAGGAAAATATGTGACCATGGTTGCGTTCCTTTCCTCTGTATCCCACAATGACTGGATGGATGCAGCAGTAGCACATCAGAAGGAAGCATATCCCAATATGGAGCTGATTCCTGAAGAAAGACTGGAATGCGAAGATAACATGAACATGGCTTACGAGAAGGCCAAGGAAATCATAAAGAAGTACCCGGATATCAAGGGCTTCCTTGGGGCTTCCAGCTATGATCCGCCCGGAGCAGCAAAGGCAATTGACGAGCTTGGCATGACAGGTCAGATCTTTGCAGTAGGAACCGGTGTGGCATCTGTATCAGGTCCTTATCTGGAATCCGGATCCAATCCCTGTGTTCTTTGCTGGGATCCTGCTCTTTCAGGAAAGGCTATGTGCCAGCTGGCAGTAATGGTGCTTAATGGAGAGAAGGATAAGATTCAGACCGGCCTTGATCTTGGTATCGATGGTTATAACAGTGTCAATGTAAATGGCACAGATATCAGCGGTAATGCGATCCTTGTTATTAATAAGGATAACATGTCTGAATACAAGTTCTAAAGAAGACAGTAAGAGAGAAACATATAATGCTTGCATATTCCAAAGGCGGGATACGCAAGCATTATATCTCTGAGAGAAAGGTATGGTACGCAAATGAGTGAAATCTTATTACAGGCGAAACAGATTTCGAAGCATTTCGGCGGAGTGACTGCTCTTGACAAGGTGGATCTGACCATAAAAAAGGGAGAAATCCATTGCTTGATGGGAGAAAACGGATGTGGTAAATCAACGCTGATCAAGATTATTTCCGGATTTTACAGGCCGGATGGGGGAAGTATTACATTTGAAGGAAAGGAATATGATAGACTTTCCATTGCAGAGTCGATCGGACTGGGAATCCAGGTAATTTATCAGGATATGTCCATTTTCCCGAATCTGACGGTTGCAGAAAATATTGCGATCAACAATGAGCTTTACAATCACAGGAAACTTGTGAATTGGAAATCGGTAAAGAGCATTGCGAAAGAGGCACTGGATCATATTGGTATTGAACTGCCGCTGCAGGCTGTTGTTGGTGAGCTTTCTGTGGCGGATAAGCAGCTGATCGCCATTGCCAGAGCGATCCTGAACAATTCCAAGCTGATCATTATGGATGAACCTACCTCTGCATTGACAAGAAAGGAAGTTGACAAGCTGTTCAAGGTAATCAGACAGCTGCAGAAAGAAGGAATTTCCACACTGTTTGTCAGTCATAAACTGGATGAAGTATTTGAAATTGCAGATCAGTTTACTGTTTTCAGAAATGGAAAGCTTGTGGTAGCTGATTCGGCAAAGAATATCAATGATGAACAGTTTGTTTATTATATGACCGGAAGAAAGCTGGAGGAAGCAGCCTTCACACCGGAGAAGATCGACCATGACAGAGCAATCCTGAAGGTGGAAAACCTGGGTCTGACTAATGGCTTTGAAAAGATCAGCTTTGAGATCCATCCGGGTGAGATCCTTGGCATTACAGGACTTCTCGGATCTGGGCGTACAGAGCTTGCCAAGACACTGTTCGGACTTTACAGTGCTACGGAAGGCCATATTTATATTGATGGTACAGAGGTACGGATCAAAACACCAATGGATGCGATCCGGCATAAAATTGCCTATGTACCGGAAGACCGTCTGACGGAAGGGCTTTTCCTGACACAGTCGATCGAGAATAATATGATCGTATCCAATATTGACAGGCTCAGGACTGCAAAGAAAATGGTGGATTATGAGAAGGGGCATCAGGACAGTCTTTCCTGGGTGAAGAACCTTGGAATCAAGCTGAACGAGCTGGGTGACGGGATCCAGACGCTTTCCGGAGGAAACCAGCAGAAGGTTGTCCTTGGTAAATGGCTGGAGACAGAGCCCCGTGTACTGATCCTGAACGGACCGACCGTTGGTGTGGATATTGCAGCTAAATTTGACATACATGCTTATTTAAGAACACTTGCAGAAAAAATGAACCTTGCTATTCTTCTGATCTCTGATGATATATCAGAAGTGCTCAATAACTGCAACAGGATCCTGATCATCAAGAATGGACGGATCGTCAGTGAGCATGTCAATACAGAACTGGATCCGCACAAACTGCAGGAGCTGGTTACAGGCGGTAAGGAGGAAACAGCATGAAAGGCAGAAATCTACTGAAGAAAAATGAGTTTTATATAACGGTCATTATTATTGTGCTGGCCTGTATCATTCAGGTGATCAGTGGACAGTTTTTTACTTCCAACAACCTGGTGGATCTGCTGCGGAGCATGATCGTACCGGGGATGATGGCAGCAGGTCTGTTTATGGTCATCGTATCCGGAAACATCGATGTTTCTTTCCCGTATACAGCAATGCTCTGCATGTTTGCGGTAACAAAATGGTTTTCTGTTATTGATTATCAGGGACCGGTATTCCTGGCGTTTCTGATCGCAGGAGTGATCGGTATGGTTCTTGGACTCCTGAACGGCGTGCTTGCTGCATGGTTAAAGCTTCCGACCCTGATCATCACGCTTGGTACCTGTACGATCTTCCTTGGCATTACCCAGGGTGTTCTGCAGAGTAGTGTTATCTCTGTGCTGCCGGTACCCATGGCAAAGATGGTAACAACAAATCTGTTCAGTGTAGTAAACGGAGAGACAGGACTTGGAAGCTCCATGCCAGTCAGCATTCTGTTTCTTGCTGCGATTTATCTGATCGTCGGGTTTATTATGAAATATACGATGCTTGGACGTGGTATTTATGCAGTTGGCGGTGATCCTGTGGCAGCAGAAAGAGCAGGATTCAACGTAAGCTTTATCCGTATTTTTGTATTTACCTTTATGGGTGCCATCGGCGGGATCACAGGTATCACGCAGGTTACCGTTTCAGGAATGTGCCAGATCAATTTCTTTGATGGCTATGAAATGACTATTATCGCAGCGGTAGTGCTTGGCGGTGCCAATATTGCAGGTGGTTCCGGCTCGGTGATCGGAACGTTCCTCGGTGTGCTCCTGATGAAGATGATCTCAAATAACCTGATCCTGCTTGGAATCCCGACTAACTGGAGCAAGTTTATGACAGGTATCCTCATCATCGCAGGTGTAAGTATGTCATCCTATAAGAGTGTGCTTGCAAAACGCAGGATTGCATCCAATATACTGGAAAACGGACATAAGGAGGAGGCATAACCATGGAAAAGAAAAAGACTTTTGACGTAAAGAGCCTTCTGAAGATCAGTTCCAACAATAAAAAACTGTTAGGAATGCTTATATTGGTTATCATTGTATTGTCGATCGCTACAGGCGGCAGCTTTGCTAAGATCGGTCAGTTTCAGCTGATCGCTTATCTGTTTCCTGAAATGGGTGTGCTTGCCCTTGGCATGATGCTCGCCATGGTCAGTGGAGGTATTGACCTGACAGTTATTGCAGTAGCCGATCTTGCCGGGATACTGAGCTGTCTTTTGATGAAGGCGATCATGCCGGCAGATGCTTCTATGCCGGTTCAGATCCTGGTACTGCTTGTGACACTGGCCTTTGCCCTTCTGATCGGGGCGGTCTGCGGATTGTTTACCGGAACCCTGATCGCAAGAGTTGGTGTTCCTGCCATGGTGGCAACCCTCGGCGCATCAGATATTATCCTTGGAATTGCAGTAGGTATTACGAATGGATCCTCCATTAAGGAGCTGCCGTCTATTTTATACAGGGTAGTCAATTTTGAATTGTTCGGGCTGATCCCGGGTACAACGATCGTATTTATTATCTGCGCTGCACTGGTAGCATTTCTTCTGAATAAGACCGCAACCGGATTCAAGATCTATATGATTGGATCCAATGCGACAGCTTCCGAATATTCCGGAAGTGATAACAAGAAGATCCTGACACTTACCTATATGATCAGCGGCATGCTATCAGCAGTATCCGGTCTTCTGATGTGCGGGCATTTCAATTCAGCCCGTTCTGACTTTGGAAAGTCCTACCTGACACCGGCGATTCTGATCTGTGTACTGGCAGGCGTGAATCCTAACGGCGGTGTGGGTAAGGTCAGTGGAATTGTACTGGCAGTTATTATCCTGCAGTCTCTTTCTTCAGGATTTGCCATGTTCCCGTCCATTTCCGATTATTACAAGAACCTGATCTGGGGACTTGTACTGATTGGAATTATGATCATCAACGTAGTAACAGCAACAAGAAAGAAGAAATCATAAATTTGACAACATCTTAATTCCCCTTATTATATCAGTGTTTATTTTACACAGCAGAATCCCGGGCTTCCCTCCCGGGATTCTGCATGTTCTGGTGAATGGAAGGAATACGGAGATTCATGTTCTGGGAGATAAGGTGTACGAAACAAGAGTTTCCATCACGGAGCTTGCAGGGCAGCTTACGGAGGGTTTTATCAGGATACACAGAGGATGCCTTGTGGCTGTGAGGGTCATCCATGATATTACAGACAGAGTATATCTGAATAACGGAGAGACACTGGAGCTTACCGATTACAGTCCGGAGATTGATACCTATCTGAAGGTGATCTGCTTCCCTACCTTCCCCGGACACTGCGGCTGTATTCTGTTTGATATCCATGAGATCGAATATATAAAGAGCAGTGATGAGGCAGAAAAGGCACTGCAGCTCTATGGTTTTACTTATCTTGGGAAACATTAATGAATAGCAGTTGCGTTGGTCAATAGTTGCGATGTAATATAAATATATAGATATTAAAATTACAACAGCTAAGATGATAAGGGAATGATCGGAATTGACTTTCTCTTGTTGTTTCCAAAAGAGAAAGTGAGGTTATGAAAAATATTGACCAACATAGAACAGCTGTCGAGGGAAACCGGAATAGCTATAAAACAGCTGAATAGACTCAATCGTGATAAATGGTATCATGGAACAACGTTAGAATCTTATAAAAATATATGTATGCAGGGTGTTTTGTATTCGTATAATATAGGTACACAGTTGGATTTTGGAACTGGTTTTTATCTGACGGAAAGTCTTGATGCAGCAAGTCGGTATATGGATCGATTGCCGGAATTAGATATATCAGGTAAATTAGTAGAAAGAAAAGAATGGTGTGTCATAGAATTTGAATTTAATCCATTTAAATTACTGTTTGAAACAGAAAATCAGTATAAATATTGTAACTTTCCTGTGCATGATGAAAAATTTGCAAAATTTGTATTTGAAAACAGACTGAAAAATGTGTACAATGAGAATCCACATGGATATGATATTATCTGGGGAGTAATGAGTGATAGTATTCCACCTGAAATTATTATGTCGTATCTGAATAATGAAATTACTTATGAAAATGCGATCAAAGCTTTACAAAAACCACAAAGTATGAAACAATTATATATAGGTAATCAGGCAATTTGTAATATGCTTCATATTTCTAATCTGGTAGAATTTAATAAAAAGGAGGAAAATTGAATATGGTAAAAGAAAAACGATATACAATTGAAAGTGAACTTACCAATGCACTGTTAAGATTTTCCTTTGGGAAATTGACGGTAGAAGAGGCAGAGGATAGAGCGAGAACTGCAGCAGCTAATTGGGATTCATCTAATGAAGCGTTGGCACATAAAGGTTTGAACTGGTATGCAAAGCAGATTGTAGCTAAGCTATAAACAAGCTATAAATGGGATCTATTCCATTGACAAATAAACAGGCATGGTGTAGCCTATAGACAGATGTCAGTCAGAAGACGGCATTCGAGTGAAGAATTCAATATTGTGAAATCTCTTATTCAGAGCAGTGGAGGTACATAGGACCTGAGAAGCTGCGGCAACCCCGAGATGGAAGGTGCCAACCTGAGCGAGTATCATCGAACAATAAGAGGATTTGATAATCGAACGTCGATCCGCTTATTTCCCGTAAATAAGCGGATTTTCTTTTGTCATGCATAGTACAGTAACTGGTCATATTTTTAGAAAAGGAGAACACAAATGGAGAAAAGATTATTTACTTCCGAATCCGTAACAGAAGGCCATCCCGACAAAGTCTGCGATGCCATTTCCGATGCGATCCTGGATGCCTGCATGGCCAAGGATCCCATGAGCCGCGTAGCCTGTGAGACAGCTACCTGTACCGGCTTTGTGCTGGTAACAGGAGAGATTACCACCAATGCATATGTGGATATTCAGAAGGTAGTACGTGATACCGTGAAGGAGATCGGCTACACAAAGTCAGAATATGGCTTTGATGGCAACACCTGTGCGGTTCTTGTGGCAATTGATGAGCAGTCCTCAGATATCGCCATGGGTGTTGACAAGGCGCTGGAAGCAAAAGAGAACAAGATGTCTGATGAGGAGATCGAGGCAATCGGCGCCGGCGATCAGGGTATGATGTTTGGTTATGCAACCAACGAAACAGAGGAGTATATGCCTTATTCCATCGCCCTTGCACACAAGCTTGCAAAGCAGCTCACAGATGTCCGTAAAAACGGAACTCTGCCTTATCTGCGTCCCGATGGAAAGAGTCAGGTTTCTGTAGAATACGATGAGAATGGCAAGCCGATCCGTCTGGAAGCAGTTGTCCTTTCCACACAGCATGATCCTGATGTTACACAGGAGCAGATCCATGAAGATATCAAGAAGCATGTATTTGATCCCATCCTTCCCAAGGAGCTTTTGGATGAGAATACCAAATACTTCATCAATCCTACAGGCCGTTTCGTAATCGGTGGACCTCACGGAGACGCAGGTCTTACCGGACGTAAGATCATTGTAGATACCTACGGCGGATATGCACGTCACGGCGGCGGTGCTTTCTCTGGTAAGGACTGCACTAAGGTAGACCGTTCTGCAGCTTATGCAGCACGTTATGTAGCAAAGAATATCGTAGCAGCAGGACTGGCTGATCAGTGTGAGATCCAGCTTTCCTATGCGATCGGCGTTGCACAGCCCACCTCTGTCAGAGTAGATACCTTCGGAACCGGCAAGGTTTCTGATGAGAAGCTGGTTGAGATCGTAAGAGAGAACTTCGATCTTCGTCCTGCAGGGATCATCAGGATGCTTGACCTTCGTCGTCCGATCTACAAGCAGACAGCAGCTTACGGACACTTTGGCCGTAACGACCTTGATCTTCCCTGGGAGAAGCTTGACAAGGCAGATGCTCTGAAGAAATATTTATAAAAACCGGCACCAACACGAAAAAATGAGGGAAAGGCTGTCATGCAGCCGGAAAGGGAAGAGAATGTCACGATATGTAAAAGATATGCCGTTAAACAAGGATCCTAAATTTGTCAGCTTTATGATGAACGATTATCTGGCAAAGAACAGGTTCACACCCTTTGATTATAAAGGAGAGCAGGTATACCGTGCCGGAGATGCCATGCTGGAGGGCTTCAAATATCTGAAATGGTCATTTGAGGACGGAAATTTCCATATAGAAGCATGGATGAAGAGCATGGGAAAAGAAATGGGTCTTGACGGATTCGTTGGCTGTCTGCAGAAGAAGCCTTATAAGGAGAGCCTTGAGCAGCTCTATACCCTGTTAGAGCAGGATGTTGAGATTCCTGAGGGTGCAGAAGGTGCAGATGGTTCTGTAACAGTAGCAGTCAATACGGTAGATAATGCCGGAGCAGCCAAAATTGCACTTGTGTTTGGTATTCTCAGTATCGTGACAGCACTTCTGATTCCGCTTGCCGGCATATTGTTTGGGAGTCTTGGCATGAACCGTGCCAGACTTGGTTCAGGTTCAAGCATGGCAAAGCAGGCCAATATCGGAAAGGTGCTCAGTGTCATCGGTGTTGTTATTGCCCTGATAAACTGGCTTCTTGCAATTCTGCTTTAAACCGGAACAGATACTTTAAAAGAATATCTTTTTTTGCTAGAATAAAAGAGTATCATGATCATAGTGATCATGGTACTCTTTTTCAACGAATGAAAATAAAAGGAAACAGATATGGCATTTACGCATCTTCATGTACATACAGAATACAGTCTTCTGGACGGTTCCAACAAAATAAAGGAATATGTCAGGCGTGTTAAGGAGCTTGGCATGGACAGTGCAGCGATCACAGACCATGGCGTTATGTATGGGGTGATCGATTTTTATAAAGCGTGCAGGGCAGAGGGGATCAGGCCGATCCTTGGCTGTGAGGTCTATGTGGCACCCAATTCCCGTTTTGATAAGGAGCTGACTGGAGGGGATGACAGATATTATCATTTGGTGCTCCTTGCAGAAAACAATACCGGCTATAATAATCTGACCAGGATCGTAAGCCGTGGATTTACCGAGGGGTATTACTATAAGCCCAGGGTAGATATGGAGCTGTTACAGGAATTCCATGAGGGCATTATAGCCCTTTCTGCCTGTCTGGCAGGAGAGGTGCAGCGCTATATCACCAAAGGGCTTTATGATGAGGCAAAGAAGACGGCACTGAAGTATCAGGCATGCTTTGGCAAGGGCAATTATTTTCTGGAGCTGCAGGATCACGGACTGCCGGAGCAGAAGATGGTCAATACGGCGCTGCTGCAGATGAGTAAGGAGCTGGATATTCCGCTGGTAGCGACCAATGATGTGCATTATACCTATAAGGAGGATGTAAAGCCACACGATATCCTGCTTTGCCTCCAGACCGGCAAGAAGCTGGCAGATGAAGACAGAATGCGTTACGTGGGCGGTCAGTACTATGTGAAGAGTGAAGAGGAGATGAAGGCTCTTTTCCCTTATGCATGGGAAGCCGTGGAGAATACCCAGAGGATTGCGGACAGATGTAACGTGGAGATCGAGTTTGGCGTGACCAAGCTGCCCCATTTTGAAGTGCCGGAGGGATATGATTCCTGGACGTATCTAAACAAGCTCTGTACAGACGGACTGAAGGAGCGTTATGGGGATGAGAATGCACCAGCCGGGAAAACGGGACAGACCTTAAGAGAACGCCTTGATTATGAGCTTTCTGTTATCAAGACTATGGGGTACGTGGATTATTTCCTGATCGTGTGGGATTTTATCAATTATGCCAAGTCCAATCAGATCATGGTGGGACCGGGGCGTGGTTCTGCGGCGGGAAGTATTGTTTCCTATACGCTGAAGATCACGGATATTGACCCGATCAAGTATAATCTGCTGTTTGAACGCTTCCTGAACCCGGAGCGTGTGTCCATGCCCGATATTGATATTGATTTCTGCTTCGAAAGAAGACAGGAGGTTATTGACTATGTCAGCCGCAAATATGGCAAGGAAAAGGTGGTTCAGATCGTAACCTTCGGTACACTGGCGGCAAAGGGTGTGATCCGTGATGTGGGAAGAGTGATGGATCTTCCTTATAATTATGTAGACAGTCTTGCCAAGATGATCCCGCAGGAGCTGAATATCACCATTGATAAGGCACTGCAGATGAATCCGGAGCTGCGGGGACTGTATGAGAGTGATCCCAAGGTGAAGGAACTGATCGATATGAGCAAGCGTCTTGAGGGTCTGCCAAGGCACACATCCATGCATGCAGCCGGTGTCGTGATCTGTTCCAGACCCGCAGAGGAGCTGGTACCGCTTTCGAGAGGTGCCGATGGTTCGATCACGACCCAGTTTACCATGACGACCATTGAAGAGCTGGGGCTTCTGAAAATGGATTTTCTGGGACTCCGTACCCTGACTGTGATCCGGGATGCGGTAGCCCTTGTGAAGAAGAGTAAGGGTGTTTCTATTAATATCGATCAGATCGATTATGATGATAAAAAGGTGTTTGCATCCCTTTCCACGGGAAAGACGGACGGTGTGTTCCAGCTGGAAAGCGGGGGCATGAAGAACTTCATGAAGGAGCTTAAGCCGGAGAATCTGGAGGATGTGATCGCGGGAATTTCCCTGTATCGTCCGGGCCCCATGGACTTTATTCCAAAGTACATCAAAGGTAAAAACAGTGAAGGATCTATCGTGTACAGCTGTCCGCAGCTTAAGCCGATCCTGGCACCGACCTATGGCTGTATCGTATATCAGGAGCAGGTTATGCAGATCGTGAGGGATCTTGGGGGCTATACCCTTGGACGAAGCGATCTGGTGCGGCGTGCCATGAGTAAGAAGAAACAGGCGGTCATGGAAAAGGAGCGTGCTAACTTCATTTACGGAAATGAAGAGGAGGGTGTGCCCGGCTGTGTGGCAAAGGGTATTTCAGAGCAGGTGGCTTCCGGAATCTATGATGACATGATGGATTTCGCCAAATATGCATTTAACAAGTCCCATGCGGCCTGTTATGCGGTGGTTGCCTATCAGACAGCTTACCTGAAATATTACTATCCGGTAGAATTTATGGCGGCGCTTATGACTTCCGTGATTGATAATCCCGGAAAGGTGGCAGAATATATTATGGTGTGCCGCAGTATGGGGATCAGCATCCTGCCGCCTGACATCAATCAGGGAGAAAGCGGCTTTTCTGTAAAGGACAGATCCATCCGCTATGCACTGACAGCAATCAAGAGCGTGGGACGGCCTGTGATCGAAGCTGTTGTGAAGGAGAGGAATGAGCACGGTGAATTCCTGAATCTGAAGGATTTTATCAGCCGTATGTCCGATAAGGAGATCAACAAAAAGGCGATTGAGAACTTTATCAAGGCCGGGGCCTTTGACAGTCTGCCCGGTACCAGAAAACAGTTTATGGTAGCTTACGGGAAGATCATGGATCATATCGTGAAGGACCGGAAGAACAATATGGCAGGACAGATGAGTCTTTTTGACCTGGTTTCCACAGAAGAAAAGGAGGAGTTTGATATCCGCCTTCCTGATGTTGGGGAGTATCCAAAGGAGATGCTCCTTGCCTTTGAAAAGGAGGTGCTTGGTGTCTATGTCAGCGGGCATCCGCTTGAAGAACAGGAGGAGCTCTGGAAAAAAGGGATCACCAATACCACAGCAGACTTTGTACTGAATGAGGAAACGGGTATTCCGATAGTGAAGGATGGTGACAGCGCCACGATCGGCGGCCTGATCGCAGATAGAAAGATCAAGTATACAAAGAATGACAAGATCATGGCATTTCTGCAGATCGAGGATCTGCTTGGCAGCGTGGAGGTCATTGTTTTTCCAAGGGACTATGAAAAATACAACAGCAGGCTTGTAGAAGATGGTAAGGTCTTTATTAAAGGCAGGGTATCTCTTGAGGAGGACCGGGATGGCAAGCTGATCTGTGAAAGGATTACTTCCTTTGATGAAATCCCAAAGAAGCTATGGATCCGATTCCCCACTATGGAGGCATATGAAGCAGGGATCGAGGATCTTTTAAGGGATATCTCGGAGTCAGAAGGGAATGACAGTGTTGTTCTTTATATAGAAGATAAAAAGCAGATGAAAAAACTGCCTCCGGGAAGAAACGTAAATGCAGATGAGGCTCTTTATGATGCCTTATGTAAAAAGTATGGAAAAGATAACATAAAAATAGCATGGGACGTGAAAAAAGATTGAAATAGGCAGAAAAAAGGGTTAAAATAACCTCAAATCAGAGAGGAATCTGAAGATACGGAAAGGATTGGGAGCATATGGCAAAGGAAATTAAGACCATTGGTGTTCTGACCAGCGGCGGTGATGCCCCGGGTATGAATGCAGCAATCCGTGCAGTTGTCAGAAAAGCAATTGCAAACGGTGTTAAGGTTAAGGGAATCAAGAAGGGCTATAAGGGCCTGTTAAATGAAGAGATCGTTGATATGGAAAAGAAGGATGTTTCCGATACCATTGAGCGTGGTGGAACGATCCTTGGAACAGCAAGATGTCCGGAGTTCAAGACAGAGGAAACCCAGCTGAAGGCAGCAGAGATCTGCCAGAAGCATGGAATTGACGGTCTGGTTGTCATTGGCGGTGATGGTTCTTACAGAGGAGCACAGGCACTGGCAAGACATGGGATCAATACTATTGGACTTCCGGGAACTATCGACCTGGATATTGCCTGTACAGAATATACGATCGGATTTGATACAGCGATCAACACGGCCATGCAGGCAATCGATAAGATCAGGGACACCTCTTCCTCCCATGAAAGATGCAGTATTATTGAAGTAATGGGCAGAAATGCCGGATATATTGCATTGTGGTGCGGTGTTGCCAATGGGGCGGAGGATATTCTGCTTCCTGAGAAATATGACTTTAACGAACAGAATATCATTAATAATATTATCAATAACAGAAAGCGTGGGAAGACCCATCACATTATCATCAATGCGGAGGGTATCGGACATTCTACATCCATGGCGAGAAGGATTGAAGCAGCAACAGGAATCGAGACAAGAGCTACGATTCTTGGCTATATGCAGCGTGGAGGAAGTCCTACCTGTAAGGATCGTTTCTATGCCTCTATTATGGGAGCGTATGCAGCTGATATTATCTGCGAGGGAAAGAGCAATCGTGTAGTTGGCTATCAGCATGGTGAGTTTGTTGATTTTGATATTGAGGATGCGCTGGCTATGCAGAAGACGATCCCGGAATATCAGTATCAGGTCAGCAGGATCCTGTCCCTGTAAGACGGATATAGTAGATAATCTGACACAACGCAATGAGGCGGAGTTTTTACTCCGCCTTTTTCTACAGGAGGATTATATGATTTCCAGTACAGCAAACAGCCGGGTGAAGCATGTAGTACAGCTTCGTGAAAAGGGCAGAGAGCGAAAAAAGGAAGGTGTTTTTCTGGCAGAGGGTATCAGAATGTTTCAGGAAACACCAGCCAGCAGGATCAGGGAATTATATATAGAAGAAACACTGGCGGAACGGCCGCAGACAGAAGATTTTTCTGAAAAAATCGAAGCCTGCAGACAGGCTGGTATTTTCGTCGAAACAGTCAGCAGTGAGGTCATGAAAAAGATGGCGGATACCATGTCACCACAGGGAGTACTGGTGGTGGCAGAGATGTTTGCTTATCAGCCGGAAGAGCTGATCCTAGAGGCAGTAAAGAGAAGGGAACAGGAAGGAAGGGATCCTTTGTTCCTGCTTCTTGAGGATGTGCAGGATCCAGGGAACCTTGGAACGATGATCCGTACAGCAGAAGGAGCCGGGGCAGACGGGATTTTTATGACAGAAGGGTGCGTGGATGTATATAATCCCAAAACCATCCGTTCAACAATGGGATCACTGTACCGGATGCCTTTTGTATGCGGAGCATCTCTTCTGGAGGTGACAGCTCTTTTGAAAAGGGAGAAGATCACTACCTATGCAGCCCACCTGAAGGGCGAGAAATTTTTCCATGAAATAGATTACCATGGAGGCAGTGCCTTCCTGATTGGAAATGAGGGAAATGGCCTGCGGGAGGAAACAGCGGATCTGGCGGATACCTATCTGAAGATCCCCATGGAGGGGAAGCTGGAGTCATTAAATGCGGCTATGGCAGCAGGACTTCTGATGTATCAGAGCCGGTATGGAGGAGCAGACAGTGCATGGCACTGAAAATGATAAAAAGGAGGAACTGGGATGAAAATTGGATTTATCGGACTTGGTAATATGGCAAAGGCCATGATCGGTGGTATGCTTTCCAAAGAGATCGTCAGAAAAGAGGATATCATCGGATCAGCAAAAACGGAGCATACACTGGATCAGGTGAACCAGATGTATGGAATCATGACAACATCAGATAATCAGCTTGTAGCAAAAGAAGCGGATATCCTTTTCCTTGCCATCAAGCCGCAGTTTTTCGGGGAGGTGCTTCCTGAGATCAGGGGAGTCCTTCGGAAGGAGGCTCTGATCGTCAGCATTGCAGCGGGCAAGACCATTGCAGATATCGAAGGACTGCTGTCTGCGGATATCAAGCTGGTACGCTGTATGCCAAACACCCCGGCTCTTGTCGGAGAAGGCTGTACCGGCGTCTGCCGGAACGGGCATGTCAGCGATGAAGAGATGGAAGTCTGTATGAAGCTGCTTAGAAGCTTCGGAGTAGCTGAAGAAGTGCCGGAGCGGCTGATCAATGCAGTGGCCGGAGTCAGTGGATGCTCACCTGCATATGTATTCCAGTTCCTTGAGGCACTGGCAGACGGAGCAGTGCTTGCAGGTATGCCAAGAAAGCAGGCATATACCTTTGCTGCGCAGGCGGTTCTTGGCAGTGCAAAGCTGATGCTGGAGACAGGAAAGCACCCGGGCGAACTGAAGGATATGGTAACCTCCCCTGCCGGAACGACCATTGAAGGTGTCCGGGTTCTGGAGGAGAAGGGCTTTCGCGGTGCAGTGATCGATGCCGTAAAAGCATCTGTTGAAAAATCTGAAAATATGTAATTTTTATGTAACAATATTACTAAAAAACGGTAATTTTGTCGACCAAAAAATCTGTGCTTTCTTGGGAAACTTGACAAGATTAGGTCAATTTGCTATGATTGTTCGCATATTTATCGTAATAAAAATGTAATAAATTACCAAATAGACGATGGAAGAACAATCAGTATCAATCGTATCACGGAGGTATCCTAATGATACAGAGAAAACAGCTGTATTTTTTGTGTGCGGCAGTAGTGCTTTTCCTGACCTGCTTTTTCCTTGTATCCATGAGATCACAAGCGGCGGAGAAGAAGGAGGAGTATGAGTTTCCCGTATCAGGTGTGGCAGAGGTGCTGGATCCCAGTGCACTTAGCAATGATGCACCTGTAGAGGAAGAGAAAGAACTGAACATAAACCAGAAGTTTGAAAATGAAAAGGCACGAATGGAGAAGGAGCTGGCTATGGCAAATGTCCAGAATGCCCTGAACATCCGTGCAGAGGCTGACGAAAAGTCCGAGAAGGTAGGTTACCTTTATAAGGACTGTGGCGGTACTATCCTTGAAAGAAAGGATGGATGGACCAGGATCAAATCAGGCAATGTGATTGGCTGGGCCAAGGACGAATATCTGCTGTTTGGGGAAGAGGCCAAGGCTATGGCTGAGGATGTGGGCAACTGGATCGTTACCCTGGATGTTTCGGCGGTAAGAGTCCGCAAGGAGCCAAGCATGGATGCTGAGATCTACGGTCTGCTTGCCTATGATGATTCTGTGGAATTTATTGACGAAGTGAATAACAGCTGGATCAGTGTAGATTATAATGATGAAGTGGGATACGTCAATACCGATTTTATCAATGTGAAATTCCATATTGATGAAGGAGAAACCATGGAGGTCATCAAGGTCAGGGAGCAGGAGGAAGCAGAGCGGAAGCGTAAGGCAAACCGTGGTGCTGTATCGGCAGATGCGGATGAGACCCGGCTTCTTGGGGCATTGATCTACTGTGAGGCAGGAAATCAGCCTTATGAAGGAAAGCTTGGCGTAGGTGCAGTTGTTATGAACCGTGTCAGAAGCGGTGCCTATCCCAATACTATTCATGCCGTTATTTATGCGTCAGGTCAGTTTACACCTGCCATGACAGGCAAGGTGGCGAGAGCCTACGAAGGAAATGTACCGGAGTCATGTCTTCAGGCAGCCCAGGCTGCTATTAACGGGGAAACGACTATCGGGGATGCAACACATTTCCGCCGGGCAGGCAAGCATGAGGGTTACGTGATCGGGGATCATGTTTTCTGGTAGGAGAAGGAGGAGTCTATGAGTGAGGTAACAATCTGGCTTGCAGTTCTTGTTGTATGTGTGGGAATTGAGATTGCAACCATGGGGCTGACGACTATATGGTTTGCAGGAGGAGCACTTGTGAGTGCCATACTGGCGGCTCTGAATGCACCGCTCTGGCTTCAGATCGTGGCATTCTTTGCGGTATCATTGATCCTGCTTTATTTGACAAGACCTGTTGCAGTGAAGTATTTTAATAAGGACAGAGTAAAGACTAATGTGGAGAGCCTGATCGGCAGACAGGCCATTGTGATCAGCGAGATTGATAATCTGCAGGGGATCGGACAGGTTACTGTGGGTGGTCAGGAATGGAGCGCAAGGAGTGTGAAGGATGATGTACAGCTGCCAGTAGGGAGTGTTGTGGTTGTCCGGTCCGTGAGCGGTGTGAAGCTGATCGTGGAGGAGAAGGATCTCTCAGCGGAGAATGAACAGTAAATAGAGCGTCAGATAGTTCTGACAGAGAAAGAAGAGGTTTTTTATGGGAGTTGTAGTGCTTGTATTATTGATACTTATCGTACTGATCCTGGCATCCTGCGTAAAGATCGTACCGCAGGCATATGCTTATGTAGTAGAGAGACTGGGTGCTTATCAGGGAAGCTGGTCTGTTGGTCTTCATATTAAAATGCCATTGATCGACAGAGTGGCGAAGAAGATCAATCTGAAGGAACAGGTAGTGGATTTTGCACCGCAGCCTGTTATTACCAAGGATAATGTAACCATGAGGATTGATACTGTTGTATTTTTCCAGATCACGGATCCGAAGCTGTTTGCCTATGGAGTGGAGAACCCGATCATGGCGATCGAGAACCTGACAGCAACAACCCTTCGTAATATCATCGGAGATCTGGAGCTGGATCAGACACTGACATCCAGAGAGACTATTAATACCAAGATGAGGGCAAGCCTTGATGAGGCCACAGATCCATGGGGCATCAAGGTGAACCGTGTAGAACTTAAGAATATCATTCCTCCGGCAGAGATACAGAACGCCATGGAAAGACAGATGAAGGCAGAACGTGAGCGAAGAGAAGCAGTAACACGTGCAGAGGGTGAAAAGAAAGCAAACGTTACTGTAGCAGAGGGTAAGAAGGAAGCAGCGATTCTGGAAGCGCAGGCAGAGAAGCAGTCAGCAATCCTCCGTGCAGAGGCACAGAAGGAAAAGATGATCCGTGAGGCAGAGGGTGAAGCGGAAGCGATCCTGAAGGTACAGCAGGCAACGGCAGATGGTATCCGTATGATCCGTGAAGCCGGTGCGGATGAAGCAGTACTCCGCATTAAGAGCCTGGAAGCCTTTGAAAGGGCTGCAGACGGTAAGGCAACCAAGATCATTATCCCCTCTGAGATCCAGGGAATTGCAGGACTTGCAGCATCCGTGAAAGAGCTTGTTTCTGACAAATAAAAGCAGACAGAACGAAAGAACAGAGGACAGCAGTATGGCAAACGTAGATTTAAAGGGAAGAAATTTTTTGAAGCTGCTTGATTTTACACAGGAAGAGATCCTGTATCTCATCGATCTGGCAGCAGATCTGAAGAAGAAAAAGAAGGATGGCGTGCTGACACAGGATATGCATCGTGGTAAGAATGTAGCTCTGATCTTTGAGAAGACCAGTACCAGAACCAGATGCTCCTTTGAGGTGGCAGCCCATGATCTTGGAATGGGAACCACATATCTGGATCCGTCAGGCTCCCAGATTGGAAAAAAGGAGAGCATTGCAGATACAGCAAGAGTCCTTGGCAGAATGTATGATGGTATCGAGTACCGTGGCTTTGGACAGGATATCGTAGAGGAGCTGGCAAAGTATGCGGGGGTTCCTGTATGGAACGGTCTGACCAATGAATTTCATCCGACCCAGATGCTGGCAGATGTGCTGACCATCCGTGAGAAGCTTGGCAGGATTAAAGGCGTGAAGCTGACCTATATGGGAGATGCCCGTTACAATATGGGAAATTCCCTGATGGTTGTCTGCGCAAAGCTTGGCATGCATTTCACTGCATGTACCACGAAGAAATATTTCCCGGATGCAGAGCTTGTAAAGATCTGTGAAGCACTGGCAAAGGAGAGTGGCGGTTCCATTACCCTGACAGAGGATGTGGAAGCAGGCACAAAGGGCGCTGATGTTATTTATACGGATGTATGGGTATCCATGGGTGAGCCTGATGCTGCATGGACAGAGAGGATCAGGGAGCTTAGTCCTTATCAGGTCAATAAAAGGGTGATGGAGAATGCAGGAAGCCAGGCAATCTTCATGCACTGTCTCCCGGCATTCCATGATCTGAAGACGAAGATCGGTAAGGAAATGGGAGAGAAGTTCGGCATTACCGAAATGGAAGTAACAGACGAAGTATTTGAGTCAGAACAGTCAGTGGTATTTGATGAGGCGGAGAACCGCATGCATACGATCAAGGCTGTTATGGCAGCAACACTGTAAGGACAGGGAAAACAGATGACATCCTCAAGAAAAACAGAGGTATTACAGCTTCTTCGCAACAGCGGGGATTATGTTTCCGGACAGCAGATCTGTGAGACACTTGGTATTTCCAGAACTGCAGTATGGAAGATCATGAACCAGCTTAAGGAAGAGGGATATGAAATAGAAGCAGGACAGAATAAGGGGTATCGCTTAAACGGTACCCCTGATGTGTTGTCTCTTGCAGAATTACAAAGCAGGGTCAAAACCAGAATGGCGGGAAAGGAACTGCTTTATTTTGACGTTATTGATTCCACTAATCTGGAGGCGAAAAGGCGGGCTGAGGAGGGTGCACCTGAGGGACTTCTGATCGTGGCTGACAAGCAGGTGGCCGGCAGGGGAAGAAGAGGCAGAAGCTGGGAATCTCCAGCAGGTGCCAATATTTTCATGACGCTGCTGCTCAGACCCTCCTATTCAGCTGACTGTGTATCTATGGTAACGCTTGTGATGGCACTGAGCGTTGCACAGGCGATCGAAGAGGTTTCAAAGCTGCCTGTCAGGATCAAGTGGCCCAATGATATTGTAGTGAATAAAAAGAAGGTCGTGGGGATCCTGACAGAGCTGACGATGGAAGCAGATTATGTCCAGTATATGGTCAGCGGTGTTGGAATCAATGTGAATCAGACCTCTTTCCCGGAGGAGATCAGTGCTACAGCAAGTTCCCTGTATCTGGAAAAGGGACAGAAGGTGAACCGGGCGCTTCTGGTGCAGAAGTCCATGGAGCATTTTGATGAAAATTATGAAATTTTCTGCAGGACAGATGATATGACGGGACTGATAGGGCTCTACAATACCCTTCTTGTGAATAAGGAAGTGACAGTCAGGGTGCTGGATCCTAGAGGAGAGTATGAGGGCATTGCCCATGGTATCAATGAAAAGGGAGAGCTGATCGTAGAGAAGGAAGATGGCAGCGTGGAAAATGTCTACGCAGGAGAAGTATCAGTCAGAGGGATTTATGGCTATGTCTGAAGAAGGAAGAATGGTGCTCTGTGGCGCCAATGCATACGATAAGAAATATTATTTTAATGAAAAATTTAACGGGATCCCGGAATCCATCAAGAATGAGCTGCACATTATCTGCGTACTGTTCACGGAAGAGGTGGGCGGTATTTTTACCATAGAATTTGAGGAGGATGGAAGTGTATCCATGCGGACGGAGTACAGCGATGAGGATTTTCTGTATGATGAGATCGCCAGTGGACTTCTGGTGGGTGAGATCCGGAGGAAGAGGACAGAGCTTTTTGAATCCTTAAGCCTGTATTACCGGGTGTTTATCCTGCATGAGGATATGGGAGAACTGTTTACGGAGGAATAAAAAATGCTGTTAGTAGTTGATGTAGGGAATACCAATATCACCTTTGGTGTGTATGATAAGAAAGAGCTTGTGACAACATTCAGGATGATGAGCAAGCAGCCAAGAACCTCAGATGAGTATGGCATCAGCCTTCGGGAGCTGCTCCGACTGAATCATATTGAAAAGAAGGATATCGAAGGAACGATCATTGCCAGCGTGGTGCCGGGCGTGATGCATTCTCTGACAGGTGCACTTGTCAGATATATCGGGACAACACCTGTCATTGTGGGACCTGGTGTGAAGACAGGAATCAGGATCACCTCTGATAATCCAAGAGAGATCGGACCTGACCGTATCGTGGATGTGGTAGCAGCCTATGAGCTGTATGGGGGACCGGTGCTGGTTCTTGATTTTGGTACGGCAACCACATACGATCTTGTAACAGAGGATGGATGCTTCGGGGTTGGTATTACAGCACCCGGCATCAGGATCTCAGCCAAGGCACTGTGGGAAGATACTGCAAAGCTTCCGGAGATCGAGATCAAAAAGCCGGATTCCATTCTGGCAAAGGAAACGATCACCAGTATGCAGGCAGGTCTTGTTTATGGACAGATCGGCCAGACAGAATATATCATCAGACAGGTGATGAAGGAAACAGGCTATGAAAATCTGAAGGTTGTGGCAACCGGTGGCCTTGGAAGGATCATTGCGGATGCAACTGACATGATCCAGATCTATGACAGAAATCTGACACTGGAAGGACTTCGTATCATTTACGAAAAAAATACAGGAAGGAAATCATAAGATGGAACTCAGCGGGCTGAAGATCGGACAGGTAACTCTCGAAAATCCTTTGATACTCGCTCCGATGGCAGGTGTGACAGACCTGCCTTTTCGTTTACTGTGCCGGGAAAAGGGAGCAGGACTTGTCTGCATGGAAATGGTCAGTGCCAAGGCCATTTATTATCATAATAAAAATACAGAGGATCTTCTGAAGATCCACGAAAAGGAAAGACCGGCATCCCTACAGCTTTTTGGATCTGATCCGAAGATCATCAGTGAGATGGCGAGGAGGATCGAAGACAGACCATTTGCCATTCTGGATTTCAACATGGGCTGTCCGGTTCCAAAGGTCGTGAACAACGGGGAAGGGTCAGCACTGATGAAAAATCCGGTTCTGGCAGCAGAGATCCTTTCTTCCCTGGTAAAGGCAGTGCAGAAGCCGGTAACGGTGAAGATCAGAAAGGGCTTTGATGAAGCACATGTGAATGCTGTGGAGATGGCGAGGATTGCAGAGGACTGTGGTGTGGCGGCAATTGCGGTTCATGGCAGGACAAGGGAGCAGTATTATTCCGGCAGTGCAGACTGGGATATCATCCGTCAGGTGAAGGAGGCAGTGTCGATCCCTGTGATCGGAAACGGGGATGTAGTGGATGGACCTTCCGCAAAAAGGCTTGTAGAAGAAACCGGATGTGACGGTATCATGATCGGCCGTGGTGCCAGAGGAAACCCGTGGATCTTTGGAGAGATCGAAGAATACCTGAAAACAGGAGAAATGCCTGACAGACCATCTGGAAAAGAGGTCTGCGATATGATCCTGAGACATATGGAGCTGGCACTTTCTGTGAAGGGAGAGTATACGGCAGTCAGGGAGATGCGGAAGCATATCGCCTGGTATACGGCAGGCTATCCGGATTCTTCCATGCTGCGCAGAAAGGTTAATGAGATTGAGGACTATCAGGAGCTGCAGGAAGAGGTAATCCGGGTTTTTGATAGGGACAGATGAAAAGATTCCTGCCAGGGAAATGCATAAAGAACCAGACAGGCACATATGCTTTCTTATGGAAAAGGAAAGCAGAACAGTTTATTATGTAACAACAGGCAAAGAAACGATTTCAGAGCGGAAAAGCCTTCCTGTTTATCACTGTGACAGGACACTGCCTTATCCGGGTGGTGAGATCCATATTTTTTTCAGCACTCTTCCAGACGGTCTGGAAGAAGAATTAAAAAAGAAAAGGAAAAGAAAGAAACGGGAGCAGCTGCTACTGGAAGCGATGGAACGGGCCTTGGAGCTGACGGATGAAAATGTGGAAATCCTTTTTTCGGACAATCTGTGCAGGATTTTTAACAGAGAGCAGAGTGTGTCTGACGAACTGTATGCCGCGTGGCTTTTTCAGAAGCTGAAGGGAAGGACAGCTCCTCATTTCAGTCTGGAGCTGCCGGGGGAATACGGGTTTCTGATGAGAGAAAAGGTACTCTTTCTGCTGCAGCCCTATCTGAAACGCATTAACCGGATCACCTTTATTAAGCGCAGGTCCGTGGCAGAAGAAGCAATCATTCCGGGGATGGGAACTGGGATAATGGATGAATTGGCAGATTACTTCTATGGGGAGTATGGGATCCTCTCAGGACAGGCAGAGGAACCGGAGGTGGGGAGCTTTTATCTGAAGTTTTCAAATGATGCGCAAATGCTGAATTTTCTTGACACTACGGTGAAAAGTGGTTATAATACGAAAGTTGATTAAGACGTTCTGTCTTTATTTTTATAACAAAGTATGCAGGATAAGCTGCCGGGGGCAGGCTTTCTGTATGGATGGAAGGGCGAATAGCAATGGAAGAGAAGAAGAACATACTTACTTATGAAGGACTTCGCAAATATGAAGATGAGCTCCATGATCTGAAGGTCATTAAGAGAAAAGAAGTAGCGCAGAAGATCAAGGAAGCAAGAGAGCAGGGTGACCTTTCTGAAAACGCTGAATACGATGCTGCAAAGGATGAGCAGAGAGATATCGAAGCAAGAATCGAAGAACTGGAAAAAATCTTAAAGAACGCCGAAGTCGTTGTTGAAGATGAGGTTGACCTCGACAAGATCAGCATCGGCTGCCGTGTTAAGATTCTGGATATGGAATATAATGAGGAGCTGGATTACAAGATCGTTGGTTCCACAGAGGCAAACAGCTTAAAGGGTAAGATCTCCAATGAGTCTCCTGTCGGTAAGGCTCTGCTTGGCAGAAAGACCGGAGATATTGTAGAGGTAGAAACGCAGGCAGGTATCCTGAAGTACAAGGTACTTGAGATCCAGCGTTCCAACTAAGGAGGAAGTTATTGTGGCTACACAGCAGAATAATCAACCACAGCAGGAGCAGGACGTAAATCAGCTTCTGAAGGTTCGTAGAGAGAAGCTTGCAGCTTTGCAGGAGGCAGGCAAGGATCCGTTTAAGATCACCAAATTTGACCAGACGCATCATACTGATGAAGCGAAGGAATTATATACAGCGCATGAGGAAAAGCTTCTGGCAGGCCATGTGACTCCCAGCGTAGAGGGCATGGATGAAGTACAGGCCAGGGAAGTCCTGAATGCAGATTATAATGAGAGAAGAGCCATCATGGATGCAGAGCCCATCATGGTATCCATTGCGGGACGTATGATGTTCAAGCGTGTTATGGGTAAGGCCTCTTTCTGCAATATCCAGGATCTGAAGGGAACAATCCAGGTTTATGTGGCAAAGGATGCCATCGGCGAAGAATCCTATGCAGATTTCAAGAAATCTGACATTGGTGATATTTATGGTATTAAGGGATATGTTTTCCGTACGAAGACCGGCGAGATCTCCATTCATGCTGTGGAAATGACCATGCTCAGCAAGAGCCTGCAGATCCTGCCGGAGAAGTTCCACGGTCTGACTGATACCGACACCCGTTATCGTCAGAGATATGTGGATCTGATCATGAATGCCGACAGTAAGGAGGTATTCATCAAGCGCTCCAGGATCATCAAGGAGATCCGTAAATTCCTGGATGGCAGAAACTTCATGGAAGTGGAAACTCCGATGCTGGTATCCAATGCCGGTGGTGCGGCTGCAAGACCGTTTGATACCCATTACAATGCACTGGATGAGGATGTAAAGCTTCGTATCTCACTGGAATTATATCTGAAGAGACTGATCGTTGGCGGTCTTGAGAGAGTATATGAAATCGGCCGTGTTTTCCGTAACGAGGGTGTTGATACCAGACACAATCCGGAATTTACATTAATGGAATTGTATCAGGCATATACAGATTACGAAGGAATGATGGAGCTTACCGAGTCCATGTTCCGTTATCTGGCTGAGGCAGTCCTTGGGACAACAAAGTTTGAATATAATGGTATTGAGCTGGATTTCGGCAAGCCGTTTGAACGTATCACCATGACAGACTGCATTAAGAAATATGCAGGTGTTGACTTTGATGCGGTAGCAACAGACGAAGAGGCCAAGGCACTTGCCAGAGAGCACCACATTGAATTTGAGGATCGTCATACCAAGGGCGATATCGTAAACCTGTTCTTCGAAGAATACTGTGAAAAGAACCTGATCCAGCCTACCTTTGTGACTGACCATCCACTTGCTATTTCTCCTCTGACCAAGAAGAGACCGGATGACCCGAATAAGGTAGAACGTTTCGAGTTATTTATTAATACATGGGAAATGTGTAATGCGTATTCCGAGCTGAACGATCCTATCGACCAGAGAGAGCGTTTCGCTGCTCAGGATGCTGCATTTGAAGCCGGTGATGAGGAAGCAAACCATACCGATGAGGACTTCCTGAATGCACTGAGCATCGGTATGCCTCCGACAGGTGGTATTGGCTATGGTATTGACCGGCTGGTAATGCTGCTTACAGACAGTCAGGCGATCCGCGATGTATTGTTGTTCCCGACAATGAAGTCCTTAGATGGTGTAAATAAGAAAAATGATGTAAATAATACAGCTTCTGAAGCACCTGAAAAAAATGTAAAAACTGAGTCTGAAAAGATTGATTTTTCTAAGGTAAAGGTAGAGCCTTTATTTGAGGAATTTGTTGATTTTGATACATTCAGCAAGTCAGATTTCCGTGCAGTAAAGGTTAAAGAGT